>DATFQY010000233.1:0-10782 GCA_035263845.1 Thermoanaerobaculia bacterium | reverse complement strand
CTGAAGCGCGCTCGGAACCAGTTCGGCATCTGCGAGAGCGTAGCGGTCTCGACGCGGCGGCGTAGTTCACAGGGGCGGGCGGGGCAAGCCCCGCCCCTACGGCACCATTTGATATTGACTAACCCGGCGAAATCACCTGGCGCTTTTCGCCGACGCGGCGCGTCACCTTGGCGCCGTCGAGGTACTCGAGGAGGGGGATCGCGAGGCGGCGGGTCAGGCCGAACATCTCCTTGAACTCGGGGACTTCGAAGGTCTGCTTTCCCGAGGCGCGCAGTTTCTGGATCACTCCGTCCACGGCGTCCCTGGAGATGATCCAGCCGCCCGGCAGACGCAACAGCTCGCCTTTCTTGACGAGGTAGCTCGCCAGTCCCTCGACGACCTTCGGTTTGTGCCCGACCTCCTGCGCGACGTCCGGCAGCGACGGCGGATCCAGCCCGCGTTTTCGGAACGCCTCGGCGACCCGCTCAGAAAGCTGCCTTTCCGCCCCGGGGAGGTCCTCGCGGCCGAGCAGCCGCGCTTCCTCGCCGGCGAGCAGGTACCCGCCGCGCGCGACCATCGCCTTCTCGATCGCCTCGGCCCACCTCGGATCGGCCGACGGCAGGAGACGAGCCAGCAGAGTTCCCCGCGAGACGCCGACGGCGCCGCTCGCTCCCTCGAGGGCCTTCTCGATCTCGGCGCGAGCGCGCGCGGCCAGCTTCGCGAGCGCTTCCTCCGAGATGTAGCGCTCGGGCGACCGGCGCAGCACGTGCGCCCGGCCGGCGGCGACGACGCCCGCCATCGCGGCCCGGACCTCTTCGCGGGACACCCCGGCGCGGGCCGCGAGCGCTTCCTCGGCCACCCCCGCGTCCCGCGCCTGCTCGATCCAGGCGAGGAGCTTGCCGGAAAGGTCCGAGTCGAGCCGGTCGAGCTGCGCCAGCGCCTCCGGCGTGGACCGGCGGACCGGGGGCCAGAGCGGATCGAGGACGACGCCCCCGCCGATCGTCTCGACCGGCGAGAGGCGCCGCAGAACGAACCGGTCTCCGGGCAGAGCGGCCACCTTCCGCGAAAGCCTCAACTGCACGCGTCCCGATTCGCCGGACTGGAGGACGCGGCCGGCCAGGACGCGCGCGGCGGCGCGGGCCTCGGCCGAGTAGTGGTGGAAGGAGAGCCGGTCGCCGCTCTTGACCGGTGGCACTCCGGGCAGAAGCTCCAGCCGCGCGGTCAGGAGCGCGCTGACCGCGAAGGCGCCCGGCGTCCCCAGCACGACGCCGCGGTGAAGCTCCTCGAGCTCGACTCCCGCGAGGTTGGCGCTGACCCGCTCGCCGGCACGGGCTTCGGGAACCTCGCGGCCGTGGACCTCGAGCCTCCGCACCCGCACCGGCCGCCCGGCCGGCAGGAGCTCGAGCTTCTGGTCCTTCGAGATCGTTCCCGAAACGAGGCTGCCGGTGACCACGGGCCCGAATCCCGCGATCGAGAACGCGCGATCCACCGGCAGACGCACGCCACGCGCTTCCCTGGCCGCCGAGCCCTCGTCGAAGGCGACGGAGAGAAGGGCGCGCTTCAACTCGGCAAGGCCCTCTCCCGAGCGGGCGGAGACGGGGACCACGGGAGCCTTCTCGAGGAAGGATCCCTTCGTCAGGTCGCGGACCTCCGCCGAGGTGATCTCGACGAGATCGCGCGTCACGCGGTCGATCTTGGTCACCGCGACGACTCCCCGGCGAATCCCCAGGAGCCGCACGATCTCGAAGTGCTCGCGAGTCTGGGGCATCACGGACTCGTCGGCGGCCACTACCAGGAGCACCGCGTCGATCCCGCCGGCGCCCGCCAGCATGTTGCGCACGAACCGCTCGTGGCCGGGGACATCCACGAAGGAGAGGCGCACGCCCTCCCACTCCGCGTGGGCGAAGCCCAGGTCGATGGTGATCCCGCGCTTCTTTTCCTCGGGAAGACGATCGGCGTCGATTCCCGTCAGCGCCTTGACGAGGGCCGTCTTGCCGTGATCGATGTGCCCCGCGGTCCCGACGAGAAATCGCCGCATGGGGCGTACGATACGCTTTGAGCCATGCAGGCGCGGATCGAAACGGACCTGAAGGCCGCGATGAAGAGCGGCGACAAGCGGCGGGTCGGCACGCTGCGCCTCGCCCTGTCCGCGCTGAAGAACGAGAAGATCAACGCGCAGCGAGACCTGACCGGCGAGGAAGCCGAGGCCGTCTTGCGGCGCGCCGTCAAACAGCGCCGCGAGTCCATCGAGGTCTATGAAAAGACCGGGCGCGCGGACCTCGCCGCGTCCGAAAAGGAGGAGCTGGCGATCCTGGAGTCGTACCTGCCGCAGGGCATGTCCGACTCGGATCTGGAAGCCACGCTCAAGGCCATCATCGCGGAGAAGGGCTTCGCGTCGGGCAAGGACGTCGGCCTCCTGATGAAGGAGGTCATGGCGCGGCACCGCGGGCGCGTGGACGGAAAGCGCGCCCAGGAGCTCGCCCGCAAGCTCCTCCCGTGACCTCCGCCGCCGATCCCGCAAAGCCCCGGCGCGAAGAGGTCGAGGTCAAGCTTCCCTGCGAGGACCCCGAGGCGGTCCGCGGGAAGCTACGGGACCTGGGCGCGTCTTTGAAGTCGGTGCTCCACTTCGAATCCAACGAGCTCTACGACGACGCCGAGGGCCGCCTGCGCTCCGCCGGTCAGGCGCTGCGCCTGCGCCGCGAAGGGGAGGCCGGTGGCCCGGGGATCCTGACCTACAAGGGCGCCGCCCGCTTCGAGGGCGGCATCAAGACCCGAGAGG
This sequence comes from Thermoanaerobaculia bacterium, assembly GCA_035263845.1. Taxonomy (GTDB): domain Bacteria; phylum Acidobacteriota; class Thermoanaerobaculia; order UBA5066; family Gp7-AA6; genus JAWOLE01. The sequence goes on along the minus strand of DATFQY010000233.1, from coordinate 8,024 downwards.
AGAGGGAGACGCGCGTCACCGATCCGGAGGAGGCCGAGGCGATCCTCCGCGCCCTGGGCTTCGTCCGCCGCTTCCGATACGAGAAGAGGCGCGAGGAGTGGACCCTGGAAGAGTGCGCGGTCGCCCTGGATGAAACCCCGATCGGGAACTTCGTGGAAGTCGAGGGAAGCCCGGTCGCGATCCGGCGATGCGTCGCCGCGCTGGAGCTGGATTTCTCCCGCGCGATCCCCTACACCTACGCCCGCCTCTACGCCGACCGGCGCAAGGAAGACCCCACCCTTCCCGGGGACATGATCTTCACGCGGCCCGGATGAGGGCTTTCCTCCTCGCCGCCGGCTACGGAAAACGTTTCCGGCCGGTCACCGAGACGATCCCTAAGCCCCTCGTCCCCTTCCTAAACGTCCCGCTTCTGCGGCAGCACCTGGCGCTTCTCAAGCGCCACGGCATCCTCGAAGCGGGCGTCAACCTTCATCATCTTGGCGAAAAGATCGAACGCGAGCTGCGCGATCGCCCGGCGGATCTCCCGGATGTTCGCTTCTTCCCGGAGCCGGAAATCCTCGGCACCGCCGGCGCGCTCCGAAACGCCGCCGGCTGGCTTTCCGGCGGGGACTTCCTCCTTCTGAATACGGACACGTTCATTCAACCGGACTTCGGGGGGCTGCTGGACGTTCATCGAAAGGCCGGCAACGAGGCGACGCTCCTCGTCGTAGAGAATCGGAATCCGGACTGGTACACGCCGCTTCAGGCCGAAGGGGACCGCATCACGGCCTTCGGCGGCTCCGGCCCCGATCCCCTGCTTTACACCGGCGTCGCCGTGCTGTCGCCCGGCCTGCTCGCCCGGATCCCGGGCGGGGAGACGGGCCTGGTCGCGGACCTGTGCGAGCCTCTCCTGCGGGAGAATCCGCGCGCGATCGGACTCCTGCGGCACGAGGGGCCCTTCGCCGAGCTCGGCCGTCCGAGCGATTTCCTGAGCGCGTCGCTCGAAGCTCTCGACCGCGGCGGACCTTTCCCCGACGGAGCCGGGACCTTCGACGCGGAGCGTCGGGTCCTCTCGCTCGCCGCGGCCGGGAAGCTCGAAGCCTGGCGCAGCGTGATCGGCGCCGCCTCGATCGCCGGGGGCGCCCGCGTCCGCGACAGCGTCGTCTGGAGCGGGGTCGGGATCGGAAGCGATGCAGACCTGAGGAACTGTGTCGCGGCCGGCGGTCGGATCCCCGCCGGCGCCCGGCACGAGGGCGTTCTCCTCTGGCCGGGGAAGGACGGGGTCGCCGCCGCGTATCCTCTTTCCTGAATCGGTTGTCATGGTTTCCACTCCTTGTCTCCACGCCGGTAGAAGAGGGTCCGGACCTTGGCAGTGCGGCCGAAGACCCGGATGACGGCCATCCGGTCGCGGCCGTCCCAGAGGTAGATCGATCCGGGGGTGGACTCGCCGACCGGCGAGAACGAGCAGATGTCGGAAGAGTTGAATCGGATCGGATCATTGGCGCCGATCAGGAACTTGCCGGGGCTTCCCGGATCGGGTACGCGGACTCCGGTGAGGATGCCCGGAAAGACGTCGCCGCGTCCCCAGGGGACCGCGAGGCCGAGCGGCTTGTCGATTCCCTTCGTGATCTCAGCCGTCCGGATCCCGTTGCCGTTTCCGTCCACGTAGAGGGTCCACTCGTACCGGTCCCCGTTGCGGCGGAACTTCAACCCGACGTTGCGGCAGCGCTGGATCGCCTGCGCCCTCGCGTAATAGAGCGCCGCGCGCACCTCCCCCGCCGCGGACCTCACGGCCAGCGCGGCCTGAAGTTCGAACGCCGTCGGCGCCGCGATCGCGGTCACCGAAACCAGGATCAAAAGGAAGACGAAGAATTCAGGCAGCGAAAAACCCATCGAGTGCGAAGCCGAAGAGGAGGGCCCGGAGCCCCCGGGACGGGAGCTCCGGGCAGGCGGAAGGATCACCGGCCCTTGCCCACCGGGACGGTGTTGCGAGAGGACTTCGTTCCCGACTTGGCCTTCGAGGAGCCGCCTCGGGAGCCCTTGGAGGAGACCTTCTCGGTCAGGGTGGTGGGACCGGAGAGAGCGAGGTAGGGCTTGAGGGTCGTGAAGAGCTTCTCGCCCACACCCTTGACCTCCATGAGGTCTTCGACGCGGGCGAACTGGCCGTGCTCCTTGCGGTACTCGACGATGCGCTCGGCCTGTTTGGTGCCGACCCGGGGAAGGTTGGTGAACTCCTTGGCCGACGCCTGGTTGATGTTGATCTTCTTGCCGGAGGCGGGGTCGGCCGTGGTGGTGTCTGCCGCCGCCGCCAGGCCCGAGACGTACAGGACGGCCGCGAGGGCGAGAGCGGCGCGGACGGCGATTCGATTCATCGAGAGCTCCTTCTGAAAACTTGTTGTTTCGTTCCGTGGCTTTGAAAAAAGTGGTGGGTTCGTTTTTCTGGCTTTTGTCCTCATCGGGTCCCTGCGATCAGGCGTTCTCCATCGGCACCTCCTTTCGTTACGGAGCGCCGGAGAAGGCGAGACCCGTGCCGCAGCGGGAGCGGTCGCGACAATTGATGAGGACAAAGAAGTTGAGCCTGGAGGGAGCGCAACCGCGGCGGAGCCGCCGCCGTCAAAGGTTTTTGCGGGGGACTCCGCCGGCGCCGCCGGAGCCCGCGGGATTCTCAGCGAGATCGACGGCGCAAAATCTCTTGGCACCCCGACGAAACGCTTGTCACACCCCGGATAGACTGGCCGCGTGCCGGAAAAAGAGATCGTCGTCGGCGTTTCCGGGGCGTCGGGAGCCCTTCTGGCCCGGCGTTTCGTCGAAACGGCCCTGTCCGCGCGCGGCCTCTCCCGACTTCACCTGGTCTTCTCCGAGGCCGCCCTCGAAGTTGCGCGGGGAGAGCTCGACGCCGGAATCTCGTCCGTTAAGGACTGGATCGCCGGCCTCGGGGCAAGCGCCGCCGCCCGCCGCCGCATCGAGCTCCACGACAACTCGGATGTCGGGGCGTCGATCGCCTCGGGCTCCTACCCCGTCGCGGGAATGATCGTCGTCCCCTGCAGCGCGGGGACTCTCGGCGCGATCGCCAACGGGATCTCCCGCGACCTTCTCCAGCGCGCGGCCGACGTCGCGCTGAAGGAACGGCGGCCCCTCGTCCTCTCTTTCCGCGAGTCGCCCTACTCGCTCGTGCACATCGAGAACATGCGCCGCGCCGCGCTCGCCGGCGCGATCCTCGCCCCGCCCTCCCCCGCCTTCTACATTTCCGAGCCGTCGCTCGATCGGATGCTCAGCGCCTACTGCCGCCGAGCCGCGCGTCTGCTCGGCCTCGACCTTCCCGGAAAGGACGACCGGTGGACGGGAAGAAAAAAGTGAGAGGAGAGGAGCAGAGGAGCCGAGGAGCAGAGGGGAGTGGAGCGATCTCCTCCGCCCCTCCGCCCCTGCGCCCCTCCGCTGTCCCGAGGAGCCTGCCAGGTCAGCTGAGACTGACGCTCGAGATGATCAAGTTCTCCCATACCCTCTTCGCGCTCCCCTTCGCTTTGCTCTCCGCGGTCCTCGCCGCGGAAGGAGTCCCGAGGCTCTCCGTTCTCTTCAAGATCCTCGCGGCGATGGTCGGCGCGCGAAGCGCCGCGATGGCGCACAACCGGCTCGCCGACCGCGAGATCGACGCCTCGAACCCGCGCACGGCATCCCGCGCCCTGCCGGCGGGAACCCTCTCGGTCGCCTTCGTCCGGGTCTTCTTCGCCGCCTCGATCGTCGTCTTCCTCGCCGCGGCGGCGAGCTTGAACCGGCTGACGTTCCTGCTCTCGCCGGTGGCGCTCGCGCTGCTCCTCGTCTACGCCTACACGAAGCGCTTCACCGCCGCGTCGCACCTGGTGCTCGGCCTTTGCCTGGCGCTCGCTCCCGTCGGCGCCTGGATCGCGGTGCGCGGGTCCATCGACCTTCTGCCGATCCTGCTCGGCCTCGCGGTCCTCGTCTGGACGGCGGGCTTCGACATCCTCTATTCCCTCCAGGACGAGGAACACGACCGCCGCACAGATCTCAAATCGATCCCGTCGGTCCTCGGCACGCGCGCCGCCCTCGTCCTCTCGACGGTCTTGCACGTCGCGATGGTTCCCCTGCTCGTGGCCGTCTGGAAGCTGTCGGGAGGCGGCGTCCTCTTCGCCGTCGGAATCGCCGCAACCGCCGCGGCGCTCCTCTACCAGCACGCGATCGTCAAACCCGGCGACCTCTCCCGCATCAATACGGCCTTCTTCACGGCCAACGGGATCGTCTCGCTCACGCTGGCGGCATTCGGCATCGCCGACGTCCTGATGAGGCCCTGAGTTACCCTGTACGCAATGAAAAACGCTGTCTTGCGTCGGTTGGCGATCTTCGTGTGCGCGGGGCTGGCGACCGGGATCGGCGCTTCGAGCGCGCTTCTGGGAAGCTGCGGCCCGTTCACGGACTTCACGGATGCCGTCTTCTGCCCGTTCGTCCTCGAGATCTTCTACCTGGGAATCACGACGGGAACGACGGCGACGACCTACGATCCGGCGAGCCCGGTCAGCCGCCTCCAGATGGCCGCGTTTCTCTCCCGCACTGTGGACGCGGCGTTGAAGCGCGGAAGCCGCCGGGCGGCGCTCGACCAGTTCTGGACGTCCATGAACGCCACGGTCCTCGGCTTCACCACGGTCGGCGGCTTTCCGCAGTATCCGGCTTCGGACGGCACCGACATCTGGGTTCCGACCTTGCTCCCCTTCAATGTGGCGCGAGTGCGGGCGAGCGACGGGAAGCTGCTCGAGACCTGGACCGCGGAGGACGCGGAGGCGGCCCTCCCGGCGATGGGCCGTGTTCTCGTCACCGGCCAGTCCATTCCCGGAAGACTCTCCTCGATTGACCCGTCGCAGCCGGCGGGAGTCGCCACGCTGGTCGCGAGCAACCTCCCGGGATCGCTCTTTGGGATCGCATTCGACGGTTCGCGTGTCTGGGTTGCCGGCCAGACGGGAGCCGTCGGGATCGTCACTCCCGGCCCGACGATCCCGTGGACGGTGACGACGGTCACGACCGGCTTCAGCGCGGTCTACGGAGCGATCTTCGACGGGGCCAACGTCTGGGTGACCGACCAGACCCTCAACAAGCTCCTGAAGCTGGACGCCAACGGCGCCATCCTGCAGACGATGACCGTCGGCGGCCGTCCCCTGATGCCGGTTTTCGACGGAGCAAGCTTCTGGGTTCCCGGCAACTTCGCAAATACGGTCTCCGTCGTCCGCGCGTCCACGGGAGTGCTGCTTCAGACGTTGACCGGAAACGGCCTGTCCGGTCCGACGCAGGCCGTGTTCGACGGGCAGCGCATCCTCGTTACGAATCAGGCCTCGACCACGGTCTCCCTATGGAAGGCGGCCGACCTGTCGCCGCTCGGATCGTTCGACCTCGGAAGCCAGCCGCTCGGAGCCTGCAGCGACGGCGTGAACTTCTGGGTCGCCATGAACGACACGGGCCAGGTCGCCCGTTTCTGAGCGGCCGGGCCCCCTAGAGGCGGGCAACCGCCACGGTTTCCCCGGAGAAGTAGTCGTACGGCCGGCGGTCGAACCCGCCAAAGAATTCGATCCGTGTGAAGCCCGCGCGGGCGAGCAGGTGCTCGAGCTCGTAACGGAAGATCCAGCGCATCTTCGTCGTGACCGTTCGGCTCTCCGGACGTTTTCCCGGGCGGCACAGCTCGTGGCGGAACTTCACCTCGAAGACCTGCGTGGCGGGGTCGCGGGTCACGCTCGCGAGCCGGCGGACCTGCGTGTCGCCGTCCTTCCACTGGACCTCGAGGAATTCCGGCTCTTTTAACAGCGCGATGCGGTCGAGCTTCGGGGCGAAGACGTCCAGGGCGAAGGTCCCTCCCGGCGCGAGGTGGCGGCGCACCGCCGCCAGGCACGAGAGCTCGTCTTCGACGATCAGCAGGTGCTGGAACGCCCGAAAGGCGCAGTAGACCAGCGCGAACCGTTTCCCCGGCAGGTCGAAGTCCTGCATCCGACCCCGTACGACGGAGAGGTTCGACGGCGGCCCGTTGCGCTTCAGACGCGCCAGCATCGCGCTCGAGGCATCGAGCCCGACGCACTCGAGGCCCGCACGCGCGATCGGCAGCAGCACGCGGCCGGACCCGCAGCCCAGCTCCAGGACCGGCCCGCCCGTTTTCTTCGCCAGGGACAGGTAGAAGGCCGCGTCGCCCGAACCGCCCCTCAGGCGCGTGGACGCCGCGTCGTAGAGAGGCGCACCGGTCGGACCATAAATGTCCGCCATCGCGCGCGATTCTACGGAACGTGGGTTCGGCGGCGGCACGTTACAATCGGTGGCCGATGGCGATCCCGTCGGAAGGCGACATCCCCCTTCGCCACGTCGCGATCGACGGCCCCATCGGCGTCGGCAAAACTTCGCTCGTCGAGCAGCTTTCCCGGCGCTTCCACGGCACCAAGATCCTCGAGGACGTGGACAACCCCTTCCTGCCCGAGTTCTACAAAAAGAAGAAGGGCGCGGCCTTCCAGGTGCAGCTCTTCTTTCTTCTCTCGCGCTACCAGCAGCAGCGCGAGATCGCGCAAATCGACCTCTTCACCAACCTCGTCGTGGCCGACTACCACTTCCCCAAGGACAAGATCTTCGCGTGCCTGAACCTGGACGACTCGGAGCTGATGATTTACGACCGGCTCTACTCGCTCCTGTCCGAGTCGATCCCGCGCCCGGACCTCGTCATCTACCTGCAGGGGTCGCTGGAGACCTGCATGAAGCGGGTCAAGAAGAAGGCGGCTTCCTACGAGCGGGGGCTCACGCCGGAGTACGTGGCGCAGCTGATCGAGGCCTACAACTACTACTTCTACCACTATGAAGACACGCCCCTCCTCGTCGTGGACACCAACGAGATCGACTTCGTGAACCGCAGCACCGACTTCGACGACCTGGTCGCCCAGATCCAGCGCGCCAAAAAGGGCGTCCAGTACTACGTCCCCGCCGCCAGCAAGTGACAGCGTGAGCGCCAACGGCGCCCACGCTGTCATCCTGAGCAAAGCGAAGCGAGCAAAGGATCTTCTCGAACAAACCGCGTTATCGATCCTCCGATAGGGCACGACCGGGCGGGAGGGGCAAGCCCCTCCCCTACGACGCGAAGCCCGATCGCTGCGCGCTATAATTTCCCTTCGACGCCCTGATCGGCCGCGATCCCATTTCGGGACGTGGACCGAGAGGAAAGGAGCGCGACATGGCCTCTCTCGCCGAGACTTCCCCCGTCACCGTACCCGATCTCCTCGCCGCCAAGGGACGCGACCGCATCGCGATGCTGACGGCCTACGACGCCCCGTCCGCCGGGCTCCTCGATGCCGCCGGAATGGACGTCCTCTTAGCCGGCGACTCCGTCGAGATGACCGTCTATGGCCGCGCCAACACGCTGTCCGCCGACATGGACACGATGGTCCGCCACGCGGCGGCCGTCGCCGGCGCGACCCGCCGCGCGCTCGTCGTCGGCGATATGCCCTTCCTCTCCTACCAGGCCGACGTCTCCGAAGCGGTCTCCAACGCCGGGCGCTTCCTCGCCGAGGCAGGATGCGCGGCCGTCAAGGTGGAGGGAGGCCGCCGCGTCCTTCCCGCCGTCGAGGCGATCCTCGCCGCCGACATCCCCGTGATGGGCCACCTCGGCCTGACTCCCCAGTCCTACCGCAAGCTCGGCGGCTTCAAGGTGCAGGGGCGCGACAGCGGCGCCGCGCGCGAGATCCTCGACGACGCGTCGGCGCTCGCCGAAGCGGGCTGCTTCGCAGTCGTGCTCGAGGCCGTCCCCGCCGACCTCGCCGCCGAGATCACTCGGGCGATCCCGGTACCCACGATCGGAATCGGCGCCGGCCCCGCTTGCGACGGCCAGGTACTCGTCTTCCACGACGTCATGGGGTTAAACACGGGCGTTTCGCCGCGCTTCGTCCGCCGCTACGCCGATCTCTCCACGACGATCCGCGAAGCCGCGCGCGCCTACGCCGCCGACGTCCGCAGCGGCTCCTTCCCCAACAAGGACGAATCCTACGGAGGGGCGAAACCGCAGATGCGCCGCGTCCGCT
>DATFQY010000232.1:0-30513 GCA_035263845.1 Thermoanaerobaculia bacterium | reverse complement strand
GCCCGCGACGGGCAGGTCGGTCAACCGCACGGCCGCGCCGGAGCGAAGCCGGTCGAGGATCTCCCCTTCCGCGCCGGCGGCCCGGGCGAGGGCGCCCTTCTCCGTGATCCGGTAGCGCGCCGCTCCCGAAGGCGGCAGCCGCGCCGGAAGGGCGCTCTTCAGGACCTCTCCGGTCGAGGCGAAGAAACGCCGCGCGACTTTTCCGGCGGTCGCAAGGAGCTCGGACGGGCAGACCGGCTCCGAGTCGAGGACCTCGAGGATGTCCCGGAGACCGGAGGTCTCCTCCCCCTCTCCCGGCAGGACGAGGCCGGTCAGGGCGCGCTCGCCGAAGGGCACCCGGACGCGCGAGCCCGGGAGCGGCGCGTCGAGCGAGTCCGGGACCCTGTAGGAGAAGCTCCGCCGGATCGGCAGCGGCAGCGCCACCGGGACAATTCGGGATCGGGAGATCTGGTGATCGGGTGAACCGGTGATCTCGGGCCCCGATTCGATCACCCGATGGCTCGATCGCTCGATCACCCGATTCTTATGTTCGGGAGGGAACCGGCGTGTCCGGCTCGTCGGTGTCGTCGCGGACGAAGATGTAGGAGCGGCGCATCGGGTCCCACCGGTAGCGCCGCACGTTCTCGTCGTTTAAGTCCGGCGTGATGAGGACCGCGTCCCGGTCCACGGAGAGGTCACCGCGGGCCAGCGAGACGTCCCGCTCGATGAAGCTTCCGGCGGAGAACCCCGGCTCTCCACGGTCGTTCTTCCCCGTGAACACGACGACCGAGAACCAGGGCGTGTCGCGCGAGGAGTCCCGCCGCACGAATGCCAGCACGAAATCGAGGATCCCGTCGTCGTTCACGTCGCCGCGGACGAAGTAGGGGTGATAGACGCCGTAGAGCTTTCGGAGGTCTCCGTCCCCTTCGCCGGATTCTTCCCGATCGCTGTCTTTCGCCAGGCGGAGCTCGGGGTGCCTTCGGAGGAACTCCTCGACCGCCTTCTTTTCGGCCGGGCGGAACGGGTAGCCGGCTGCGTCGGCGAGCGAGGGGGCGGACTGCGCCGGCTGCACGACGGCGTCCTCGCTGCCGGGGGAAGCGGGAGCGGCCGCCGCCGCGGCGGCGGGCCCCGGAGCCTTGCGGCAGGCGGCCGCCAGGATCAGGGCGGCGGCGGTCGAGAGCCAGCTTCTGGAGGGCGGGTTCATGTTCTCCTCCCGCCCGAGCTTGCAATCCCGGCCGGGAACGATCCATTGTAGGACAGGCCCCCGCAAGGCGCGGAGGCGCGAGCGGTGGAGGAAAGCGTTTGAGAGAGGAAAAAGACAGCCTGGGCGTCCGGGAGATCCCCGACGACGCGTACTGGGGCGCCCAGACCTCGCGGGCCCTCGAGAACTACCCGATCTCGGGCGAGCGCGCCCATCCCGAGATGGTGCGGGCCTACGCGCGGATCAAGCGGGCATGCGCGGAGACCAACGGCGAGATGGGGGGGCTCGACGCCCGCAAGGTCCGGGCTATCGTCGCGGCCTGCGACGACATCTTGAACGGACGGCTTCTCGAGCAGTTCGTCGTGGACGTCTACCAGGCCGGCGCCGGGACCTCGTTCCACATGAACGTCAACGAGGTGATCGCGGGAAGGGCGGCCGAGATCCTGGGCTTCTCGAGGGGCGACCGGAAGGCGGTCAATCCCAACGACGACGTCAACCTCGGCCAGTCCACCAACGACACGTTCCCGACCGCGCTCCACATGGCCTCGATCGCCGTGGGCCGCGTGCTGGCCGCCGAGGTCGGCAAGCTCGCGTCCTCGTTCGAGCGAAAGGGCCGCGAGTTCGCCGGTGTCGTGAAGTCCGGCCGCACGCACCTGATGGACGCCGTCCCCGTGACGCTCGGGCAGGAGTTCCGCGCGTTCGGCTCGGTCCTCGCGCACCGGCGCGACGCCCTGTCGCGGGCGCTCGACGGGCTGCTCGAGCTGGCGCTCGGCGGCACCGCCGCGGGGACCGGGCTCAACACCTCGGCCGGTTTCCGCGAACTAGCGATCGAGAAGCTCTCCCGGCTGGCCGGCGAGGCGTTCACTCCCGCTCGTGACCCCAGGGAAGCCCTCCAGAGCCGCGCCGCGGCCGGGGATTACTCGGCCGCCCTGCGGGCCTTCGCGATCGAGCTGGGAAGGATCTCCAACGACCTGCGGCTCCTCGCCTCGGGCCCGGCGACGGGGCTCGAAGAGATCCGCCTTCCGGCCGTCCAGCCCGGTTCCTCGATCATGCCGGGGAAGGTCAACCCCTCGCTTCTCGAGTGCATGAACATGCTCTGCTTCCAGCTCATCGGCTTCGACACCGCCAACAGCCTCGCCGTCGGAGCCGGACAGCTCGACTTGAACGTCATGATGCCGCTGCTCGCCCACAACCTGACGCGGGGACCGCAGCTCTTCGTCAACTTCCTGCCGGTCTTCCGCGAGAAGTGCGTGGATGGCATCACGGCGAACCCGGAGAAGTGCCGGCACTACCTCGAGGAGTCACCCTCGGTGATCACCGCGCTGACCCCGAAGATCGGCTACGCAAAGGCGGCGGAGATCTTCAAAGAGGCGGTCTCGCGAGGGGTGCGGGTCCGCCAGGTTCTCCTCGAAAAGAAAGTCCTCACCGAAAGGGAGCTCGACGCGGCCCTGACTCCCGACGCGCTGCTCGGCCCGCTCGAGTAACCCGCTCCCCAGCCGTGACAGAATGCGGCAAGAACATCTGCGATAGGGAGGGGAAACCATGACCTGGCCTCAAGACTGGCAGACGAACGTCCTTTTCCTTCTCCGGTGGGGGCACTTCCTGGCGGGCATCACCTGGATCGGCCTGCTGTACTTCTTCAACCTCGTCAACGTCAACTTCATGAAAGAGCTCGACGGCGCGACCAAGGGGAAGGTCGTCCCGAACCTCATGCCCAAGGCGCTCTACTGGTTCCGCTGGGGGGCGGTCTGGACGGTCTTCTTCGGTTTCGTCTATTACATGATCCTCCTCGGCGTCGAGAAGCTCTCGCTCCGGATCGTCTGGTGGCTGATCGCCTGGACGGTGGCGTGGCTGATCGTCGCGGCGCTGCTCCGGATGTCGGTCGCGGGCGGGCCCCTGAAGGATGGGCGGGTCCTCGCGGTCGTCATCGCCGTCCTGGTGCTCCTCGTCGCGTGGGGAGCGGTCGCCTACATGCGCAACGGCGGCAGCAACCGGACGATCTCGATCGCCATCGGCGGCGGCATGGGCTACATCATGATGATGAACGTCTGGATGATCATCTGGCCGCTCCAGCAGAAGATCATCGCGGCGACGAAGGCCACGGCCGAGAGCGGAGCGCCGGCGCCCGCCGACATGCCCAAGTGGGCCCGCCGGGCGTTCCTCGCCTCGCGCACCAACGCCTGGCTCTCGATCCCCATGCTTTTCTTCATGGGCGCCGCCAGCCACTTCCCCATCTTCGGGACCGTGACCTAGGCCTTCGGGGATCGGATTCCATCGGGCGGCCTCCGGGCCGCCCGTTTCATTTTCCGGAGGCGAGGTAGTCGCGAACCAGCTTCATGTCCTCCCAGACGTCCTTTTTGCGCTCGGGCGACCGAAGGAGGAACGCGGGATGGAACGTCGGCATGACGCGAGCGCCGTGCGCCGTCCGCCAGCGCCCGCGCATTCTCCCGATGGGCTCGTCGGTTTCCAACAGCGCCTGCGCCGCGAAGGTTCCCAGCGTGACGATCGCCTTGGGAGAGATCAGGCGGATCTGCTCCTCGAGAAACGGGCGGCACGCGGCGACTTCGTCCAACTCGGGGTTGCGGTTGTTGGGAGGGCGGCATTTCAAGACGTTGCAGATCCAGACGTCCTCGCGCTTCTTCCCCATCGCCTCGATGATCTTGGTCAGGAGCTGGCCGGCGCGGCCGACGAAGGCGAGGCCCTGCTCGTCCTCCTCGGCTCCGGGCGCCTCCCCGACGAACATCAGGTCGGCCTTCGGGTTCCCCTGGCCGAAGACGATGTTCTTGCGGCTCTTCGAGAGCTTGCACCGCGGGCAGCCGGCCAGGAACTTCTCGAGAGAAGCGAGATCGCGGACCGAGCCCGAGACGAGGGAAGCGGGAGCGGCGGGAGCGTCGATGTAGAGGTCGGTGACGCCGAGGTCGCGGAAGTACTCGAGCTCGGATCTCACCTTATCGACTATCGACTATGGACGATCGACTTCCTCCGGACGAGGAAGGCGTCCCAGATCTTGTCGGCGACCTCCCGTTTCGGGCGGCGGGACACCGTCTCGCGGGAGCCCTCGCGGGTCAGGATGACGACTTCATTCTCCTCGGCGTCGAAGCCGATGCCGGGGCGGCCGACGTCGTTGACGACGACGAGATCGGCCCCCTTGGCCTCGAGCTTGCGGAGGCCGCGCTCCTCGAGGTCCTCGGTCTCCGCCGCGAAGGCGATGACGGTCTGGCCGCGGCGAAGCGGTGCGAGGCTCGCGAGGATGTCGCGCCCCGCAGCGAGCCGGACGGATCGGTCGCCGTCTTCCCGGTGCATCCTCTCGGGGCTCGATTCCGGAATAAAGTCGGCCACGGCCGCGGCCATCGCGAGGCCGTCGCACTCCGGGAACTCGCGGACGAGCAGACCGTGCAGGTCCGCGGCCGTCTCGAAGCGCTCGAAGCGAACGCCGTGAGGGCGAGGCAGGTCCGTGTGCCCCGAAAGCAAGGTCACCGAAGCGCCCCGATCCCTCGCGGCTTCGGCCAGCGCGTAGCCCATCTTCCCGCTCGACCTGTTGGACAGGAAGCGGATCGGATCGAGCGGTTCCCGGGTCGGTCCGGCGGTGACGAGGAGGCGCTGGCCGGCCAGGTCTCTCCCCCGCTCGAGGATTCTCCACGCTTCCGCCGCGATCGCCTCCGGCTCGGCCATGCGGCCCAGGCCTTCATGCCCCGAGGCGAGGGACCCGGCCGCCGGGCCGACGAATCGGACCCCGCGCGTCGCGAGCGTCCGGATGTTCTCGGCGACCGCGGCGCTCTCCCACATCGCGGTCTCCATGGCCGGCGCGAGCAGCACTGGCCCGCGGTGCGCCAGGAAGTAGGTCGAGAGGAAATCGTCGGCCAGGCCGCGGGCGAGCTTCCCGATCGTGTGCGCCGTGGCGGGCGCGATCACGAGCAGGTCCGCCCAGTCCGCGAGCTCGACGTGGCTGACGGCGGGAGTGTTCCCGTCGCCCCAGACCTCCGTGTGGACGGGACGGCGGGAGAGCGTGGCAAAGGTCAGGGGCGCGACGAACTCGCGGGCGCCGCGAGTCATGACGACCTGGACCTCGGCGCCGCGCTCGGTCAACCTCCGGAGCAGCTCCGCCGCCTTGTAGGCCGCGATGCCGCCGCTGACACCCAGAACGATGCGGGGGTTCATCGGTGTCCCGGTGGAGAGGGTTAGACCCGGGCTTCTTCCTCCGCCGTCGTTTCCTCGGCCGCCGGCTCCGCCGTTCCATCCTCGAGGACGCCGCCCTCCGGGCCGTAGTCCCAGCGGACGAGGCCCTGGTCGAACTCCTGGGCCGCCAGCCGGGTGGGCTTGACCGGACGCTCGGTCTCGATCTTGGGGCGCGCGCCGCGCATCAACTGCTCGGCCCGCCGCGCGACCAGGAGCGCCAGCCGGAACTTGCTGTCCACCCCTTCAGGCATGCTCTGGATCATCGGTGTCTCTTCTCCTCTCCTGCGAGGGACGCAAATCCCTCGTACCCCTAATGGAACTCCTTGCGGATTCGCTCCAGGCGCCCGGCCTGGCGCTCCGGTGCAAGCCTCCTCGCTCGAACCACTGATTGTAGCTCAAGAACGGCCCTTTCGAGGTCGTCATTTACGATAACGTACTGAAACTCCTCAGCTTGCTGGACTTCCCGGGCCGCGTTGATGAGCCTCTTTCGGATCGCCTCCTCTCCGTCGAGGCCCCGGCTGCGCAGCCGCTCCTCGAGGATCTGGGGGGACGCCGGCACGATGAAGATCGGGACCGCTTTCGGGTAGGCGCGCCGAATGTCCCGCGCGCCCTGCACGTCGATGTCGAGCACCACGTCCTCCCCAGCCGCCAGCCGGGGAAGGACCTCCGCCTTCGAGGTCCCGTAGATGTGGCCGTGCACCTCGTTGTGCTCGAGAAACTCCTCGGCCTGGACCATTCGCTGGAACGCCTCGGCCGTCACGAAGTGGTACTCCCGGCCCTCCTCCTCCCCCTTCCGCATCGGACGCGTCGTGTGCGAGACGGAGAAGTGCAGCGGCATCCCGGGCGGGTTCTCGAGTAGCCGGCGGATCAGCGTCGTCTTTCCTCCGCCGGAAGGGGACGAGACGATGAAGAGGTCGCCCGTCACCTGAATCGCAGCCGGCGAGCTCATTCGACGTTCTGGACCTGCTCGCGGATCTTCTCGATCTCCGACTTCATCTCGAGGACTTCGCGGGTCAGCTGGAGGTCGCGGGCCTTCGACCCGAGCGTGTTCATCTCCCGGAGAATCTCCTGGGAGAGAAAGTCGAGGCGCTTGCCGACCGGCTCCGAGGAGGAGGCCACGAGCGCGGAGAACTGCGTCAGGTGCGCCTCGAGCCTCTGGAGCTCCTCGGAGATGTCCGACCGGTCCGCGGCCAGCGCCGCCTCCTGCTCGATGCGGCCGGGCTCCAGGGTGACCTGGGGGAAGAGCGCCTGGATCCGGGCGCGGAGCGTCTCGAAGAGGTTTCGCGTGATCTCCTCGCGCCGAGACGAGATCTCGCCGACCTTCTTCTGGAGGAAACCGATCCTCGAGGCGAGGTCCGCCGCGACCGCGGCCCCCTCGGACTCCCGCATCGCGACGAGCGCCGCCGCGGCCTCCTCGGCCAGGCGCTCGACCTCCTCGACCTCCTCGGGCGAATACTCCCCGCCACCGTTCTCGACCGAGAAGATCTGCGGGATCGCCAGCAGGTCGCGCGCCTCGAGAGTCCCCGCGACCGGGTACCTCCCGGAGAGCTCTCGGACCCGCCGAAGGACCGCTTCGATCAGCCCTTCGTTGATCGTGATCTCGTGGGCAACCTCTCCGCCCTTGCGGACTCTCAGAGCGACCTCGACCTTGCCGCGGGAGAGCGCTCGTGTGAAGACCCTGCGGAGCACCGGCTCGAGCGCCCCCTCGGTCTCGCGGACCTTGATCGTGAGGTCGAGGAAGCGGTGGTTGACGCTTTTGGCGACGAGCTCCGCGGAGGTCTCCGGCGCCAGGTTCCGGCGAGCCCGGCCGAAGCCGGTCATGCTTCGGATCACGAGGAAACGGCGCCGCTCCTCTCGCGGGGGCCCGGCTCGCCGTCGCCGGCGAAGAACTGCATGTCGTGAAGCCTGCGGTAGAGGCCCCCACGAGTCAAGAGCTCGCGGTGGGTCCCTTCCTCGACGATCCTCCCCGCCTCGAGGACGACGATCCGGTCGGCGCGCCTCACCGTCGAGAGCCGGTGGGCGATGACCAGCGTCGTGCGGTCCTTCATCAGGTTGGCGAAGGCGCTCGCCACCAGCGCCTCGGACTCCGAATCGAGCTGCGAGGTCGCCTCGTCGAGGACGAGGATCGGAGCGTCCTTGTAAACGGCTCGGGCGATGGCCAGGCGCTGCTTCTGTCCTCCCGACAGCCGGCCGGCGTCCTCGCCCACGCGGGTGTCGTAGCCGGCCGGAAGCTTCTCGAGGAACTCGTCCGCGTTGGCGGCGCGGGCCGCGGCGCGGATCCGCTCCTCCGGCGCCGAGGGCTGACCGTACGCGATGTTGTCCCGCGCGGTCGAGTCGAACAGGATCGTCTCCTGGGTCACGAGCGCGATCTGCCGGCGCAGCGAGGCGAGCGTCGCGTCGCGAAGATCCGTCCCGTCGAGGGTGATCCGTCCCGCGGACGGTTCATAGAGCCGCGGCAGGAGGTTGACGAGCGAGGTCTTCCCGGCGCCGGACGGACCGACGATGGCGACGGTCTCGCCTCGGCGGATCGTCAGGTTCACGTCGCGCAGGACGGGCCCCTCGGCGTAGCCGAACGTCACGTTCTCATAGCGAATGGCGTCGGAGAATGCCGGCAGCTCGCGAGCTCCGGGCCGGTCGGCGATCTCGGGCCGGGCGTCGATGATCTCGAAGACCCGGCGTGCCGCCGACAGCGCGATCTGCACGGCCATGTTGATCCGCGTGACGTCTTTGAGGGGCTTGTACATCATCATCAGCGCCGCGAGGAACGCCCACAAGTCGCCGGCCGTCATCCGCCCGGCTCTGATCTGGCCGCCGGCGTAGACGAAGAGGCCGGCGAGCCCGATTCCCGCGAGGATCTCCATCATCGGCGAGTTCAGGGCCTGGAGGCGGACCGTCCGGCGGTTGACGCGGAAGTACCGGTTGTTGGCATCCCCGAACCGGCGCTCCTCGAACTTCTCCATCCCATAGGTCTTGATGACCCGATGGCCGCGCAGGGTCTCGGACAGGATCGTGCTCATCTCGCCGATGCGCTCCCTGGCCGACGTCGCCGCCCGTCCCAGCCTCCGCGTGTTCTCAACGATCGGGTAGAGGACGACCGGCGCGAGGATGAAGACGATGAACGCCAGCTTCGCGTTGAGCGAGAACACGTAGAGGAGGACGGCCAGGAGCGTCAGAACACCCTGCACGAGGTCTGTCAGGTTGTGGCCGAAGGCGGTCTGGATCTGCTCGACGTCCGTGAGCATCCGGCTCATCAGGTCGCCGGTCGTCGAGCGGGAGTAGTAGCTCGCCGACTGCGCCAGGAGCTTCGCCTCGGCGTCGCGTCGGAGATCCCTCACCATGGCCACGCCGATCCCGTTCAGTTCGAACTCCGAGAAGTAAGAGAAGACATTCTTGGAAACGAGCGCGAGGAGCAGGAGCAGTGGGACGGCGAGGCGCAGCGGGATTCCCTGCCCGCGGGCGAACGCGGTCGCCGCGTCGTACCACCTGTCTAGGACGCGCAGCACCGGCTGGGTGCGGGCGCTCCCCGGCGAGAACGAAGACATCCGGGCCGAAGCGCCGGCGCCGAGCGTTTCGTCCACCACCTTCCCGAGCAGGAAGAGCATCGCGACCGTCGAGACGGAGACGAGGAGCATCGCGAGGACAGCGGGAATCGCCCGGCCGCGATATCGCGAGAAGTAGCGGAGGAGCCGGGCGAAGGGTTTCATGCGGCGGGCTCCAGCGCGGACAGGACGGCCTCGGCGGCGCGGTCGCTGGCACCCGGCGGGCCGAGAAGAGACGCGACGCGGGCGAGCTCCTCCCGCATCCGCGCGATCCGCTCGGGAGAATCGAGGATCGCCCCGGCCTCCCTCTCGAGCCGCTCGGGGGTGGCGTTTCCCTGGAGGAGCTCGGGAACGACGCCGGCGCCCGCGACAATGTTGACGAGGCAGATCCACGGGATTCGGACGAGGAGCCGGGCGACCGCATGGGTCAGCACCGAGGTCTTGTACAGGACCACCATCGGCGTTCCGCACAGGGCCGCTTCCAGAGTCGCCGTGCCGGAGGCGACGAATGCCAGGTCCGACGAAGCCAGGAGCGGGTGCATTCCCGATTCGCAGACCCGGAATCCCCGCTCCTGCGCCCCGGCAAACGCGGAGGCCGGCAGCCCGGCGGCTCTCACGACGACGACCTCCATGTCGAACCGCCGGGAGAGCCTTTGGGCCGCCGCCAGCATCGGCTCCCAGTGCCGGCGGACCTCGCTCCGGCGGCTGCCGGGAAGAAGCAGGAGCCGTCGCCGCGCCGGAGGAGGGAGCGGAGAGGGCACGGCCAGACCTTCGCGGACGTCGTCCACGATCGGGTGGCCGGCGCAGACCGCATCCGCGCCCAGGCGCCGGTAGATGTCGGCCTCGAAGGGGAAGAGGGTGATGATCCGCCGAGCGCGGCGGGCGATCTTGCGCGCCCTCCCCCGCCGCCACGCCCAGACCTGCGGGCTGACGTAGTAGAGGAGCGGGACTCCTCGCCGCTCCAGTCTCCTCGCGAGAAGGCCATGAAAGTCGGGGAAGTCGATGAGCACGGCCGCGTCCGGCCGTTCCCGAGCGGCCCGGGCGTCCAGGGCGCGAAGGGAGCGCGCCACCACGGGCAGCTTCTCGACGACCTCGGAGATTCCCACGACGGAGATGTCCTCAGACGCGGCCTCCGCCGAGAGGCCGGCAGCCCGAAGCCTCGGCCCTCCCATCCCGAAGGCGCCGAGGTCGGGCCGGCGGGCGCGCAGGGCGGCCAGCAGCCGCGCCCCGTGCATGTCGCCGGAGGCTTCGCCGGCCGAGATCAGAAGGTTCAACCCGCCCAGAATAAGGCAAGTCCGCGGGCCGGGGCGGCCACTTGTGAGATAACGCCGCCTCGAATGACCTCCCCGTCGAAGATCCGGACCGCGCTCGTCGGCTGCGGCCGCATCGGGGAGAGGCACGCGAGGATCCTTGCGTCCTCGCCCGAGTCGGAGCTCGTCGGCGTCGCCGACGTCGAGCCCGCGAAGGCCCGCGTTTACGCCTCCAGGCACGGAGGACGCCCCTATCCGAACCTTCGGGAGTTGATCGCGGCGGAGTCGCCGGATCTCGTCGCGATCTGCACGCCGTCGGGCCTTCACGCGCGGGACGTCCTGGAGGCCCGCGCCGCGGGGGTGCGAAACATCCTCGTCGAGAAACCCATGGCCCTGACCCTTCCCGACGCCGACGCGATGATCGAGGCTTGCGAGAAGGCCGGATCGCGGCTCTTCGTCGTCAAGCAGAACCGCTACAACCTCCCGATCCGGAAGCTCCGCGAGGCGCTGGATGCCGGACGATTCGGCAAGCTCGTCCTCGGAGCGGTCCGGGTCCGCTGGTGCCGCCGGCAGGACTACTACGACCAGGCGTCCTGGCGCGGCACGTGGGCGATGGACGGCGGGGTCTTCTCCAACCAGGCCTCCCACCACGTGGACATGCTGGTGCACATGATGGGAGACGTCGAGTCGGCCCAGGCGATGTCCGCGACCCGACTGGTCTCGATCGAGGCCGAGGACACCGGTACGGCGCTGCTGAAGTTCCGGAGCGGCGCGCTCGGGGTCATCGAGGCGACGACGGCGGCGAGGCCCGTGGACCTCGAGGGCTCGATCTCGATCCTCGGCGAGGGCGGAACCGTGGAGGTGGGAGGATTCGCGATGAACGAGATGACGGTCTGGAAGTTCTCCGAAGCCCTCCCCGGGGACGAACAGGTCCTCGAGAAGTACAGGACGAACCCCCCGGACGTGTACGGCTTCGGCCACCACGCCTACTACCGCGACGTCTTCGACACGATCGCCCGCGGCGGGCGCCCCGTCGTGGACGGCCGGGAAGGACGCCGCTCGCTCGAGGCCATCCTCGCGATCTACGAGTCCATCGAGAGCGGGCGCGAGGTGCGGCTCCCCTTCGAGGCGAAGCACGCGAAGCTCGGGAGGCGGCAAGCGTGATTCCCCTCTCGCGGGCCACCGTCACCGAGGAGATGAAGAAGGCGATGCTGGAAGTCGTCGACTCGGGCCGCTTCATCCTCGGGCCCGAGACGAAGGCCTTCGAGAAGGAGTTCGCTTCCTACGCCGGCGTCTCGCACGCCGTCGCGGTCTCCCAGGGGACGGCCGCGATCCAGCTCGCCCTCCAGGGCATCGGCATCGGGCCGGGAGACGAGGTGCTCGTCCCGTCGATGACGGCTTTCCCGACGATCGAGGGGGTTCTCCACGCCGGCGCGACGCCCGTCTTCGTGGACAACGACGAGTACGGCGCGATGGACCCGGACGACGCACGGCGGAGGATCACGGAGCGGACGGTCGGGATCGTCCCCGTGCACCTCTACGGAGGCGCGGCGGACGTCGACGGACTGGAAGCGCTCGCCAAGGAGCATGGACTCTGGATCGTCGAGGACTGCTGCCAGGCCCACGGGGCCCTCTACCGCGGCCGGAAGGTCGGCTCCATCGGCCGCGCCGGCTGCTTCTCCTTCTACCCATCCAAGAACCTCACGGTCTTCGGGGACGGCGGAATGGTCACGACCGACGACGACGCGATCGCCGCGCGGGTGCGCCTGCTGCGGGACCACGGGCGGAGCGACAAGTACACCCACGTCGCCGTCGGCTACAACCTGCGCTTCAACGACGTTCAGGCTGCGGTCGGGAGAAAGCAACTCGCGCTGCTCGAGGACTTCATCGAGAAGCGGCGCTCCGTCGCCCGCCGCTACGACGAAGCCCTGGGCGAGCTCGACGAGATCGTCGTGCCTGAGGAGCGCCCCGGCACCCGGATGGTCTACCACCTCTACCCGATCCGCGTGCGCGACGACTCGGTCCGGGACCAGTTCCGCGAGCACATGAAGACTCGCGGCGTGGAGACCGGCGTCCACTACCCGATCGCCAACCACCTCCAACCCGCGATGGCCGACCGGGGCAAACCTCCTGTCCTGCCCCAAGCCGAGGCGCTCGCCCGCTCGACGGTCTCCCTCCCGATGTTCCCGGCCCTCTCCGACCAGGACGTCCAGGCCGTCATCTCGGCCGTCCGGGACTTCTTCCGCGAATCCCCCTCCGCCGGGTTCTAAGCCTCCTCTACGGACAAGTGGCGAAGGCCGAGGTGTCCTGGATCGGCTGATATGCCGTGTTGAGGGGGTTCACGTAGACCTTGACGGTCCCGTTGGCGGTGTCGGTGACCGTCAGCGTGACCTCGACGTTGGTGAGGCCGCCCGTGAAGACCCAGAACCGGTTGTTGAAGGTGCAGGCGTTCAGCGCCTTGACGATCAGCTCGACGTTGCCGGCGGTGAAGAACCAGAAGTAACCGGAGTCTCCCGTCAGCTTCACGGCGAATCCGTTGCCCGACGCCTGGGCGCTCCTCCAGGCCGCGGTCACGCGGAACCGCCCGTTGTTCAGGCACAGGGACGTCGCGTCGTCGGCGCAGGCCGAAACCGCTTCGGAGGAGGTGCCGGGGCTCGCCTCGACCTCGCCGGGAGGCGCGTGCGCCAGGTCTCCTCCCCCCGTCGAGCAGGTCGAGAACGCCGAGGTGTCCTGGATCGGCTGGAAGGCGGTGTTCAAGGGATTCACGTACTTCTTGACGGCCCCGGTCAGGGTATCGAGGTAGGTCAGCGTGACCTCGACGTTGGTCAGGCCGCCGGCGAAGGCCCAGAATCGGCTGTTGAAGCCGCACGCGTTCAACGCCTTGACGACCAGCTCCACGTTGTTCGGCGTGAAGAACCAGAAGTACCCGGAGTCGTCGGTCAGCGCCGTGACCTGCCCCTCGCCCGAACCGGTCGAGGTGCGCCACACGGCCGAGACCTGGAATCTCCGGTTGTCGAGGCACAGCGTCGTCGGCCCGCCGAAGCAGCTGAAGATGATCCGCCCGATCTGGTTGCCGTTGAGCTCCGTGAACCAGAGGTTCCCGTCGGGACCCCGAGCGATGTCCTCGGGAACCGGACTGGCCGCGCTCGACTGGAACGGAAGATAGGTCACCACGCCGGCGGTCGTGATCCGGCCGATCCTCGAGGAGTTCGTCGTGAACCAGAGCGCACCGTCGGGGCCGAGCGCGATCCCCTCGCCGACTTCCGGAGCTGGAAACTCGGTGATGACTCCGGCCGGCGTGATGCGGCCCACCGAACCGTTCTCCACGAACCACATGTTCCCGTCCGGCCCCGCGACGATGCCGAGCGGGCTGCTGTTGGCGGTGGGCGTCGGGAACTCGGTGATGACGCCGGAGGTCGTGATGCGGGCGACCTTGTTGCCTCCGGCCTCCGTGAACCAGAGATTGCCGTCGGGTCCGCCCGCGATCCGGATCGCCTGATTCTGCACGGTCGGGATCGCCCACTCGCTAAGAGCCCCGGTGGGCGTGATCCGTCCGATGTTGAAGTTGCGCTCCACGAACCAGAGGTTGCCGTCGGAGCCGAGAGTGATTCCCGTCGGGCCGCTCTTGACCGGAAACTCCGTGAACACGCCGGAGGGAGTGAGGCGGCCGACCTTGCTGCGCGCGCCCGCGGTGTACCAGAGGTTGCCGTCCGGACCGGTGGTGACGTACTCCAGGCCGCTCTGGTCGGCGATGAAAAACTCGGTGATGACACCGGCCGGGCTAATTCGCCCGATCCGGTTGCCGTCCAGCTCGGCGAACCAGACGTTGCCGTCAGGCCCCGCCGCGATGCCCAGCGGCCGGCTCGCCGCAGTCGGCACCGGGTACTCGGTAACGACCTGCGCCGCGGCCGGGAGTGAGCGGGCCAGAAGCGCAGCGGTGAACAACACGAAACGAACGGCGGGCTTCTTCCAGGCAATTCTTGCCGGCATGGGACCCTCCTTTGCCTAGTTGTGCAGATTCTATGCGGAAACGGCCGCGGGGGCACCCGCCCCGCCGGCTTCCCGGGAGGAGCGTCCCCGGATCCACCGCCGGTACCAGGCCTCGAGGTTCAGGAGGAGCCACAGCTTGTTGTGGCGCCTCTGGGTGCCGGACTCGACGAGGGTCCGGACGCCTCGAGGGTCGATGACTCCGTCCGCCGCGAGGTCGCCGGCCTCGAGCGTCCGGAACGCGCTGCGCCGGGCCTCGCCGCCGACCCACCGCTTGAAAGGGGGAGAGAAGCCCGACTTGGAGCGGGTCATCACGGGCTCCGGAAGCCACGGCGCGATCGCCTCCCGGAAGGCGATCTTCGTCGCGCCGGGCCGGACGATCCTCTCGGGAGGGAGCGAGAAGGCGTACTCGACGAGCTGCCGGTCGAGAAGCGGCACCCGCGCCTCGAGCCCCACGGCCATCGTCGAGCGGTCCACGAGCATCAGGTTGTTGTCGGGGAGGTACGTGTGGATGTCGAGGTAGAGCAGCCGCTGGGCGAGCGGCAGGTCCGGGCGGTCGAACTTGCGGAAGAGCCAGGCGTGGTCTTCCGGCGCGCGGCCGAGAACGCGGCGCTGCTCCGCCGCCGTGAAGAAGCCGCGCACCGGGAAGTACCGGTCCGCGAACTCGCCGGCGAGAAGCCGGGCGGAACCGGCCGCCCGCGAGGCCGCCGGGATTCCCGAGAGCGGCTCGACGATCCCGCGGTGCGCCGCGGAGAGGACCGGGTCGAGGAAACCGATCCGCTCGCGCATCGCCTCGTAGCGCATCACGGTCTCGTGCCAGCCGTAGCCGCCGAAGATCTCGTCTCCCCCGTCTCCCGTCAGCGCGACCTTGACCGTCCGCCGGGCGAGCCTCGAGAGCTCGAGCACCGCCAGGGCCGTCGAGTCGTAGAGCGGCTCGTCGTAGACCTGCGCCGCGCGGTCGAGCGTCGTCCGGAGGTCTCCGATGTCGAGGAGCTCCTCGCGGTGGTCGGTGCCGAACGCCTCGGACGCGACCTTCGCGTACCGGACGTCGTCGAGGTTTCCGTCGCGATAGGCCACCGTGAAAGTGGGAAAGCGAGCCGGCCCGCCGGCGCGCGCCGCCCGGGAGACGACCGTCGAGGAGTCCAGGCCCCCGGACAGGAACGCCCCGACCGGGACGTCGGAGACCAGGTGCGAGACGACCGCGCGGTCGAGCCGTTCCCGCAGTTCGTCGGGGTCGTCGCGTACGTCCGCTCGCTCGAGCTTCCAGAAGGGAGCAACGTCGGCCCGCCCGGACGCGGCGTCGTAGACCAGGCGGTGAGCCGGAGGAAGCTTGCGGATTCCGGCGAAGAGAGATCGGTCGAAGGGGACGTACCCGTAGGCGAGGAAATCCGCGAGGGAGTCGGGGTCCAGACGCGCCGAGATTCCCGGCAGTCGCAGGATCGCCTTGGGCTCCGAGGCGAACGCGAAGCCTCCCGGCCAGCTCGCGTAGTACAGGGGCTTGATCCCGATCCGGTCGCGGGCCAGCAGGAGCGTCCTCGACGGCTCGTTCCACATCGCGAGGGCGAACATCCCCTCGACCCGCTCCAGGCCCGCCGCGCCTTCGAGGCGGAGGAGGCGGTGAACGACCTCGCCGTCGCTCTCCGAGACGAAGGACTCGCCGCGGGACTCGAGGTCCCGGCGCAACTCCCGGAAGTTGTAGACCTCTCCGTTATGGATGAAGGCCGACCGCCGGTCGGGAGCGACCGACGGCTCCTCGCCGCGGACCGAGGGGTCCAGGATCGCGAGCCGGCGGTGTCCGAGAATGACGGTGCGCTGGGAGTTCGTCCAGGCGCCGCTGCCGTCGGGGCCCCGGCGGTTCAGCGCCTCGAGCGCGCGGTCCATCGCCGCCGGGTCGATCCCTCCCGAATCCACCCACCCGGCGATTCCGCACATGTCACGAGGGGAAGGGGTACATCAGCCATGCGACGGCCAGGGCGCCGACGACCAGCGCGAGGAAGAGCTTGACGAAGAGGACGGCGCGCTCCCGCTTCTCGCTCCGCCACAGGAGCGCGAAGAAGAAGGAGATCAGGAACGCGTACAACGCCATGATCAGGAAGTGGTCGGCCGGGACGAGGGAGGAGAGAAGCATCACTTCCTTCCCGTTGCGATGTCGTAGGCGTCGAGCATGAGGAGCAGGTTCATCAGGCCGGCCGTCAGCAGGAAGGCGCAGCCGTACTCGTAGGTGACGGAGAGGATCGACCCGCTCGGGTTGGTCGAGATCAGGCGGGCGGCAACGTTGAGCAGGCCGGCGCCGTAGACCGCGAAGGTCGCGAGGATCGTCAGCGGCTGCCCCGGCTCGGGAGAGTAGAGGCGGCCTTCGAACGACATCCCCAGCAGGAACGTCGCCGTGACGATCAGTGCGTAGAGGAGCGAGGTCCCCCGGCGGCCGACGGCGAAATGCCCCAACCCCGGGAAGACCCAGGCGAGGATCGCCGCGACGAGCCCGGGCGGGCCGCGGCGCGGGACCGCCGCTGGCGAGGCCGGAGCCGCGGGCGGCGGAGGGGGCGGAGCGGACGGAGGCGGCGGAAACGCCGACTCGCTCACGACGCCGCCTTCGCGAAGAGCGGCCGCAGCCTCTGGAGCGTCGCCGAGTGCTCCTCGGGAATGATCCGGGTGCCGGCCGCGACCGTCATGAAGTTCGTGTCGCCGTTCCAGCGAGGGACGACGTGGACGTGGTAGTGGCCCGCCACGCCGGCTCCCGCGGCCGAGCCGAAGTTGATCCCGACGTTCAAGCCGTCCGTATGGTACTCGGAGACCAGGATCTTCTCGGCGCGCGCTATTGTGGCGATCAGCTCGGAGAGAGTCGAGCCGTCGGATGACGACAGCCACCCCTCGTGGGCGTACGGCGCGACCATCACGTGGCCGTTGGTGTAGGGATAGCGGTTCAGGATCACGAACACTTTCTTGCCGCGGAAGATGACGAGCGACTCGTCGCGCTCCGGGGCCTTCGCGGCCTCGCAGAAGATGCAGCCGCCGCTCTTGTCAGCCACGAGGTATTCGTAGCGCCACGGGGCGAAGAGGACGTCGGGCATCTCGTCCCGGACTCAACGATTGATCAGTTCTTTCAATTCCTTGCCCGGCTTGAAGTACGGGATCTTCTTGGCGGGCACGGCGACCTTCACGCCGGTCTTGGGGTTGCGGCCCATCCGGGCCCCCCGCTCCCGCAGCCGGAAGGAGCCGAAGCCGCGCAGTTCGATCTTCTGCCCTTCCTTGAGTGACCGCACGATCGCGTCGAACACCGTGTCCACGATCGTCTCCGCCTGCTTCTTCGTGACGTCCGTCGCCACGGCGACCCGTTCGATCAGCTCGGCCTTCGTCATCGCAGTTTTCTCCGCTTCTCGGTCCATCAACTCTCGGAAGCCGCGTCCTTCTTCTTGCGGGTCCTCTTTTTCTTGGCGCCGCCCTCTCCCTCGCCCTCGACCGCCACCGGCGCGGCAGCCTGGGCCGTTTCGACCTCCGCCGCGGGCGGAGCCTCCGCGGGCTGCGGAGTGGCCTCCTCGGCTGCGGAGGCGGAGGCACCGGGCTCGACGTTCAACGCCGAAAGGCCGACCTTCATCTCGCCGTCGTCGATGCGAAGGATGCGCGCCCGGACCGGGTCGCCCTCCTTGAAGTGATCCTGGGGCTTGTCTCCCCGGGGAATCCCGGTCTCCGAGACGTGCATGAGCCCTTCGATCAGCCCGTCCACCTGGACAAAGACTCCGAAGTCGGCGATGCGGGTGACCGTCCCCTCGACGACCTCTCCGGGCTGGTGCTTCTCCTTGAAGGTCTGCCAGTCATTGGGCTGGAATTCCTTGATCGAGAGCGAAATCCGCCGGTTGTCCTGGTCGATCGACGTGATGATCGCCTGGACGTCGTCCCCTTTCTTCAACACCTCCGAGGGATGCTTGATCCGCCGCGTCCACGACATGTCGGAGACATGGACGAGGCCGTCCACGCCCTCCTCGATCTCGACGAACGCGCCGAAGTCGGTCAGGTTGCGGACTTTTCCGGAAACGGAGTCGCCGACCTTGTACTTCGACAGAACGCTCTCCCACGGATCGGGAAGCGTGTCCTTCAGCGACAGCGAAATGCGCCGCGCGTCGCGGTTGACGTCGGAGACGATCGCCTCGACCGTGTCGCCCGGCGACACGACCTTGGCCGGGTTCTTGACCTTCTTGGACCACGACATCTCCGAGACGTGCACGAGGCCCTCGACGCCCTCCTCGAGCTCGACGAAGGCTCCGTAGTCGGTTACGTTGGTCACGCGCCCGGAGACGCGGGAGCCCGGTGGGTACCGGTCGGGCACGTGCGTCCACGGGTCCTCGGTCAGCTGCTTGGTTCCGAGCGAGACGCGCTCAGTCTCGCGGTCGAACTTCAGGACGACGACGTCGATCTCGTCCCCGACCTTGACGAGGTCGGAGGGGTGGTTGACCCGGCCCCACGACATGTCGGTCACGTGGAGGAGCCCGTCCAGGCCGCCGAGGTCCACGAAGGCGCCGTAGTCGGTCAGGTTCTTGACCGTGCCCCGCAGGACCCGGCCCTCCTCGAGGAGCTGGAGCGTCTCCTTCTTCTTGGCCTCCTGCTCGATCTCGACGACCGCCTTGCGCGAGAGGACGATGTTGCCGCGCTTCTTGTCCACCGAGATGACCTTGAAGTCGAGGTCGCGGCCCCGCAGCGACTCCAGGTTCTTGATCGGCTTGACGTCCACGAGCGACCCGGGCAGGAAGGCCTTGACGCCGATGTCCACGGCCAGGCCGCCCTTGATGCGGTCGATGACGCGGCCTCGGACGGTCGAGCCGGACCGGTAGGACTTCTCGACCTCGTCCCAGACCTTCATTTTCTCGGCTTTGTCCTTGGAGAGGACGACGTAGCCGTTCTGGTCCTCGGTTCGCTCGAGCAGAACGTCCACGGCGTCCCCCGGCTTGACCATGACGTTGCCGGAGAAGTCCGTGAACTCGGAGACCGGGATGATCCCCTCGGACTTGTACCCGATGTCCACGATGACCTCCGAGGGCGTCACCGTCAGGACGCGGCCCCGGATGATCTGTCCTTCCTGCAGGTTCTTGAAGGAGTTTTCGTACTGGGCGAGGAGGTGCTCGTACTCCTGCGGCGACAACTCCTGTTCTTCGGTTTCTGTCTGTGTCGGTCCGGCGCGCCGGCCTCCCTTATCGTTATCCGCCGTCATGAACCAGGGCTACCCCCTACTAAGTATTTGAGAGCCAAAAATATATCCTATGGGGACACGGAAGCCGGAGTCAAATCGCGATCACATCGAGCCGCGCACGCGGCGCTCGATCTCGGCCGCGACGGCCGGGGCGTCCCGGTCCCCGGAATCCACCAGGACGTACGTCTCGTCGCAGGTCAGGGGGCTTTCGGCGCGGTTGGCGTCGTCGAAATCCCGCTTTTCCATCTCGGCCAGGACGTCGGCCTGACTCTGGGGGGTGCCCCTCGCGTCCAACTCCGCCGCCCGGCGCCGGGCCCGCACAGGCAGGGGCGCCGTCAGGAAGAACTTGTGGGGGGTGTCCGGGAAGACCTTCGTGCCGATGTCCCGCCCTTCCATCACTCCCCCGCTCTCCGCGGCCAGGCGCCGCTGCTCGGCGACCAGCCTGCGACGGACTCCCGGGATCGCGGAGACGGCGGAGGCATAGCGGGAGATCTCCGGCTCTCGGATGGCCTCGGTGACGTCCTCGCCGTTGACGGTGACCCGCATCCGCGCGCCCGTCTCGATCCCGAGCGAGAGGGATTGCGTCAGGCGGACGACCGCCTCGGGCTCCTCGATGGGAAGCCGGATGCCGGACCGCCGCGCCGCGAGGCCGATCGCGCGGTACATCGCGCCGGTGTCGATGTAGGGAACGCCCAGCCGCTCCGCCAGCATCTTCGCGACGGTGGACTTTCCCGCGCCCGAGGGTCCGTCGATGGCGACGATGACCGGACGCGTCATTCGCCGGCGCCCGGCCGGGCCTTCTCGCGTGGCCGGCGCGATCTCGACGCGCGGAGGGACGCCTTCAGCGAGGCGACCTCGGCTTCCGAGAGGCGTCGGTGCGCGCCGGATGGGAGCCCGTCGTCGCGGACCGGGCCGATCGCCACCCGCTTCAACTTCGAGACCGGGTGCCCGATCCCCTCGAACATCCGGCGGATCTGGCGGTTGCGGCCCTCCGTCAGGACGACCCGGAACCAGGTGTTGCCCTCTTCGCCACGGGCCGTCTTCGAGATGCGCTCGACCGTAGCCGGCCTGGTCCGCCGGCCTTCGATCGGGACGCCGCGGCGCAGGCGATCCAGGTCCTTCTCGGCGGGCTGGCCCGAGACCTTGACCCGGTACTCCTTGGGGCATTCCGAGGCCGGATCGGTCAGGTCGCGGGCGAGGTCGCCGTCGTCGGTCAGGAGGAGCAATCCCTCCGTCTGGACGTCCAGCCGCCCGACCGGCTTCATCCCGCGCCGGAGGCCGCCCGGCAGGAGATCCAGCACCGTGTCCCGGCTCTCCGGGTCCCAGACGGTCGTGACGTATCCGCGGGGCTTGTTGAGCAGGATGTAGGTCCGATGCGAGGGCCGGTGCGGGACGCGCTTGTCGCCGACGCGGATCGAGTCCTTCTCCGGGTCCGCGCGGTCGCCCAGGCGCGCGACCTTCCCGTTGACGCGGACGCGCCCCTCGCGGATCCACTCCTCGGCCTCGCGCCTCGATGCCATGCCCGCCTGAGCGAGGATCTTCTGGATTCGGACCCCGGAGATTTCGGATTTCGGATTTCGGATTTCGGATTTGGGGGACATCACCTCAATCCTCGGAGTGTCCCTCGTCGTCGTCGAGCTCGTCTTCGTCCTCGTCTTCGTCTTCGTCGTCGTACTCTTCCTCGTCGTCTTCCTCGTCGTCCTCGCCGGGAGCGCCCATCGCTCCGAGCGGAGGCAGTGGGGGCGACTCCGACGCAAGAGGGGTCGCGACGGTCGCCGCCATGTCCTCGGCGAGCTCCTCGGGCCTGGGCAGCTCTTCGAGCTCTTTCAGGCCGAACCGGACGAGAAACTCGGGCGTCGTGCGGTAGAGAAACGGGCTGCCGACGACCTCCTTCCTTCCAGCGGTCGTGATGAGCTTCTTCTCGAAGAGCGTGTTGACGACCGAAGAGGAGTTGACGCCTCGGATTTCCTGGATCTCCGGGAGGGTGATCGGCTGGCGGTACGCGATGATCGAGAGCGTCTCCAACGCCGCGAGCGAGAGGCGGCTGCGCTCGGCGACCTCGTGGTACTTCCGGAGGAGCGAGTCGAACTCGGGCCGCGTGACGTAGCGCCATCCTCCGGCCACCAGCTCCAGCCGGATCCCCCGGTCCGGGGACTCCGACTCCTGGCGCAGCGATTCGAGCGCCTCCGAAACGGCTTCCCGCGTCGCCTCCACCGCCTCCTCGATCTCCTTCTCGGAAATCGGGCGAGAGGAAGAGAAGAGCAGGGCTTCCACGCCCGCCCGGATCTTCGTCCAGCGGGTCTCCTTCGGGCGCGGCGGCTCCGGCTGTTCGACCGGGCTCGGGAGCTCTTCCGTCATCGCTTACCGGTAAGTATCCCGCACCTGTTCCGCCGAGAACGGGACATCGGTGCGGGTGGCGTGGATCTCGGCGAACGGCGCGGGCTGGAAGATCCGGACGACGCCCAGCCGGATCAGCTCGAGGGCCGCGAGAAACGCCGTAACGGCCTCGGCGCGGTAGCGCATCGTGCCGAGGAACTCGAGAAGGGGAAGGGTCTTCTCGGCGTCGAGCCTCGCCAGCAGCTCCTCCATCTTCTCGCGGACGGAGAAGCGAAGGTGCCGGATCTCCATCGCCGGCGGGTGCGCGAGCCTGTAGCGCTCGGTGACGAGGCGGAAGCCCTCGATCAGGTCGAAGAGGGAGACCTCGAGCGTGACGTTGTCACCCGCGGCCGGAAGCTGCATCTCGGGGCGCGGCCACAGCCCCGCCCGGAGCGAATCGATCTCGTGGAGCGACTCGGCCATTCGCTTGAAGCGCTCGTACTCGAGCAGGCGCCTCGCGAGGTCCTGCCGCGGGTCCTCTTCCGGCGCGCCCGGCGGGCGAGGCAGGAGCATCCGCGACTTGATGTAGATCAGCTCCGCGGCCAGGGCGACGTACTCCGAGGCGACGTCGAGGTCGAGCTCCTGCATCGCGTCGAGGTACGCCGTGTACTGCTCGGTGATGCGGGCGATCGGGATGTCGGTGATCGAAACCTGGTTGACCCGGATCAGGTGGAGGAGCAGGTCGAGGGGACCGGAGAACGCGTCGGTCGCGACCGGCGGAAGGGCGCTCTGGGACTCGGTCTCGTCCGCCATCACTGCCCGGTGATCAGGCGGATGACGAGGTACTGGAAGGGCCGGAAGATCCGCCCGAGTACGGGAGTCGAGATCAGCAGGATCAGGATGACGAAGCCGAACGGGGCGATCGCCGCGTAGAGCCTTTCGACTCCGGGCCCGCCGAGCGACCGAACCACGCCGCTGCCGTCGAGAGGCGGGATCGGGAGCAGGTTGAAGATCGCCAGGCTGACGTTGACGAGGCAGAAGAAGAAGAGCAGGTAGGTGATCGGGGCCAGCGCGCCCGGCGCGAAGCGGTTGCCCTGCAGCGCCTCGGCGAGGTCCAGCATGGCGTTGGGAACCGTGCGCCGGATGACGATCATGATGACGATCCCGATGGCCGCGAGCAGGAGGTTCGACAGGGGCCCGGCCGCGGAGACGACCAGGTTGGCCAGGCGCGGGTTGCGCGTGTTGCGGAGGTTGACGGGCGTCGGCTTGGCCGCTCCGAAGATCATTCCCGAAAAGATGTAGAGGATCAGCGGCAGCAGGATGCTGCCAAAGGGGTCGATGTGGCGGATCGGGTTCAGGCTGATCCGGCCCTGGTCGCGCGCGGTCGTGTCCCCGAACTGCAGCGCGGACCACGCGTGCGCGGACTCGTGGAAGGAGATCGCGAAGAGGATGACCGCGAGCTGTATCGCGAAATCGACGACTTTGTGAGTCAACGCCGCAAATATACCGGAAGGGTCACCCCGTGAGGACGAACGTGAGAAGCAGCACGGTCACTGGGAATTGAGCCTCCAGTCGTACGGAAGGAACTCGACCTTCCAGTCTTCCGGGATCGGCTGGATCCGGTACTTGTTGGCGAAGGCGATGAGCGAGGGCGCCTTCTTCAGGAAGTCGTCCCTGTAGAATTCGAGGATCTGGTTGAACCGGACGGTCTTCTTCTCGGGATCGAGCCGGACGTTTCTCTCCTCCCCGAAGAAGTACTGGGTCGTCGCCTGGAGCTCCGCGTCGAGAATCTCCGCCCGGAAGGGCTCCCGGGGAAGCCGCGGGCACCCCTTCGCCATGCAGTTCAACGCGGCGTGGATCCTCGGGTCCCCGAGCGGCCGGATGACCTTGTTCTCGAGGTCGTACAGGGAAATGTAGCCGCCCCCGAGGAGGAAGTGATCGCGATAGAAAAACCGAACTCGGACCGCGTGCAGGTCCGGCGGCATCCCGGAACGGATCGCGTTGAACATGGCCAGGGCGTTGTAGGCGTTGATCAAGTACGCCATCTGAAGCTCCCGGGTCGGGAACCGCCCGGGATCAGACCCCGGGCTGACCCGCGAGAGGTACTCGACGTAGGTCTCGAGGTCCGCGGGGTCCTTCGCCACTCCGGCGAAGTCGATCCGCCCCTCCCCGTCCACGAATCGGGAGAGGACGGCCGCCCAGGCTCGGTCCGGGTCGGCCGGGGCGATCGCCGCCGCCTTCGGAGGGGGTACCTGGACCGCGCAACCGGCGGCGCCGGAGACGGCCAGGAGAGCGGCGGCCGGCAGCGCAGCCCGAAGCAAACGGCTCGTACGCATCGGCTTTCGGCGATCATTATGTCCGCAGGAGGCGACAATGCGCGCCAGGCCGGTCCCGTCCCCCGTAACCTTCAGACCCTGCTGGCGTCTCCCCTGATGCCGTGCCGGTCGGATCATGAATAACCCGGGGGTCGGACAACCGACCGACCGGACGCTGCTGGAAAGGATCCGCCGGGGGGACACGAGCGGAGCGGCAGAGCTCTTCGAGCGCTACGCCCCGGCTCTCCTCCGGTTCACGGACCGTCTCCTCTCGGACCGCGGCACGGCGGAGGAAGTGACGCAGGAGGTATTCGTCAAGGTGATCTCGAGAGCGCACCAGTACGACGGCCGGGCGGAGGTCTCCTCCTGGCTCTTCGCGATCGCGGCCAACGCCTGCCGCGACCGCAAGCGCCGGGACCGCCGCGCGACGATCGTCCCGCTCGAGGCCGTCCCCGAACCCGCCCAGAAGGGGGAAGGGGTCGAGAGCGCGATCGGCGACCGCGAGCGGCGCGACGCCGTCCGGCGCGCCCTCTCGGCGCTCTCGGAAGAGCAGCGCGAAGCGCTCGTCCTCGCCCGCTATCACGGACTGCCCTACGCCGAGATCGCGGAGGTCCTCGGGATCTCGGTCGGGGCCGTCAAGACGAGGATCTTCCGCGCCGTCGAGGCGCTGAAGATCCGTTTTTCGGAAGGAGAAGCCTCATGGAATGCAGCGAACTGACCGCGCTCGTCGTCGGCGACCTGACCGGCGAAACGAACGAGGAGGCGAGAGAACGGCTTTCCCGCCACCTCTCCTCCTGCGCACAGTGCCGCGAAGAGAAGACGCGGATCGAGTCCGCCTGGCGGCTGCTCGGCCAGGACGCCGACGCGCCGGTCACGTCGGACTTCCGCCGCGCCTCGCTCGCCCTGATCGAGGACGAGATGATCCGCCGGAGGGTCCGGTCCTTCCGGCCCCGGCCGCGCTGGGCGATCCCGCTCGCCTACGCCGCCGGTCTCGCGGTCGCCGCGGCGGGCGGCGCCTTCGTCGCCCGGCAGGCCGGCAAGACGCCCGCTCCCGCCGGAACGGCCACCGCGGCAGCCAACGAGCAGACCTCCACGACGGCGTTGCCCAACCTGGAGTCCGGCGCCCGCCTCGCCAACGTTTCCTACTCCGCTCCCGACGCGCAGGGCCGAATCGGCGTCTCCTTCGACATGGAGTCGCGGCGCACCGTCGTCGGAAAGCCCGGGGACCCCGAGCTGGCGAAGCTCCTGGCGTACCTCGTCTCGCGCTCGACGCAGACCTCGGGCGAGAGGTCCCAGGCGATCGAGCAGGTCTCCAGCACCTACGCCTCGCGGACGGTGCCGGCCTCGCCGGAGATCGTCCGCGCGCTGACCTCCACCTTGAAGCGCGACCCGAACCCCGGGGTCCGCAAGAAGGCGGCGGACGCGCTGGCGGCCTTCCCGGCCACTCCCGAGATCCGCGCCGCGTTCCTCGAGGCGCTCTCGGCGGATCGCAACCCGGCCGTGCGGCTCGTCGCGGTCGAGGCCCTCGCCGCCGCCGCGAAGGAATCCCCCGACCCGCGCACCATCGAGTCGCTGCGCGAGAAGGCCGTCGATCCCGCAGAGAACGGGTTCGTCCGCGCCAAGGCCGCGTCGGCTCTGAAAGGAATGGAGTTCTAAGAACCCCATGACGACTTCGACGTCTCTCCCGGTAATGACGGCTCACGGACGCTCCGATCGCATCGGCCTCTGGGTCGCGCTGGCGCTGGGCGCCCTGCTCCTGCTCGCCGCGACCCTGGCCGGCGCCGAGGAGAACGCCGTGACCCTCAAGCGCACCGACCACTTCAACGCGACGCTCCCCGCGGGCTCGACGCTGCGCATCGAAAACGTCTCGGGCGACATCTCGGCGACCGCGGGGCGCGAGTTCTCCGCGACGGTCCAGCTGACGGTCACCGCGCCCACGAAGGAGCGGGCCGAAGAGCTCCTGCGCAACACGAGCATCCTCCAGAAGCGCGAGGACGAGGAGCTACTGCTCCGGTCGATCTGGCCCTACTCCGAGGGTTCCTGGAAGACGAAAGACAAGGATAAGGACAAGGACGCGAGGTACCGGGTCCGGCATGGCCGCGACCGCTGCGAGGACTGCAAGATCACCGCGCAGTACCAGGTCACCGTCCCGGCAGGTGTTCGCGCGGTGCTCCGCACGGTCAACGGCGAGGTGCGCTCCGACGGGCCGGACGGAGACCTGGAGCTGCGAAGCGTCAACGGCCCCGTCGTCATCCGGGGTGGGCGCAAAGCGGTGACCGCCGAGAGCGTCAACGGAAGGATCGACATCGCGATGCAGGCACTCCCGGCTCTCGCGGCACTGCACGCGAACACGGTCAACGGCCCGATTCTCGTGACGCTGCCGAAGGACGCCCGGTTCGACCTCTCCGCCTCGACCATGAACGGCGGGATCGCCTCGACCTTCCCTCTGCCTCCGAGGGCGGCGGTGGCGGCCGAGACCCCGGAGCCCTCGCAGCCTCCGGAGCGCCCCGACCGCCCCGAGGCGAAGCGGGCGCCGCGGCGCATCGTCGTTCGCGACGAAGGAGACGACGTCGTCGTGGACATCGAGGCGCTCCAGAAGGAAATCGAGCAGTCCGTGCGGCAGGTCGAGGTCCAGCTCCGGGACGCCGACCGCGACTACAGCCGGGAGATGCGGAGGATGAAGGTCCTCCAGCTCCACCGGGACTACACGGGCTCGGTCGGGCAGGGCGGCGGAAAGCTGCGCCTCTCGACACTCAACGGGTCCATCTCGGTCCTGGCGGCCGGGACGAAGGAGTCCGAGGCGAAGTCGCTGCTGCCCGAGCGCCACAGCTTCGCCGTCACGATCCCCGAGATCCGGGTGAACCCGAAGACCGTCGTCGTGCCGGTCCCGCGCGCCATGGTCATGCCGATGGAAGAGCGGGAGGTGACCCGCGGCGACGTCTCCGGCGACTTCCTCGCGACCTCCGGCGGCGGCACGTACACCATCGGGAAAGTGACGGGCAACGTGAAGATCGTCACGCGCACCGGGGAGATCCACGTGGCCTCGGCCGGCTCGGGCGCCGACCTGACGACCTACGGCGGCGACATCACCATCGGGCCGGTCACGGGAGACCTGAAGGCCAAGACGCTCGCCGGGGAGATCCGGGCAGGCGCGGTCTCGGGAGGGATCACGCTGGAGACCTCAGGCGGAGACGTCCGGGTCGAAAACGTCGGCGGAGCCGCGGTCGTCCGCACGGGCGGCGGGGACATCGTCCTGCGCGCCGCGCGCGGCAGCGTGGACGCCGAGACCGGAGGCGGCGACGTCCGCGTGTCGATCCTCGGCCGCGAGGTTCGCGGCGGCATCTCGATCCGCGACCGGGGAGGCGACGTGACGCTGACCGTCCCGCCCGACTTCAAGGCCGACGTCGAGCTGGAGGTCCAGGACGCCGACTCCGAGGAGAACCTGATCCGCTCGGACTTTCCCGAGATCGCCGTGACCCGCCGGTCGAGCTCCCAGCGGGCGGTCGGCGCCGTCAACGGAGGCGGGCCCAAGGTGGTCATCCGGACCCACTCGGGCACGATCCGGCTTCGCAAAGCCGCCTCCTGAACCCGGATTAGCGCTTCCTCAAGAAGAGCCCCGCGGCGCCGTCCTTGCATAGCGTTTCGCCGCGGGCGCTTCCTGCGCCGCAATAGGAGGAAGGCATGAGGAACCCCTCACGACGCTCGATCTGGCTCTCCATTGTTCTTTGTCTGCTCGCCGCCGGCGCCGCGAGGGCCCAGACCTTCACCTATGTCGCGGCTTTGACCGGCGCCAACGAGACACCCAACCCGGCCGACCCAGACGGCGTGGGGTTCGCCGTCATCAACATCGACCAGGGAGCGGGATCCATCACCTTCACCGCCTACGCCCAGAACATCGCCAGCATCAGCGCGTCGCACATCCACCGCGGCGCGGCGGGAGTGACCGGGCCGGTCATCATTCCCTTCAACCAGCCGTTCACCAACGGGGTCTCGAGCGGGACGCTGCCGGGCATCGCGCCGGCGTTGCTGGCCGAGATCATCGCCAACCCGCCCGGCTACTACTTCAACGTCCACACGACCGACTTCCCCGGCGGCGCCATCCGCGGCCAGCTCCAGCCGGCCCCGGGGACGGCGGCGCCCGTGGTGCTCTACCTGCCGGTCACCGTCAAGGCGAACGGGGCTCGGGGAGAGAACTTCGTCGAGGACGTCCGGATCGTGAGCCGCGCCCAGGCGGCGGCCAACGTCACGATCGACTTCTTCGCCAGCAACGCGTCCGGGCTGGCGGCGCCGACGGCCACGAAGGTGGTGGCCGTCGCCGTCAACCAGGAGCTGGTCTTAAACGACATCCTCGGCAACACGTTCAACACGAGCGGAATCGGGGCGCTTCGATTCACGACCGACCGCGACGTGATCGTCGAGGGTCGGATCCTCGACGACCGCCGCGCGAACAACCAGGGTCAGCTCGGCTTCTTCGTCCACGGGCTTGGCATCGAAGCCCCCTGCCGGTTCGGCACGCTGCCGGTCCTCTCGCAGGCGTCGGCCGCCCAGATCACCGCCGGCATCGGCCTGCGCTCCAACATCGGCTACTTCAATCCCAACCTGCTGGCGGTGTCGGCCACATTCACCGCGCGCAAGGCGTCGGACGGGTCGAGCCTGGGTTCGGTCACGGTGACGATCCCCGGGCTGAGCCACGCCCAGTTCCCGGTCTTCTCGCTGATCAACACCGTCGCGGCCGGCGACCAGGCCCAGGACGACTTCTACGTGTCCTACACCGTCGCCGCGGCCCCCGGAGTGAACTTGTCGGGCGGTCCGCTCTTCGTCTACCTGGCGGTGGGCGACAACTTCACGGGAGACAGCTACTACTCGGCGGGGGTTTGCGGGAGGTAGAAGAGAGCCGACAGTCAGCGGTCGACAGAGTGACGAGAGGGAGAGGCGGCGCCTCTCCCTTCTTTTTACCGGACGCGGAGGACCTTGACAGGCTCGAGGTCCGTCTCGGTTCCCACTCCGAAGCGGGGGTTGTGCCTTCCCGCGGCGAGGTACTCGCGGATCGCGGAACGGAACTCGCGCCATGTTTCGCCGAAGACCGCATCGGTCGGCCCGATGTCGCCGGTGTTGTCGCGTCTCATGCTCAGGAGCTGGTCGCGCGTCAGGAAAGGCGCCTCGAGCCATCCGCGGCGCGCCATCCCCTCGAAGCGCGCCGCGAGGAACCGGCCCCACCAGAGAGGAAAGTGGATCAGCGGCTTTCGGGGCTTTCCGACGGCGGCGGCGATCTCCTGGTAGATCTCGTTGAGCGTCAGGGTGTGGGGGCCGCCGACCTCGAAGGATTTTCCGATCGTCTCCGGCTTCTCGAGCGCCTCGGCATAGACCCGCGCCACGTCGTAAACCGAAACCGGCATGAACCGAACCGTTCCCGGCCCGATGACCGGGATGAACCCGGGGTTGCCCCGAATCACCCCGGCCAAAAGCGTCACGAAACCGTCGCCCGGCCCGACGATGATCGAGGGGCGGATGACGGTCCAGTCCAGGTCCGACTCGCGGACCACCTTCTCCCCCGCTGCCTTGGTCCGGCCATACTCGGACGGCGAGTCCGGGAAGCTTCCCATCGCGCTCATGTGGAGGAGCCGCCGCACCCCGGCCTGCCGGGCCGCCGCGACGACGTTCTCGGCCGCGACGCGGTGCAACCGGTCGAAGGTCCGATCCCCTTTCTCCCAGATGATCCCGACGAGGTGGACGATCGCGTCCTGGCCGGAGAAAGCGCGCCGGAGCGACGCCGAGTCGAGAACGTCGCCGGCCTCCGTCCGGACGGGACGGTTGTAGCGGTTGCGCGTCGCCGACGGCCGGCGCGCGAGGATCGTGACCTCGTGCTTTCGCCTCAGCAGTTCGTTGACCAGGTGCGTCCCGACGAAGCCCGTGCCTCCCGTGACCAGGACTCTCAATCCAGCCTCCTTTGAAGACTGTCGATAGTCGATAGTCGAGTGTCAATAGTCAAGGGGCCGTTGCCTCTTACGAGGAGCCTCGGGAGATTCGCGCCCTCGCCGCCCGAAGCACCCGTCCCGCGAGCAGGACGATCACGATGATGCCCGCGAGCGCCAGGACGGGGGCCGCGATGGCCAAGACGGAGAGAAGCGTCGAACCGCCCGCTTCCGCCACCGCGACCGCCGGGTTGGCGAGGCCGCCGGTCGTCGCCGTGGAGGCCGCGCGCGCCGCCCCCGTGGCCGCGTGAAACAGGACCGCCACGCCTCCCCCGGCAATGATCGCGAGGGTCCACCGGAGAAACGGGCTCATGCCGATCACGGCCGACGCGGTCACGAGAGTCCCCGCGACGGCGGCCGCCGGCGCCGCGAGGACGTCGAGTACGTGATCCACGTAAGGGATGAAGTAACCGGCGATCTCGAGGACCGTCGCCGCCGCGAAGGCGATCAGGGCCGGTCCCGAGGCGATCCAGTCGAACCCCGGCGACAGCTGCAGGTGCCCGGCGCGCGCCGCGACGCTCATGACGAGCAGCGGCACGAAGACCCGAAACCCGCAGGCGGCGGCGAGCCCGGTTCCGACGAGCAGGCTCAGGACG
>DATFQY010000231.1:0-4288 GCA_035263845.1 Thermoanaerobaculia bacterium | reverse complement strand
CGGACCGCCTTCGGAATGATCAGGACAGCGCGAGCCCGGCCTTCGTTTTCGCGGAAGCCGTTGAGACGCGGATCGCCCCGGAAGCGGGCGAGAGTGGCCTGGGCGTGGTCGACGAGCTCCTGCTCTTCCGAGCGGGCCCTTCTCGACGCCTCGCCGGCGCTGGCCATGTTGGCCGCGAGAAGCAGCGCGAGGGCAGAAACGACGATCGATTTGTGTCTGGACGAGGACGAGGCCATGACCGACCTCCTTTCCGGATATTTCCTTTCCAGCTGCAAGGAGAGGGCCAGATTCTTCGCATTTTCGGGGGGTGCCGGATGTCCCTACGGTACACTTCGCGATCCCGATGATCCCGGCGAACCGGTGCGTTTTGTCGCTCCTGGCAGCGCTCGCCGTCGGACTCGGGCAGGCCGGGGCCGAGCAACTTCCCCTGAAGGTCTACACGGCCGCCGATGGGCTGGCGAGCGACCTCGTCCGGTGCGTCCTCGCCGATTCGCGCGGTTTTCTCTGGTTCGGCACGGGCGACGGGATCTCGCGTTTTGATGGAAGCGGGTTCACGAACCTGACCGCCGCCGACGGCCTGCCGGGCTCGGACGTGCGGTCGATCCAGGAGTCCCGGGACGGCACGTACTGGGCCGCGACGAGTGAAGGCCTCTTTCATTGGGACCCGGCCCGATTGAACGGCGTGCGCGCGGCGATCCACCCGGGCGCGGGACAGTCCGACAACGTTCGGGCCCTCGTCGAGGACCGCTCCGGCACGATCTGGATCGCGACGCATGGCGGGCTGTTCCGGCTCGAGCCGGGAAGGCCGGCGCCGCAACCCGTGTCCCTCGACTCTCCCGAAAAGAACCCCCTGGTCTCGATGGTCCACACGATCAAGGAGGACCAGGACGGCAACCTCTGGATCGGGACCGAGGCGGGGCTCTTCCGCAGGTCGCGTGAGGGAACGTTGACGGCGATCCGCACGCCCGACGGGGCGCCGCATTCCGTCCGGAGCATCCTCGCCGAGAAGACCGGCACGGTCTGGGCAGGCAGTCACACGGAAGGCCTCTTCGAGGTGCGAGTCTCGGGCCGGGCCGAATCGGCCGCGATCGAGGTGAGGCGCGTCTTGACGCGCTCGAGCGGCCTTGCCGGAGATTACGTCACCAGCCTCTACGCCACCGCTGACGGCGAGTTGTGGGCCGGTTGTTTCCCCGGGCTCTCCGAGATCGCTCCCGACCGCAAGTCGGCGAGGAGCTACGCCCGCGAGGACGGGTTCCCGGCGAACAGCGTGTGGGCGTTCGCCGAGGACCGCGACCAGGATCTCTGGATCGGCAGCGACCACGGCGTCATGAGGCTCGCGCGGGACGGTTTTCGGCGGTTCGATGCGAGGGACGGGCTCGCGAGCACCTGTGTCGATTCCCTCTTCGAAAACCGCGAGGGACAGCTCTGTGCTTTCACCCGCGGGATCAGCTCCGAAGAAGTCATCGCAGACCGGTCCTTCGTCGAGTGCTTCGACGGGAAGCGCTTCCACGCGCAGGCGCCCGCGCTCCGTCCCGGAGTCAGCTTCGGCTGGGGCACGTCCCAGGTCGTCCTGCAGGACAAGCGGGGGGAGTGGTGGGTCCCGACCATCGGCGGCCTCTACCGTTTTCCGGCGGTGTCTTTCGCCAGCCTCCAGACGAGCTCTCCGTCGAGGATCTACACGGAGACCGACGGGCTTCCCTCCAACGTTCTCTACCGGCTTTTCGAAGATAGCCGCGGAGACCTCTGGGTCGGTTCCGTGGGCGAGCGGCGGGGGCTTGCCGTCTGGTTGCGGGCATCGGACACATTTCGGCGTTTCGGCGAAAAGGACGGGATCCCTCTGGAAGAGCCGCGGGCCATCGTGGAGGACGCGAAAGGCGCCGTCTGGATCGGATTCGCGTCGGGCCTCGCCCGGTATCGGGACGGCGCGATGAGCTTTTTCCGGCCGGCCGACGGAGTGCCCCCGGGAGGAGTGACCGCGCTCCACCGCGATCTCCAGGGCCGCCTCTGGATCGCCACCGGCGCCGGCGGCGTCGCCTTCGTCGAGCGTCCCCAGGACGAGCGCCCGCAATTCGTCTCCTACGGCCCCGAGCGCGGCCTCTCGAGCGCCAGTACCCTGTCGTTGAACGAGGACCGAATGGGACGGATCTACGTGGCGACGCCGCGAGGGCTCGACCGCCTCGATCCCCGTGACGGGCTCGTCGAGCACTTCACCTCCGACGACGGCCTGGTCCACGGCGACATCGATGCTTCCTTCCGGGACCGGAGCGGCGCGCTCTGGTTCGGTTCCGCCTACGGGCTCTCCCGTCTTTTCCCGGCCCCGAAGTCCGCGAGGCCGGCGCCCCCCATCCTCGTCACGCGAGTCTTCGCTGACGGGGTGCGCCAGCCGCTGCCCGACCTCGGTTCCCGGGACGTCGCGCTGCCGGACCTGGGCCCGGGCCCCGCGCCCATCGAGATCGAGTTCCTCGCGATCGAGTTCGGGCCGGGGGGACGGCCGCGCTACCAGCACCTGCTCGAGGGAGTCGACCGCGGCTGGACGGCGGCCTCGGACCAGCGGTCGGTCTCCTATGGACGACTTCCTGCCGGGCATTACCGTTTTCGCGTTCGGGGAATCGCGGGAGACGGCGCGGTCGGGAAAGAGCCGGCCGAGGTCCGCTTCACGATCCTGGCCCCCTTTTGGCAGCGCGGCGAGGTCCTCGCCCTGGCCGTTGCCGTCGTCGCGGGGCTGGCCTACTCCGTCCACCGCGCGCGGCTGCGCCACGCCCTCGAGATCGAGCGAGTCCGCACGCGCGTGGCGACCGACCTGCACGACGACATCGGCGCGGGGCTTTCGGAGATCGCGATCCTCTCCGAGGTGGCCCGCCGCCAGCCGGA
Organism: Thermoanaerobaculia bacterium; assembly: GCA_035263845.1. GTDB lineage: Bacteria > Acidobacteriota > Thermoanaerobaculia > UBA5066 > Gp7-AA6 > JAWOLE01. The sequence continues at coordinate 1,417 of DATFQY010000231.1, read as the reverse complement.
CGCCGAGCGGTCGGCCCGGACGCTCTCGGAGATCGGGGAGGGAGCGAGGCGGCTCGTAGATTCCATGGGCGACATCGTCTGGTCCACGGACCCCCGCAAGGACGACGTCGCGAGCCTCGCCCAGCGCGTCCGCCAGTTCGCCGCGAACGTCCTCGAGAGCCAGGGGATCGAGTGGGGCCTCGAGGTCGCTCCGGACTTGGAGGCCCGGCGGCTCGATCCGGAAACGCGGCAGCAGGTTTTCCTGATCGTGAAGGAAGCGGTCTCCAACGCCGCGCGGCACTCCGGCTGCCGGCGCGCCTCGATCCGGATCGTGGCGGAGGGCGAGGGCCTTCTCCTCTGCGTCGAGGACGACGGCCGCGGCCTGACCGGCTCCGCCGAGTCGGCGGGCCACGGCCTGGCCAACATGCGGGCCCGCGCGCGGTCGCTCGGAGGAAGCTTCGAGGCGCTGCCGGCCGAGGCCGGCGGGACGCGGATCCTGGTCCGGGCGCCGTTGGCCGGCCGCTCCGGCCGATCCGCATGACGATGCGGTTGCCACCGGCCCTCCCGGGGGACAGGATCGCCGTTCAGGCGGGAAGAATGCGGGAAGAAGACCGGACACGTGTCGCTCTGATCGAGGACAAGCGTCTGACGCGCGAGGGGCTGGCTGAGATCCTCGACTCCACGGCCGACCTGCGATGCGTGGGCGCGTTTTCCTCCGTCGAGCAGGCGCTGCCCGCCCTGGAGGAGACGCCCTGCGACGTCCTGCTGCTCGACATCCAGCTTCCGGGAGTCTCCGGGATCGAGGGCGCGCGGCTTTTCAGGGAGCGATTTCCCGCGGTGCCGATCCTGATGCTCACCGTCTATGAAGACGAGGAGAGGGTCTACGACGCGATCCGCAACGGCGCGTCCGGCTATCTCCTGAAGAAGAGCCCGCCCGCCCAGCTCCTCGAAGGGATTCGCCAGGCGAGGCGGGGCGACTCCCCGCTCTCGCCCGCGGTCGCGCGCCACGTCGTCCGTCTTCTGCGCGAGAAGGTCCCGTCGTCGCGGCCGAAGGCCGCCCTGACCGGCCAGGAGCTCGCTCTGCTTCGTCTCCTCGCCGACGGCCACAGCTACAAGTCGGCCGCCGACAGCCTCGAGGTCACGATCAACACCGTCCGCGACCACGTCCGGAGCATCTACGAGAAGCTCTCCGTCCACTCCAAGTCGGAAGCCGTCAGCCAGGCGCTGCGGCGCAAACTGATCGAATAGCGCGGCATCGCGCGCGTCTCCGAGCCGCATGGTCATGCGGTTGTGAAGGCGGTCCGCCGAGCCTCTAATCCTCCGCGATTTCGATTGGAGGAGAGATGCGGCTGCCGGTTCGGATCTTCGTCCTCGGCCTGGTTATCCTGGCGTCGTCCCGGGGGGCCCGCACGGCGAGCCCCATCCTCGTCACGAGCAC
>DATFQY010000230.1:0-12446 GCA_035263845.1 Thermoanaerobaculia bacterium | reverse complement strand
GCCGCAGGACGCTCTCGCCGTCCAGGCGAAGGAGGAGCTTGTTGCGGCCCATCCGGCTCGAGGGGCCCGCCGCCAGGACAACGCCCGCCACGCTCCCGGCTCTCGCCCGGTCAGGAGACATGGATCGCGCCTTCCTTCTCGCGCAGGGGCCAGGGCTCCCGGGAAGAGTGGACCGCGAGGATTTCCGCGACGATCGCGACGGCGATCTGCTCGGGCCCGTCGGCGCCGAGGTCGAGGCCCACGGGGCCCCGCACCCGGTCGTCCTCCGAGAGGCCGAGCTGCCTCAGGATCTCGCGGGACCGCGCGCGGGGGCCGAGCATTCCCACGTACGGGATCTCCGTGGCGAGGAGCAGGCCCGCCCACTGCCGGTCGTACGCGAAGGAGTGCGTCTTGACGACCGCGTAGCTCCTTGGCGTGATGGGGATCTGTCCGCTTCCCTCGCCGGGCCTCTCGACTAAGAGCCGCGAGGCGGCGGGAAACCTCTCGCGGGTGACCAGGGCGGCGCGGTGGTCCACGACCGTGACTCGGAATCCCGCGTCCGACGCGTAAGCGCAGAGCGGGATCGCGTCGTCTCCGGCGCCGAAGACCGCCAGGTGGGGAGGCGGCGCGAGCACCTCGATGAAGACGCGCGCGTCCTCGATGGTCTCCAGGCTCGACCGGCGGCGCGCGAGAAGGTCCGCCGCTCGCCGGAGGATTTCACGGTCGAGGCCGGCGTCGCCCGACGTCCCCGCGAGGATTCCCTCCGCTCCGAGGACGAGCGACCGTCCGGCGCGCTGTCCCTCGAGGACGGTCGCGATGGCGAAGGGCGACTCGCCTCCGAGCCGCTCGAGGACCTTCCGGGGCGCGTCTCCCTCGGGGGCCGTCTGGAGGAAGACGTCCACAGACCCGTTGCACCCGAGGCCCAGGCCGAAGACCGCCTGGTCGTCGGATCCCGTCTCGTAGTGGAGGAGCCTCGCCTGCCCGTCGCGGATCGCTCGCAGAGCCGCCTCGCGCAGGTCCTCTTCGAGGCAACCGCCGCTGACCCCTCCCGAGGTCTTCCCGTCGTCCTCGACCAGGAACTTCGCGCCCGGCCGGCGGTAGGCGGATCCCTCGATGCGGACGACGGTCGCGAGCGCCGCCGTGCGGCCCTTGTCCTTCAACTCGGCGGCGCGCGACAGAAGCTCCCCGGTCTCTTTCCAGTGCTTCACGCCAGAGTTCGGAGCATTCTCCCGGCTATCCGCCAAAGTCAAGGATTAAGCCGATGCTCATTCGGGCAGCGACTCTGCGATCTTCGGGCGTGTAGGCTTGGCCGCCGATGAACCGGCGCACGTTTCTGGGGACGGCCGCCGCCTCCGCCGCCGTCGCGGTGGCGTCTCGCTGCCGCCATGCCCTCCCGTCGGATCTCCTTCCCGACAGCACGCCTGCCGGCTGCGCGCTCCCTCCGGTCCGCGTCAGCGCCGACCGCGAGATCCGGACCGTGGCCGGTCTTCGGCCTTTCCGGCCGTCCGGCTTCGTGGTTCGGCCGGAGAAGATCGGCGACCTCCTGGTCATCCACAATTACGGTCACGGAGGCGGAGGCGTTACGCTGTCCTGGGGCACGGCGCGGCTCGCGGTGGACCTCGTCCCGCCGGACCATCGCGGCTCGGTCGGGGTCCTGGGCTGCGGCGCGGTCGGCCTGGCCACCGCGAGGCTTCTCCAGGAGTCGGGACGGGCCGTGACGATCTACGCGAAGGACCTTCCGCCCAACACCACTTCGAACATCGCCGGAGGGCAGTGGTTTCCGTTTTTCGTGTTCGACCGGGATCGAAGCACTCCGCAGTTTCTGGGACAGTTCGTGGCCGCCTCGGAGTTCGCCTACCGCCGTTATCAGCTCCTTGTCGGCGCGAAGTACGGGGTGCGCTGGATGCGGAACTACGCTCTCTCCGACCACGCCTTCGTGGAAACCAATCTCACCGGAAGGGAGGGGCCGCTGGCAGCTCTCATGCCGGAGCTCAAGGACCTGTCTCCTTCGGAGCATCCCTTCTCGGGCTACTCTCACGTCCGGCAGTTCGACGGGATGCTGATCGAGCCTCCGGTCTATCTCGAGGCGATGCTCGACGAGGTTCGCGCGGCGGGCGCCTCGGTCGTCGTGACGGAGATCCGCGACCGCGAGGCTCTCCGCGCCCTGCCTCAGCGCGTGTTCATCAACTGCACCGGGCTCGGAGCAAAGGCGATCTTCGGCGACGAGGAGCTCGTTCCCATCAAGGGCCAGCTGACGTTCCTTCTTCCGCAACCCGAAGTGCGGTACGCGGTGATGGGCGGCGATCTCTACATGTTTCCCCGCTCCGACGGCATCCTTCTCGGTGGTACTCACGAGCGCGGCGTCTGGACCTTCGATCCGGACCCTGTGGCGAAGGCGCGCATTCTCGAAGGGCATCGCAAGATCTTCGGAGGCTTCCGATCCTGCTGAGTCGTGTCGAGATTAGGCCTTTCGGGCGGGCCGCGGTACTCGCCGTCCTCGCCGCCGCGTTCGCCTCCGCGCACGACTTTTCGATCTACGCGAAGCTCCAGCGGACCTTCGTCGGGCACACCATGACGGTGTGGGGCCTGGCTTTCTCGCCCGACAGCCGGAGCCTCGCCAGCGGAAGCGCCGATGGGTCGATCCGGCTGCGAGGCGTCCCGGACGGCGCGTCCGCGGCGACGATGAGGCACCCGGGAGGAGTGACGTCGATCGCGTTCAGCCCCGACGGCCAGTGGCTCGTCAGCGGCGGTTACGACCGAACGGTTCGGGTGTGGCGAGTCGCGGACCGGTCTCTTGCCGGGACCCTGACGGGACACGCTGGAACCGTCTGGACCGTCGCGATCGGTCCCGATGGGACGACGATCGCGAGCGGCGGCGAGGACAAGACCATCCGCCTCTGGCGCCTCGCCGACGGAGCTCCGCTGCGAACCATTCCGGCGCATTCGCGCAACGTCTGGTCCGTCCGATTCAGCCCGGATGGGAAGCGCCTCGCGAGCGGCAGCTTTGACGCCACCGTCAAGTTGTGGGACGTGGGAAGCGGCGCACTGCTTCGCACCTTCACCGGCCACTCCCAGGCCGTCGTCTCGGTCGCCTTCAGCCCGGACGGGCAGTGGCTGGCGAGCGGAGGCGACGACAAGGCCGTCCGGCTGTGGCGGCTCGTCGACGGGAGGCCGGTGCGGGTCCTGCGCGGAGAGTCCGAGTGCGTCTACGCGGTCGCGTTCTCTCCCGGCGGGGTGTGGCTGGCCAGCGGCGGCCGCGAGAAGTCCGCGCTGGGAAAGCTCGTGGAGAAGATCTTCGGCCGGTCGAAGAGCGGGGGCAACGGCGACACCGTCCGTTTCTGGCGAACGGAGGACGGCTCGCTGTCCCAGGTGCTCTCCGCGCACGCGGGAGACGTTCACGGCCTGGCGTTTTCTCCCGACGGGCGCTGGTTCGCGTCGAGCGGCGACGACCGCGCGGTCAAGCTCTGGTCCCTGACCCTCCGACCGTGAGAGATTAAAACTTCAGGAGACAGCATGAAACTCGCTTTCCGTGTCGATCGGGTCTGGCTCGTTCTCGTTTCTCTTCTCGCCGCGTTCCCGGCGGCCGCGCAGGCGCCGAAGTACCCGGACTATCCGAGCGAGATGCCGTCGAAGCTCGAAGAGGCGCGCGAGGGGTACGACTACGTCCGCCGCATCGCGGAGATCCCGATGCGCGACGGCGTGAAGCTCCACACCGTCATCCTCGTCCCGAAGGGCGTGAAGGGCGCTCCGATTCTGCTGACTCGCACGCCCTACGACGCCGACAAGCTGACGACCCTCACGGACAGCGCGCACCTGGGCCCGAGTCTCGACGGCTACGACAACCCGGTCGAGACGATCGTCGAGGGCGGCTACATCCGAGTCGTCCAGGACGTGCGCGGCAAGCACGGTTCGGAAGGCGACTACGTCATGAATCGCCCGCTCCACGGGCCGCAGAACCCCACTCCCGTGGACCACTCGACCGACACTTACGACACGATCGACTGGCTGGTGAAGAACGTCCCGGAGTCCAACGGCAAGGTCGGCATCCTCGGGATCTCCTACGACGGGTTCCTCCCCCTGATGGCCCTCGTCAATCCGCACCCCGCGCTCAAGGTCTCGGTGCCGATGAACCCGATGGTGGACGGCTGGATGGGCGACGACTGGTTCCACTACGGCGCTTTCCGGCAGCTCGGCATGAACTACATCTACGAGCAGGAGGCGACGCGCAAGAACGACGCGAAGTGGTACACGAGCCGCTTCGACGACTACGACACGTTCCTGGAGTTCGGATCGGCGGGGGAGCTCGGAAAGCGCCGCGGCATGGAGCAGGTCGGCTTCTGGAGAAAGATCCTCCAGCATCCCGCCTACGACGCGTATTGGAAGGACCAGGCGGTGGACAAGATCCTCGGCGGCCAGCCGCTGAAGGTCCCCGTGATGCTCGTCCACAGCCTCTGGGACCAGGAGGACATCTACGGCGCGATCGCGGTCTACAAGTCGATCAAGCCCAAGGACACCGGCAACGACAAGGTCTTCCTCGTAATGGGGCCGTGGCACCACGGCCAGGAGATCCGCGAGGGGAGCGCCCTCGGGGACCTTCGGTTCGGGAGCGACACGGCGCTGACCTTCCGCCGCGAGGTCCTCCGGCCCTTCCTCGACCAGTACCTGAAAGACGGCGCGCCGAAGGCGGACCTGCCGCCGGTCGTCGCGTTCGAGACCGGGACGAACGCGTGGCGGCGCCTCCCCGCGTGGCCCGCGGGATGTTCCGCCGGCGGCGGATGCTCGATCAAGGCGACGCCCCTGTACCTGGGCGCCGGATTGAAGCTCGGGTACGCCGCGCCCAAATCGGGCAGCGCGGAGTTCGAGGAATACGTTTCCGATCCGGCCAGGCCCGTGCCGTTCCACGCCAGGCCGATCGTTCCGGAGAGCTACGACAAAGGGCAGGGATGGCGCGAGTGGCTCGTCACCGACCAGAGGAACGTGTCCACTCGGACCGACGTCCTCTCGTATGTCTCCGACGTCCTGACGACGCCCGTCAAGATCAGCGGGCAACCGATCGCCAACCTGATCGCCTCGACCAGCGGCACGGACTCCGACTGGGTCGTGAAGCTGATCGACCTCCACCCCCCGGAGGTGGCCAAGCAGCCCTGGATGGGAGGCTACCAGCTCATGGTCGCCGCCGACGTCTTCCGCGGCCGCTACCGCGAGAGCTTCGAGACGCCCAAGCCGATCGCGGCGAACACGCCGCTCCAGTACCGGTTCGCCCTGCCGACGGCGAACCACGTCTTCCTCCCCGGCCACCGGATCCTGGTGCAAGTGCAGTCGAGCTGGTTTCCCCTCTACGACCGGAACCCGCAGACCTTCGTGCCGAACATCTTCTGGGCCAAGCCCGGCGACTACCGGAAGGCCACGCAGCGGATCTACGCCTCGAGCTTCGTCGAGCTGCCGCTGGTCTCGACGCCGTGAGCTCCGGGGGCGGCGACCCGGCGCTCCGCGAGCTCCTTTCCACGCGCCGCGTCGCCGCGCTCGGAACGCTCCACGGCGGCGCGCCGTACGTCTCGATGGTGCCGTTCGCGATCACGCGGGACGGAAGGGCGTTCCTGATCCACGTCAGCGAGCTGTCGGCGCACACGGAGGACATGCTCACGGACCCGCGCGTCAGCCTCCTCGTCACCGGCGAGGAGAAACCGGGCGTCATCGCCCAGGAGCTGCCGCGGGTCACGATCCTCGGAAAGGCCGCGCCGCTCGAGGATCCCTCGAGGGACTACGACGCCGGCAAGGCCCGCTACCTCGAGCGGTTTCCCGACGCGGAGCCGATCTTCGGGCTCGGCGGCTTCTCGCTCTTCACCATCCGCCCCGAGCACGTCCGATGGATCGGCGGGTTCGCGGGAGCGCAGACGCTCACGCCTGGGGAGCTAGCGCAGGCCGCGCGCAAGGGCGCCGCGACGAAGGGGCCGGCGAATTAGAAGGGGTCGAAGCAGTCGTAGTTGCGCTGGCTCACGATCCGGTCGCCGTGGAATTCCAGGAAGACGGCGAAACGGGCGGCCATCGTGCCGGCGGAAGGGCGGTTTCCGTCATTGTCGCCTCCTCAGTGGATCGCCACGGGATCGCCGATTCGCACCGTGCCCGGCGTCTCGATGATGGCGTAAACGCCCGCGCAGGGGAGCAAGCCGGCCTTCCCGATCTCGAGACTGTTGTCGCGGACCACGGCCCGCAGAATCCCGGGGTCATGAGGAAGATCGTCCTGGGCGAGCGTCGCCATGACGCAGCGAGGGTCGGGCACCGACACCCGGAGCCGCGCCTCGCCTCCCAGCGCGATCGACAGGCCGACCCAGTCGTTCTCCGGGAAGCCCGCCTCGTCCGAGCTCACGATGACGTTCATTCGAAACCTCCGCAGGTCGAACCGACTCGAGGGCCGGGACTCCGCCAGCCGAGCCAGAGTCGCCGTCGTCATCACGGACACCGGATAGAGGTCGAAAAAGCCGCCGGGGACGCCCGGGGGAGCGATGCCGGACTCGTCGAAGAACTCCAGGCCGGCCCACTGCGGGACAGTCCTGTCGGCCCGCGCGAGCGTGACCTCGCGCCGGAAATGCGCCGACAACGCTCGGTCCACCTCGCCGCATTCGGTCGTCACCTCGCGGCCGTCGGGCATCTTGATCCGAACCGGGGGGAGTTCTCGGCCCGGCGACGGCGGTTTGACGAAGCTCGCCCGGAAGTTCAGGAGGCCGGGAAAGAGCCGCGCGCTCGACGCGCTCACCACGTCTCCCGTCTCCCCGTCGATCAGCGCGTACGCGCGGTCGCCGGCGATGCCCACCTTCGAGATCTCCGCCTCTTCGAGCTCCTCGCCGGCCATGGACTTGACGGGGAACCGCCAGAGGTTCGCCACCGATCGGCCCGCTCGCCGAATCGCCGCCTGGCTCACCGCGCCGCCAGGTGCTTGCGCAGCAGGACCGCGGCCGGGGGAACCCAGCCCTGCGCCCGGTAGAAGCCTTCCGCGTCGCGCCAGACGTCCGCGATGACCAGCGAACAGCCCCGCGCGGCCAGGCGCCGCTCCACCTCGGCGAGGAGGCGCGCGCCGACGCCGAGCTGGCGCGCCTCCGGCGACACGACGAGCTCGCTCAGGTACGCCCGGAAGCCAAGGTCGTGCGCGCAGGCGAACCCATCGATTCGCTCGCCGTCCAGGTGCACGAGCGCGACGGTGCCTGAGAGGACGAGGGCCCGCTCCAGGACGTCGTGACGCCAACCCTCGTCCCAGAAGCCGGGAACCGAGCGCATCAGCGCCTGGATGACATCGGCATCCGCGGTGGTGGCTTCACGAAGCACGACGTTGACCTCCTCATGCCGGTTCCGTTCGGGGCAATCCCGGGCTCGACTTCGCGGCCGGGAGCCACCGGCCGGCGGCGTAGAACACCAGCGGGTTGAGACTGATCGAGAGCAGGGCGCCCGCCACGATGAGGCTCTGCGCCTCGGCGGGCAGAAGGCCCATCGAGATCCCGAGGGCGCCGAGGATGAAGGAGAACTCCCCGATCTGGGCCAGGCCCGCGGAAACGGTCAACGCGGTTCGAAGCGGCCGGCGGAGGGCGAGCACGATGCCCGTCGCGGCGGCCGACTTGCCGACGACGATGATCCCGACCACCGCGAGCACCTGGAGGGGTTGACGCACCAGCACCGCCGGGTCGAAGAGCATGCCGACGGAGACGAAGAAGAGGGCTGCGAAGGCGTCCTGCAGCGGCCGCAGCTCGTCCGCGGCGCGGTGGCTCAGGTCCGACTCGTGGACCACGATCCCGGCGAAGAACGCTCCGAGCGCGAACGAGACGCCGAAGATCTCCGCGGACACGAACCCGACCCCGAGCGACAGCGCGATGACGGCCAGCGTGAAGAGCTCCCGCGAGCGAGTGCCCTCGACGAGCTTGAGCAGCCGTGGAAAGACCCGCGCGCCGACCACCAGCATCAGGGCGACGAAGACGCCCACCTTCCCGAGCGTCAGCCCGATCGCCGCCCAGATCTCGCCTGCCGCCGCGCCGCCGACTCCGGGCGCCCCGAGCGGCCCCGCCAGCGCGGGCAGGAGAACCAGCGCCAGGACCGTCACGAGGTCCTCCACGATCAGCCAGCCGATCGCGATCCGGCCGTCTTCCGATTCCAACAGTCCGCGCGCCTCAAGCGCCCTCAGGAGCACGACGGTGCTGGCGACCGACAGGGCCAGCCCGAACACCAGCCCGGCGCCGAGCGGCCATCCCCACCAGGACGCGGCGCCGGTCCCCAGGGCCGTCGCCACCACGATCTGGGCGAGGGCTCCGGGAACGGCGATCCGGCGGGCTTCCCAGAGATCGGCGATCGAGAAGTGCATGCCGACGCCGAACATCAGCAGGATGACGCCGATCTCCGCGAGCTGGGGCGCGAGCTTCTGGTCGGCGACGTATCCCGGCGTGAACGGACCGACCGCGACGCCCGCGAGGAGGTACCCCACGAGCGGCGGCAGGCCGAGGCGGAAGGCGGCGAGCCCGCCGGCGAACGCGAAGGCCAGGCCTACCGCGATCGTCGAGATCAGCTCGGTTTCGTGGTGCACGGCTCAGCCGGCCTGGGCTTCGGAGTCTTCCGGCGTCATCTTCTGGAACGCTTCGTGGCGGGTGAACGACCAGTGGGAGTGGATCGTCTTCCAGGCGCCGCCGCGGCGCCGGTAGACCGCCGTCGAATTCCAGCGGCTCCCGACCGACTGGCCGCCCCCTTCGTCTTCGACGTAATTCACGAGGTTGTAAGTCAGGAGCGCCATGTCCGCTGAGACGACGACCTGCGGGTCGAGCATCTCGTAGCGCACGATCCGGATCTTGCCGACCCACGGCTCGTAATAGTTCTGCATGGCTTCATGGCCGTCGATGCGCCTGTCCGTCATCGGGTCGAAGTACGTGACGTCGTCCCCGTACAGATCGAGGAACCCGCCCGGGTCCCCCTTCCCCCACCGATCGAGGGCCCGTTGCTCGAGCGTGAGGATCTCCTTCGCGGCCTTCGGGTCATAGCGCCCTTGCGTCATCCGACCTCCCATCGTGTCTCAGCTCGGACCGAGGTACTTCGAGACCAGGACGAGGTCCTTGATCACCGATTGATACTCGACGTGCGTTTCCCGTTCGACCGTCCGCCACAGCTTGCCTTCGTTCTCGGTCATGTACGCGCGGTACTCCGGCGCGCCGGGAAACTTGACGTTGTCCGCCACGACCATTGCCCCGGGGCGGAGCCAGCGCTGCTCGAGGATCCGCCGCAGATCCGGAAGGTAGGCGTCCTTGTCGTGGTCGATGAAGACCAGATCGACGGATCCCTCGGAAAGGCCGTGCTCCCGGCGCAGCGCCTCCACGGTGCGGCCGCCGTCGCCCAGCGTGCCCACGACGACGGCGACGCGATCGCCCACGCCCGCGTGGCCGAGGATCTGCCGGGCGATCCCGGCGTTGGCCGCGTTGAACTCGATCGAGAAGATTCGCGCGGCCGGCGCGTCGGCCGCCATGCGCAGCGAGCTGTATCCGCAGTAGGTGCCCAGCTCGAGCACGCGTCCGGGCTTCGCTTCCGCGACGGCCTCGTCGAGGATGCGGCCTTTCTCGTCTCCGACGTTGATCAGGTAGCTCTGGTTGTAGGCGTACTCGTCGATGACCCGGATGACGTCCGCCGGGTCGCCGCGGCGCGCCTTGGTGGCGACGTATTCCGCAAGCCGCGCTTCACGCCCGTCTCCGACCTGCCACTCCGTCGTCAGGCGCTTAATTCCGAAGAGCAGCCGCCAGAAAGACCAGCGCAGGAAGGGGACCTTTCTCCAATTCCCCGCCATGTCACATCTCCTTGTCCGAGTTGCCGGGCGGATCGCCGGACTCGTCCTGCTCCGTCCGGGAGTCTTTCTGGAGAAGGATTTCCACCTTCCGTTGGGGCTCCAGGTGGCGCTGGATGTCGAGCATGCCGGCTCGCATGAGAGAAGCGCCCCTTCCGCTCCCGCGCCCGTACCGCCGCTCCTGCCGCTTGCCTTCGAGGATGATCAGCAGGACGAGAAGAGCGATTCCGCCGAGAAGGAACGCGCCGCCCATGACCTCACTCTCTCCGGTCGAGAATCTCAAAGCTTCTGCAGGCTTTCCAGGAGGCGTTGGTGCAGCGACCTGTCGAGCCGGAAGAAGCCTCTGTCCGACAGAATCCGATGCTTCGCGTTGGGCTGGTACGACTCGGGAGCGACGATCCCTTTCCGAACTTCGAAGGACCCCAGGATGTCTTCGGGGGGCACCCGCCCGGCGGGATCCGGCGTCCGTCCATCGATGACAGAGACACACCACTCTCCCCGTCTGCGAGCCGCCGCTTGAAGACCCGATTCGGCGGGCCCGTTTTCGGCGATGACCGTGTGGAGGAGCCGCACAAAGGCCGGGTTTTGCTCGAAGACGCCTGGAGTGATGGGCTCTCCTTTCGCCGGCTCGCGCGCGAGCAGTCCGACGATCGCCTCGGCGGGGAGGCCTTTCGCCTGCACGCGCTCGGGCGGCAGGAGGGTGACGTAGTTCCTTTCCCCTTCCGGGGTGTGGACCTTGTAAACGAAGAAACCTGGAGGAATCATCGCTTCTGCTCGACGCACCAGAGGGGATTGACCGAGTAGGCGAGCACGTCCTGCGGTTCGGTGGAGAGGTTGGGGAAGACGAGTCTTTTCTGCTCGCGCGCCTCCAGTTCGAATCCCGCCTTCTCGAGGACCCTCGCGGACGCCCGGTGCTGACGGTGGCACACGGCAGAAAGCCGGCGAACGCCGAGGTCTTTCGAAATGGCGAGCACGCCGAGGAGGGCTTCCGTCGCGAATCCCCGGCCCCAGGCGTCTCTGGCGAGAACGTATCCGGTCGCCGCGGAGTCCGGGGCCTCGAACGCGAAGCCGGTGCCGCCGAGCAGCAGACCGTCTTCCGAGGACAGGATGAGGTACGGCCCGCCGGGCCACCGGTGCCACTCCCGCTCGCTCATTTCGAGAAAGTCCCGCGTGTCCTCGAGAGACTCATGTGCCGGCCAGCTCATGAACTTCAGCGCGTCGCGGTCGCTCGCATAGCGCGTGAAGATCGCCTCGGCGTCGTCCATTCGCGGCTTGCGCAGGAGGAGCCGCGATGTCCTGACGACGGCCGGCGCCTTCACGGTCCCGGGCTCGGATGGCGGATCAGGCCGCTCGAGCGACGTCGAACCGGTCCAGGTTCATGACCTTGTTCCACGCGGCCACGAAGTCGTGGACGAACTTCTCCTTCGCGTCCTGGGATCCGTAGACCTCCGCCAGCGCCCGGAGCCGGGAGTTCGAGCCGAAGACCAGGTCCACGCGGGTAGCCGTCCACTTGAGCGCGCCGGTCGCGCGATCGCGGCCCTCGAAGACGTCGGTGTCCTCCGTCGTCGGCTTCCACGCCGTGCCCATGTCGAGAAGGTTCACGAAGAAGTCGTTGGTCAGCGCCTCCGGCCGGTTCGTGAAGACGCCGTGGCGCGACCCTCCGTGGCTGGCGTTCAAAACGCGCATGCCGCCCACGAGCACCGTCATTTCCGGCGCGGTCAGCGTCAGCAGCTGCGCCTTGTCCACGAGCAGCTCCTCGGCCGAGACGGCGTAACGGCGCTTCTGGTAGTTGCGGAAGCCGTCCGCGATCGGCTCGAGCACGTCGAAGGACGCGGCGTCCGTTTGATCCTGCCGGGCGTCCATGCGCCCCGGCGTGAAGGGGACCGTCACCTTGTTGCCGGCGTTCTTGGCCGCCTGCTCGACCCCCGCGCAGCCGGCCAGGACGATCAGGTCCGCCAGCGACACTCTCTTGCCGCCGGTCTGGGCGCTGTTGAACGAGTTCTGGATGCCCTCCAGGGCCTTGAGCACCTTCGACAGCTGGGCAGGCTGGTTGACCTCCCAATCCCTCTGCGGCGCCAGGCGAATGCGGGCGCCATTGGCGCCGCCGCGCTTGTCGGAGCCGCGGAACGTGGACGCCGACGCCCAGGCCGTCGAGACCAGCTCGGGCACCGTCAGGCCGGAGGCCAGGATCTTCTCCTTCAAGGAGGCGATGTCCTGCGCGTCAATCAGCTTGTGATTCACGGCGGGGATGGGGTCCTGCCAGATGAGTTCTTCGGCCGGAACCTCCGGGCCGAGGTAGCGGGCGCGCGGGCCCATGTCGCGGTGCGTCAGCTTGAACCACGCCCTTGCGAAGGCGTCCGCGAGCTGGTCGGGGTGCTCCAGGAAGCGCCTCGAGATCTTTTCGTAAGACGGGTCGAACCGCATGGAGAGGTCCGTCGTCAGCATGGCCGGCGCGTGACGCTTCGACGAGTCGTGGGCGTCCGGCACGGTTCCGGCGCCGCCGCCGTTCTTCGGCTTCCACTGGTTCGCTCCCGCCGGGCTCTTCGTCAGCTCCCAGTCGTAGGCGAAGAGGTTCGTGAAGTAGTTGTTGCTCCACTTCGTGGGCGTGGTGGTCCAGGTGACCTCCAGGCCGCTGGTGATCGTGTCGCCGCCCATGCCCGTGGCG
>DATFQY010000229.1:0-14411 GCA_035263845.1 Thermoanaerobaculia bacterium | reverse complement strand
GCCGCGGCGAGGCCGCCGGCGCTCGACCCGGCCACGAAGACGCGGCGAGGGTCGCGTGCGACGCGGTAGCGCCCGCGGAGCCACTCGACGGCCTCGCGGGCCAGGAAGTCGGCAAAGCGGGCCCGGTTGGCCAGGTCCGCCAGGCGCTCGGCGCCGGACGCGTTGTCGGTCAGGAGAGCGACGAACGGCCCCGCCTTCTTCTCCGCCAGCAGGCCGTCGAGGGTGCGCGCGAGACCGATGTCCTCGAGGTACTCGCGGCCGTCGAAGACGACGAGGAGGTCGCAGGGAGTGCCCGACGTGAGGTAGCCCGGAGGGGTGTAGACCCAGACCCTTCTTTCCGCCTGCAGAACCTCGCTCGAGATCCGGAATTCCTCGACCTTTCCCGACGGGGACTCCGCCGCCGCGAAGGCGCAGAGCGCCAGCCCCCCGGCGCAGAGGAAGGGCCATGGCTTCACGACCGGCCATCCTAACCGCGCGCCGGAACGAGCACGAAGGATCCTCTTTCGCGGACGAACGGCCCTTGGGAGTAGGATCGCCCCGTCTCGCGGAAGGTGTCGCGAGTCAAACACTGGAGGTATCAGGATGAGAACAGGTATCCGAATCGCCGGGAGTCTATTCGCCTTTTTTCTGGGTTTCGCGGGAATCGCCGCGGCGCAGACGTGGACGCCGCTGGCCCACCAGCCGCCCTTCGGGGCCGGTAATCCTCTCCTGCTGACGGACGGGACGGTCATCGCGCACAACACGTGCGCGCCGGACTGGTGGCGCCTGACGCCGGACAGCTCCGGCAGCTACGTCAACGGAACCTGGAGCCAGATCGCTTCGCTGCCGTCCGGCTATGCCCCGCTCTACTTCGCATCCGCGGTCCTTCCCGACGGCCGTGTGATCGCCGAAGGCGGCGAGTACAACAACTGCAGCGCGGTCTGGACCACCCTCGGCGCGATCTACGACCCCCTCGCGAACTCCTGGAGCGCCGTCAATCCCCCGGCCGGGTGGAAGACGATCGGAGACGCCCAGAGCGCGGTCCTCACCGACGGGACGTTCATGCTGGCCAACTGCTGCACGACGGAAACCGCCCTCCTCGACCCGAAGAAGCTGACGTGGAAGCCCACGGGCGCGAACAAGGCCACCATCAACGACGAGGAAGGCTGGACGCTCCTTCCCGACGGGACCGTGCTCACGGTGGACGCTTACGTCTTCTCCTACGACGCCAACGGCACCAACTCGGAGATCTACAACCCGGCCACGGGCGCTTGGAGCAGCGGGGGTAGCACGATCGTCCAGCTCTGGGATTCCTATCCGAACGAGAGCAATGCCTCGTACGAGCTCGGGCCCGCGGTGCTTCGCCCGGATGGCACGGTCTTCGCGACGGGAGCCACAGGCCACGGCCCAGGGCACACGTCGATCTACGACACGAAGACAAAGACGTGGACGCCGGGCCCCGACTTTCCGTTCAACCTGGACATCGCCGACGGGCCCGCCGCGCTGCTGCCCAACGGCAACGTCCTGATGGAGACGAGCCCGGGCGTCTTCAAGAAAGGCGCCGTCTTCTTCGAGTGGAACGGCAGCGCCCTGATCGAGGTCCCTGGCCCGGACCCCGCCAGGAACGAGCCTTCCTTCATCGGAAACATGCTGGTGCTTCCCACCGGCGAGATCCTCTGGACGGACCTGTCCGGAAACGCCTGGGTGTACGCCTCGACCGGCGCTCCGAGCGCGGCGTGGGCCCCCGTCATCGGGACCGGCGCGAACACGACGATCGGGCGCGGGAAGACCTACCGGCTCTCCGGGAAGAACTTCAACGGCTTCTCTCAGGGAGCGGCCTACGGCGACGACGCTCAGGCGGCGACGAACTACCCGATCGTGCGGATCACCAACCGCGCGAGCGGCCACGTCTTCTACGCGAGGACGCACGACCACAGCACGATGGCGGTTGCCTACACCGGGACGGCCTCGACGTTCTACGACGTGCCGGCCGGCGCGGAGACCGGGTTGTCGGACCTCGTGGTCGTCGCCAACGGGATCCCCTCGGCGCCGATCACGGTCACCGTCCAGTGACGGAATAGCCTCCTCTTCGGCGAACGCGCCGGATTCGTCGGCGAACCGACGCCGGCGCGCTTCGCCGAGGGTTATCTTCGGGGCCGACGCAAGGAGGGTGAACGATGAGATCTCTCGCGCTCGGTCTCGTGGCCCTGGCGGCGGCCCTGGCGACGGGCCAGACGGCGACGGCGCCCGCGCCCAAGCCGTCCGCCGGACCCAACGACTTCGATTTCCTCGAAGGAAAGTGGAACATCGTCTACAACAACACGGCGCCCGGCATTCCGCCGAACCTGAAGGGGACGTGGACCGCCACGAAACAGGCGGACGGCCGCGTCCTCTACGACGAGTTCCGGATCCTGGGAGGAAGCGGCGAGACCGTCTCCCTCGGCGCGAGCTACCGGATCTTCGATTACGCCCGCAAGAAATGGGACTGCCGGTACGTTCAGCTCCTGCTTCCGGGAGAGGATGGTCCCCAGAAGCTCGCCAACTGGGCGACCTTCACCGCGTGGCCGGAGGGCTCGACGCTGCGCGTGGACCAGAGCAACGACCGGTCGTCGCTCCGAATCACGTACTACGACATCGGCAAAGACCACTTCCGCTGGAGGGCCGACGCTTCCAACGACGGCGGCAAGACCTGGCGCACCGACGCCATCCGGATCGAGGCGACGCGTGCCTCCGGCCCTCCCTGACCCCCGGCCGGCAGCGTTGGCCCCCGTCCGCCGCGATGTTAGGCTCGAAGAGCGGGTGAATCGCTCGAACGTCATCCTCGACTTCGTTTTCGACGACGGGCTCCTCTTCGTGTCGCTCGCCAACATCGGGGACGTCCAGGCGACCGATGTCCGGGTCGAGTTCGACAAACCCGTGCGGGGTGCCGGCGGCGTCGTGCTTGCCGAGATGGGTCTCTTCCGGAGGCTGACGTTCCTCGCTCCCGGCAGGGAGATCACGGCCTTCGTCGATTCGAGCGAGGCCTATTTCGCGCGCGGCGAGCCGGGCGAGATCACCGCGACGATCCGGTGGACCGAGGAGGGAGAAAGCCGCTCGGCGAAGATCCGACACGACCTCGGCGTGTACCGCGACCTCCCCTACATGCCCGGCCGGCCCCGGCGCTAGGCGAGCTCGAGTCCCTCGTGCGCGATCTCGAGGGTCTCGATCGCGACTTCATCGCTGGACGCGTTGAGAGCCGGTCCCTCGTATTTCGTGGGCCAGCCCTGCCGGAAATTCCAGCGAAGGACTTCGCTGCCGGCCGCGTTCAGGAGCACGACCGAGCCGTCGCGGCGCTTCGTGACACCGTCGAGAACCGTCTTGTGCCATTCCCAGAGCTCGCGGTCCTTCGTGATGCCCCGCTTGAGTGTCAGGTTCGGGAACTTTCTCAATCCCGGAATCTTCCGGACCGTGTTGATCTGCCCTCCAGAGCGGTACTCGATCACCTCGACCTCGGACGTCAGGCCGTTGCACTCGGAGAACTGCGAGGCCGCCAGCCCCTGGATCTCCAGGCGAAAGTTCAGAACCGTGAAGGGGTCGACTCGCGTGGGTGGCGCCATGACGGCCCTCCTGTCGCGGAATCGAACGAAGTCTAGATCAGGTCCTGCTCATCTGGGCAGGCCGGCCGTCCAGTCCGTGACGGCGACGATCGGGCGGGCGTCGGCGGAGGAGAGATGCGCCGGCAGCACCTTGACCGCGACCGTCCGTTCCAGCCGCGCGTCGCGCTCCCGGTCAACCTCCCCCATGCCGCCCCGCCCGATCGGCGACAGGACTTCGTAGGGGCCAAAACGGTACCCGCCTGGACTGTCATGGGCGTTCGAACATTCTTGAACCGCGGAGCGATAGCTCAGCGGAAGGGGGTCACGCGGGAGCAACGCGAGCAGGGCGGCCCGGCCGAGACCGTCACCGCGTGGGAGACCTGGTTCGACCCGACGGAGTTGGCGGCCGTCAGGGTGACTGTGTAGACGCCCGGCTTGGCGTAGGTGTGCTCGGGGTTCTCGGAAGTCGAGGTGTTGGCCGGCCCGGAGCCGGGATCTCCGAAGTCCCAGGACCAGGACGTCGGAGCGTTGACCGACGTGTCTACGAAGAGGAGCGGGACGCCGGCCGTCGGACGCGAGGAAGAAGGTGTGAAGTCCGCCGCCGGAGCGACCGCCACCGCCGTGATGCGGAACATCCCCCGGCCGTAGGTCGCCGCCCACAGGTCGCTCGTGGCCGGATGAAACGCGACCGAGTAGACACCCGCGTTCGGGAGTCCCTCGTTGAAGGAGACCCAGCTCGCGCCGCCGTTGGCCGATCGGAAGACGCCGGCGTCGCTGCCGACGAAGAGGTCGTTGGGGTCCGAGGGGTCCACGGCGAGCGAAAGGATCGGGACATCGGGCAGGTTGCCCGAGATGTTCGACCAGCTCGCGCCGCCGTCGCTGGTCCGAAAGACGTGTCGAGAAGGCGGGCCCAGGAAGCCGCCGAAGGTGACGTAGGCATTGCGGCCGTCGGGCGTCGCGGCGACGACCGAGGTCACGACCGCGGAAGGGAGACCGTTGTTGCTGGCTGAGAACGTAGCGCCGCCGTCAGAGGAGAAGAACACTCCTTCCACTTGGCTACCCGCCCAGACCGGCCCGGAGCCGTCCCCGATGATCGCGAGCGCTGTGAAGAAGTCCTGGGCAGTCGTCAGAATCGCCGAAGAGGACCGCGGTTTCCACCCGAGCGCGAAGCTCCCGAAGCTGGTGTTGGCCCAAAGGCGATTCGTGCCGAGGAAGACGGTCCCCGGCGCGGCCGGGGCGGCGGCCAGAGGCGGGTAGAAGGACATCGTCTCCAACGGGTTTGCGCTGTTGCAGTCCATCAGCACGTTGCACGCCGTGGCGATGGAGTAGTTGTCGCCGCCGTTGGCCGAGAAGTTCAGAAGCGCGAAGAAGAGGGCGGACAGGATGAGCTGGGGCTTGTCCGACTCGACCAGGTTGTGCCCGCCGTCGCTGCTCGTGCGGTCGCTCCACGTGGCCGTACCCGTGTAGCGCAGGTTCCCGTTGTCCTGCGTTCCTCCCATCGCGAACTCGGGATTGGTCGGGTGAAAGGCGACGCCGTTGAATTGCGCCAGCGTCAGCGTCGCGTTCAGGTTCTCGAAGCTCGCTCCTCCGTCGCGAGAGCGGTACACCCCGCCGTCCGTGCAGAAGTAGACCGTGGACTGGGAGGTCGGCGAAACCAGGCCGAAGTGCTGGTCCGGATGGACGTGCCCGGGATTGCTCGTGCTGTACGGGTCCATGAACTTTCTCCAGGTCGAACCGCCGTCGTCGGACCGGAAGAGGGGGATGGACCCGAAGTAGACCGTCGAGTCCGAGCCCGACGCGGGCGTGATCCAGTGGTCGTAGAAGCACTGGTTCAGGGCCGGGGCCTTCGGGCACATCGTCGGGTCCGCCGTCTTCTTCGTCCAGGTCGTGCCGCCATCGGCCGAGCGATAGAGCCCGGCGTTGGTGTGCTCGTTGTTGGAGTCGAGCACGGAGGCGTAGAGGATCGTCGCGCCTCCCGACGCCGTCGCGCCGATCCGGATCCGCCCGGTCGGGTGCGTGAACCCCGCGCCCGGCGTCGCGGGCGTGAGCGAAGGGGTCCAGGTCGCGCCGAAGTCGTTGGAGGAATAGACGCCGCTCGGCACGCACTCGGGGCACTTCCCGGCGGCGAGGTAGACACGGCGGGGATTGACCGGGTCCTGCGCCAGGTCGCTGATCCGGTGTGTGAAGGTCTGGGTGAAGTGGACGCCGCCGTCGGTCGAGCGGAAGATCCCGCCCGAGTGAAAGCCGTTGGCGCCGATGTCCTGGTAGAGGTAGATGCCGACGAGGACCGTCTGGGGATCCGCTGGGTCGACGACCACCCGGGACAATTCCGCGTTGCCCGGCAAATCCACATCCACCCTGCTCCAGGTCTCGCCGCCGTCGGACGAGCGCAGCAATCCTGCTCCGATGTAGGTGCCCAGGGACTGGTTCGGAATCCCCTCCCCTCCCCCGCCGTCCACCTCGCCGGTGGCCGCGTAGACGATCGACGGGTTTGAGCGCGAATAGGCGATGTGACTCATCGCCAGCGCCGGAGCGTGGTCGGAGACGGGCCGCCAGCTCGCGCCGGCGTCGGTGGATTTCCAGATGCCGCCGGTGGCGGTCGCGATCAGGAGCGTGGACTCATCGGAGGGAGACATCGCGATCGCGGAGACGCGCCCGGAGACGGCTCCCCACCCCTGGAGGGATTGGGCAGGCCTGGGACCGAGCGGCTGCCAGCGGGTTGCGCCGAAGGTCGTGATCCCCTCGGGAGACGTCCCGGCGGCGGATGGCCCCCTTTGCATCGACGGATCGACCGGCATCTGGCAGGCCTCCTCGAGCGCCTTGAGGCGGTTCTCGGAGAGCACTCGGCCCTGCGCATCCCGCCGGAGCGCCGCGTTCCAGGCCGCCCGCTCGAGCGGTCGGTCCGCCTCCGCGTCGTCGAGCGCGAGCGCCGAGGGCGGCAAGAACGAGAGCAGGAGGACAAAGGAGTAATGCGCCCGCATCAGCTTGCCGGTTTTCTCAGACGAGTATAACGGCGTGGTTCGGTGGCGCAGCGGCTCGGGAGATCGTGAGCGGAACGCGAGAGGGATGATGTCGCGCCGGCCGCGATCTCGATTCTTCCCGTTGCCCTTTGGTGCCAACGTGACCCCGCGGCTGCGTGCGTTACGCTCCCTTTCACAGACAAAAACTCCCGGGGGAGGCCTGGATGCCCCACAACCCCGACTTCTACAAAGAGGTCATTGACAACCTCTATGACGGCGTGTACTTCGTCGATCGAGCGGGAACCATTTCCTACTGGAACAAGGGGGCCGAGCGGATCACGGGTTACCGGCCGGAAGATGTCCTCGGCCGTTCCTGCCGCGACAACCTCCTGAACCACTGCACCGCCAGCGGCGTCGAGCTCAGCGACGGCGACAGTCCCCTCGAGGCCTGCATGGAGACGGGGGTCCCCCGGGAGGCCGAGGTCTTCCTTCACCACGCCGACGGCCACCGCGTGCCGGTCCTGATCCGCGCGGCGCCGTTCCACGACTCCGAGGGAAACATCGTCGGGGCGGTCGAGACCTTCAGCAGCGAGCGCGGCGCGGTGACGGTCCGGCAGCAGCTCCGCGAGCTTCGCCGGCAGATGAGAACCGACCCGCTGACGGGGATCCACAATCGCCCCTACCTCGAGGGCCGCCTGCGCGCGCTGGTCGCCGAGTTCGAGGGCAACGCGGGGGCGGGGGTCGTCTTCCTCGACATCGACCACTTCAAGCAGTTGAACGACGCTCACGGCCACCACGCGGGCGACCGGGTGCTCCGGATGGTCGCGGCCACGTTGAAAAACAGCCTGCGCGAGACGGACGTCGTGGGGCGGTGGGGAGGCGAGGAGTTCCTCGCGATCCTCTACGACGTCACTTCGGCCGAGGGACTGGAGAGGACCTGCGAGAAGCTCCGTACCCTCGTCGAGCTCTCCCGCCTCGATCTCGGCGAGCAGGGCCTCGCCGTGACGATCTCCCTCGGCGGAACGCTCCTTTGCCCTGGCGACACCCCCGAGTCCCTCGTCCACCGCTCCGACGAGCTGATGTACCGGAGCAAGCAGGCCGGCCGCAACCGCACCACCATCGGTTAGACCGCCGCGCCGATAGAATGCGGGCGGAGGTAACAGAATGGCTGCCACGAAGAAAGCGAAGAAGACGACGAAGGCCCGAAAGGCCGCCAGGCCCGCTCGCACGAGCGCACCCGCGAAGAAGGCGGCGAGCTCCGGGGTGACGAGACTGACCGAGGCCGCTCCCAGCTTCACCGTCAACGACCTGCAGAGGAGCCTGGCGTTCTACAAGGACGTCCTCGGCTTCGCCGTGGACGAACGGTGGGAGCGCGACGGCAAACTGCTGGGGCTCTCGCTGCAGGCCGGTGAAGTGACGTTCATGATCGCGCAGGACGACTGGCAGAAGGGGCGCGACCGCAGGAAGGGCGAAGGCTTCCGCCTCTACTGCTCGACGAAGCAGAACGTGGACGCGCTCGCCGCGGGCATCAAGAAGCGCGGCGGCAAGCTCGACTCGGAGCCGACCGACCAGCCGTGGGGCTCGCGCGATTTTTCGCTGACGGACCCCGACGGCTTCAAGATCACCATCGGCGCCTACCGGTAAGACGGGCTCGAAGGCGTCCCGCCCCCGGAGACGGGGCTCAAGCGCCCGAGCTTCGGCGGCGGGACCTCGCCGCGCTTGCGGAAGTGGTCGATGACGACGTCCGACAGGGGCCGTCCGCTGTTGGCCTGCTTCGCCCGGAGGAACGTCTCGTAGAGATCTCCTCCCTCCGCGAGGAAGCTGTTGGTCGCCACGCGGTAGACGCGTGAGGGATCGAGCGGCCTGCCCGCGACCTCCGCGGAGAGCAGGCGCCGGCCGACCGGTTTTCGGAGGTCGTAGGAAGCGGCGATGCCCGACACCTGCACGAGGCCCCGCTCGAGCGAGAGGCCCTGCTCCAGGACCTCGCGAACCTGCGCGCCCGTCAGCTCGGAGACGACGAGCGTGTTGAGAAACGGCAGAGCGTCGAGGACGTTCCCGTTGGTCACCGCTCCTTCCGGGAGATCCGCCCGCAGGCCTCCGGCGTTCATGAACGCGACGTCCGCCCCCGTTTCCTCGCGCATCACATCGGCCACGAAGGAGCCAAGCAACGACTCGCGGTTGTAGTCCCGGACGAGCCGGGTCGCGGAGCGGCCCACGACCTGGCCGATCGCGGCGGCGGTCTGGCGCTTGTAGACGTCGATCTTCGCCGCCACCGCGGGGTCGGGAGAGACCTTGTCGCTCCAGACCTTGAGCAGCTCTCCCTCGTGGGAGACGACGCGCCCCCCCTGGAGCCGGATCTTGAGGTATCCGAGGCGCGTTCCGTACCCGTAGGTCTGGACGATGAGCGTCCCCGTCTTGGGGTGAACGTAGGGTTTCTCGATCCCGCGGTGGGCGTGCCCGCCGACGAAGACGTCGATCCCCTCCACTTCGCCGCAAAGCCGGATGTCCTCGTCGAAGTCGCGCTGGACCTCCGGGCGCGCCTCGGCGTCGGTCTGCTGCGGGCCCGTCTTGCCCTGGTGCGCCAGGACGACGACGAGGTCGGCCGAGCCCTTGAGCTCCTTCACGATCGCGCGCACCGCCGGGATCGGGTCGGTGAAGTCCAGGTCCGTGACGCCGGAGGGGAGCGCGACGCTGCGCGCGTCCTGGCCGATGATGCCGATGACCAGCAGGCGCACTCCGTTGCGCTCGAGGAACGTGTAGGGCCGGCTGTAGTAGCGGTTCGTTCCCTTGTAGAAGACGTTGGCCGCGAGGACCGGGAAGGGAACACGGTTCATCTGTTTCGTGAAGTTCTCGCTGCCGTAGTCGAATTCGTGGTTGCCGATCGCCATGGCGTCGTAGCGCATGGTCAGCATCATCTCCATCAGCGCCTCTCCCCGGGTCAGGTTCGACAGCATCCCGGTGAACATGTCGCCGGCGTCGAAGAGGAACACGGTCTCGTCGCGCCTGCGGACGTTGTTGACCATCGTCGCAAGCTGCGCGGCGCCGCCGAGCTTCGGGCTTCCGGGAAGCCAGTAGGCGGGGATGGGGTCGAAGGCGCTGTGGAAGTCGGTGGTGTAGAGGATCGTGACGTCGCGGGGGCGGGGGTCGGAAGCTGCGCTGAAGCTCAGCGCCGCGGCGACGACGAGAGTGAGGACGGAGAACCGGGAACGAATTGGTCTCATGGGGCCGAGAATCTATACCGCGGCGAGAAGGGGGTTGGACCCTTCGGTTCGTTTCGTCAGATCAATCGCTAAGCGGCGGAGCCGTAGGGGAGGGGCTTGCCCCTCCCGCCCGGTCGTGCGCTATCGGAGTAGCAATAGCGCGGCTTAATCACCAAGATCCTTCGGTCGCTTTCGCTTTCCTCAGGATGACAGCGGGGGCTTCGCTCCCGCTGTCACTTCTTCGCGGCGTTGCGCGGATCGTCCGCGGGGTTGACGTAATTGAACTGGACCGGCCCGACCCCGTAGAGGACGATCGTCGTCGCCTCCTTCGTGTAAGCGAAGTGATTCACGCCCGCCGGCGCGATGAAGAAGCCGCCGGCCCCGACGGAATGCCCCGCCTGGCGGTCGAGCTTGTCGCCGAGCCCCATGAAGACCGCGCCCGAGACGACGACCACGTTCTCGTCGGTCGGGTGCGAGTGCGCCGGGATGTTGTAGCCCGCCGGGAACTTCAAGCGCACGCTGTAGGAGTCCGTCCCCATCGGGTTGCCGGAGAGGACCGCGATCTCCGCGCCTGGGGGCAGAAAGGGAGGAGCCGGCCCCCACTTCGCCTCCGCGACGGACTGCATCACGTGCGGATGCGCCGGGGTCTGGGCGGCCGCGGCGGCAAGGGCCGACGCGGCGACCGCGACCACCGCCAGGACCTTTCGAAACGTCATGATGAGTACCCTCCTTCTAGTTGCCGGCCGGGATCGGCCGCGCACGAAGAAATTATGCTTCGGCCGCGTTCGCGGTTCTTCCTTTCTTCGGGCCATTTTGGAGCGTGCCGGGGATGGCCCGTTCGGGCCACCTCCCGCCGCCGAGTCAGAGGAGCTTGAGGCGGCCGGCCTCAGCCACCGCCGCGGCGCGCGAGGGCACGTTCAGCTTGGCCAGGATGTTGGCGACGTGGCGGTGGACCGTATGCTCGCTGACGAAGAGGCGCTCCCCGATATCCGCATTGGAGAGCCCCTTCGCGACGAGCGCCAGGACCTCGATCTCGCGGGAGGTCAGCTTCGCGCCGGGCGAACGCTCCCCCGCCGCTGCGGCTCCGGCTTCGGACAGGACGTCGCGCGCCCTGCGGATCTCTCCCTCGGCGCCCATGCCCCGGAGAAGCTCGATCGCGCGCTCCGCCTCGCGCCTCGCGTCCTCGGCGCGCCCGAGCCGCGCCAGCGCGCGGGCGAGCTCGACGCGAGCGCGCGCCGTCTCGTAGGGAGCGCCGCCCTGCTGGAAGCGATCCACGGCGTCCTCGAAGTCGCGCCGGGCAGACTCCAGGTCCCCTTCCTCCGACGCCAGGAACCCGGCGGCGAGGCGCTCGGAAGCGAGAAGCGCCAACGTTCCGACCGCCGACGCGATCGCGGACAGCTCGTCGAACGCGGCCCGCGCCTCTTCCCTTTTCCCGACCGCCAGCCGGGAGCGAACCGCCAGCTCCAGTCCCTCCGCGCGCTCGACCCGGTTGTGCGAGGGCAGGCGGCGCAGGTAGCGGTCCGCCAGGTCCGTGGCGGCGGCAGCCTCTCCCCGGGCGAGCGCGAGCTCGGCGCGTCCCAGGGACGCCTGCGGGTGCGGCTCGGACCGCGCGAACATCTCCTCCGCTTCCTCGAGCCTCCCCTGCCGCCGCCGCAGGTCCGCCAGGCGGACGAGGCCTTCCGCCGTCATCGCCGGACGCGACGCCGCGAGCTCCTCGGTCGCGAGCGTCAGCTCGCGGTCCGCCTCGTCCCATGTCCCGTTCCACATGCAGACGGACGCGTACTGCGTCCGGCAAACCGCGAAGAGCGGACGAAGCCCCCATTTCCGGCAGAGCTCCTTCAGCCTCGAGCACCATTGAAGCGCCCGGTCGTAATCCCGGATCCGCTCGCAGGCGGCGATCAGGTAACAGGAGGCGAGCCCGATCAGGGCGAAGTTGGAGAGCTCCCCCGCCACGACCGCGGCGTTGACCTCGTCTAAGTCCCGCATCCCCTCGGCGACGTTTCCGGCGGTGACCTTCGCGAAGCCCGCGAGCGCTCGCCCGACCATCTCGTGGTCCGGCGACGAGATCGCGGCTCCGACGCGGATCGCCTCGTTTGCCCGCTCCAGCGCCCGCTCCGGGTCGCTCTCCTCCAGCAGCGCGAAGACCCCTTCGCGCAGCGCGAGCCACGCGTGCTCGGGCCCATCGGGCAGCCCTTCGAGCAGACGGCGCGCGCGGCCGAGCCACCCGCTCGCGACGGCGGACTCGCCGCGGAATGCAGCGTAGTCCCAGCCCAGCCACACCGCGACTCGGGCCGCCGAGACGCGGTCGCCGCGCTCGCGGTAGAGGGCATAGGCGCGCTCGCGTGCCTCGAAGACCGTCTCGCCCCGGTCGAGCCACCAGGACGCGAGGCCGAGTCCTTCCAGGGCTTCGGGCGACTCCTCCTGGGCGAGCGCGCGCTCGAAGGCCTTTCGGGCGAATTCCCAGGCGCCGCGCGCCAGCGCCTCGTGGCCGGCCTCGAGGCCGCGCGATCTGGCCGGCGCTCCCACGGCGCGCAATTATCCCGCACCGCGGCCCCACGGCCGCCTGTGTTAGTGCGTCGCCTGGGGCGCGCGGCGCGGACCGGCTCGGCCGGCCCGGCGTTCTTTTCAGCGGGCCGCCGGAGATTCTTCCAGGCCGGCGCGCTTCCTCAGGGCGCTCCAACGCGGGTCGCGGCGGAGAGGCTCCCACCGAGCCGGGAGTTGCGATGGGAACGGCCGGCTTCATGGCGCCCGAGCAGGTCCGCGGGGCCCGCACCCATTGGATAGAATTCGCGTCTTAAAGTGTTCCCGAACTGGCGGCGGGCCCTCCCGGCCTGGGCGTTCGGCGCCGCCTTGGCCGGCGCCGGCAGTCATGCTCTGGCGCTCGATCCGTCTCAGCCAACCGACCGGTACGTTCACCAGGAGTGGACGACCGAGCAGGGGTTGCCGCAGAATTCCGTCTACGCCATCGCGGCGACGCGCGACGGATACCTGTGGTTGGGAACCGACGAAGGGCTCGCGCGGTTCGACGGCGTCCGTTTCGCCGTCTTCGACCGAGCCAACACGCCGGCCATCCGCGATCCGTTCGTCAGCTCCCTTCACGAAGCGCCGGACGGGGCGCTCTGGGCCGGGACCGACCGTGGCGGCCTGACCCGATTCCAGGGCGGGCGGTTCACACATTTCGGTTCCGACGAAGGCTTGCCCTCCGGCCGTGTCCAGGCCATCGCCGACGTCACGGGCGGCGGGCTGTGGATCGGCCTGCGCGGCGGCGGCCTCGTCCGCTACTCCGCCGGCCGCTTCCGGGCCTACACGGTCCTGGACGGGCTCCTGAGCGACAACGTCCTCGCTGTCTTCGAAGACCGGAGCGGCCGCGTGTGGATCGGCACGGACGCGGGCCTCGATCGCTTCGACGGCGGAAGATTCACTCACTTCACGGCCCGGGATGGCCTGCCGCCCGGCTCGGTTCGCGCGATCCGGGAAGACCGGGAAGGCCGGCTCTGGATCGGGACCATCGCCGGGCTGCCCGGGACGCGGGCGTCCGGCGGGGGCCTCGCCGTCTTCCGCGACGGACGGTTCGAGAAACCGTCGGCGATCGCGTCGCCGCCGCTCCCCGGCGTGATGGCGATCCTCGAGGACAGGGACAGGAACCTCTGGCTCGGCACGTCCGGCGGGGGGATCGCGCGGCTGCGCGAAGGACGCATCGAGAGCTGGATCCCCGGAGCCGGACCGGCTGCCAGCCTGATCTGGTCGCTCGCGGAGGACTCGGAAGGGAGTCTCTGGTTCGGAACGCAGCCGGGCGGCCTTCACCGGCTGGGCAACAGCCTCTTCGCCTCGTACACGAAGCGCGACGGCCTGCCGGACGAGGTCATCGAGTCGGTCTTCGAGAACCGCGCCGGGAGGATCGTGATCGGGACCCATGCCGGCGGCGTCTGCTCGGTGGAAAGCGGAGGATTGAAGTGTTTGTCCACGGCGGACGGCCTCGCCCACAACCGCGTGAACGCGATCCTGGAGGATGACAACGGCGACGTCTGGCTCGGGACCGAAGGCGGGCTCGACCGGCTGCGAGACGGCGACGTCCGGAAGATCACGCGTTACACGACGCGCGACGGCCTGCCGGCGGATCACGTCAACGCGCTCCTCCGGGATCGCGCTGGCACGCTCTGGGTGGGAACGTGGGGAGGCGGCCTGGCGCAATGGAGCGGCGACCGGTTCGAAGCGTACGGGCCGAACAACGGCGTCGGCCTTTACGTCAACGTCCTCTACCAGGGGCGGGGCGACCGCGTCTGGATCGGGACGACGGAGGGTCTGAGCGTCTGGGAAGGCGGCCAATTGATCGACGCGACGAAGACGCGCGGGATGCCGGCCGCGGTCGAAGCGGTCTACGAGGACGGGTCCGAACACCTCTGGATCGGCACCCGCCGGGACGGGCTCTTTCTCGACCAGGGCGGACGCCTCGCGAGGTTCACCACGCGCGAAGGGCTCTTCGACAACCTCGCCGGCACGATCCTCGAAGACGGCGACGGAAACCTGTGGATCACCTGCAACAAGGGGATCTACCGTGTCTCGCGCCGGGAGCTGCTGGAGGTCGCCGGCGGGACCCGCGCCGCCGTCCTGTCGCGCTCATTCGGCACCGGCGAAGGAATGCCCAACAGCGAGTGCGACTTCGGGCAGGGGAGCTTGCGGGCCCGTGACGGGCGACT
>DATFQY010000228.1:0-20234 GCA_035263845.1 Thermoanaerobaculia bacterium | reverse complement strand
GAAAGCTCCTCGACTGGGCCGGGCCGGGCGGGCGAGTGCGCGCGGCGGACGTGCGCGAGAACGTGTCGGACGAGTCCTCGGAAGACGTGTACGAGCTCTTCGACGCGATCGGGCGCCGGGACTCCGGGGACGCGCTCAGCCGCCTCGACCGCATCTTCTCGGGCCGGCCGGTCCGCTCCGGCGAGCGCGAGGAGGAGCCCGACGCGGACTTCTGGCCGTTCAAGTTCCTCGGGATGCTGACCGACGAGGTCCGCCGGATGCTTTACATCCGCGCGCGGATGGAGGAGATGGGCGCCGGGCCCGACGCCTCGATGAGCTACAAGACCTTCCAGGCGCGTGTGATTCCGGGACTGGGGGAGCCGGTCGCGCCGTTCGGAAGGTCGCCCTTCCAGGGGCGGCATCCGTTCGCCCTGTACAAGGTCGCCGGACGGGCGGCGCGGTTTTCCACGCAGGAGCTGACACGAGCGCTCGGGCGGGCGGCGAACGTGGATGTGGCGATGAAGACGTCGGTGCCGCCCTTAGACGCGCTTTCGATCTATGTGGCGGAATTGATCGCGGGGGCCTGAGTCGGAAGGGCACGACCGGGGCGGGAGGGCGCAGGGCCCTCCCCTACGGCACGACGAGAGCGGGCACGCATTCCAAAAGCCGAAAGCGCTTAGTATCTGCGTCGCTTGATCAGGATCGATTTGGCATCGAAGGTGGCCCTGGTCACCGGTGGGTCGCGGGGGATCGGGCGGGCGATCGCGCTCGATCTCGCGAGAGCGGGCGCGCGGGTCGGGATCAACTTCCGAAGCGGCGAAACCGCAGCCAATGCGCTCGTCCGCGCGATCCGGGCGGACGGCGGAGAGGCGATGGCGCTCGCCGGCGACGTCGCCGATCCCGACGAGGCTCGTCAGCTCGTCCGAGACGTCGTGGCCGCCTGGCAGGGCCTCGACATCCTCGTTGTCAACGCCGGCGTCTGGGAGGAAGACCGGGCGGGCGAGGGAAGCCTCGAGGTGTGGGATCGCGCCCTCGCCGTCAACCTGCGCGGGGCCTTCCTGGTTACCGATGCCGCGATCCCTCACCTGGAAAAGGGCGGCGGCTCGATCGTCTTGATCTCCTCGACGGCGGGCCAGCGAGGAGAGGCGCGCCACTCCGCCTACGCTTCGACCAAGGGCGCCCTGATCTCCTACACGAAGTCGCTCGCCGCCGAGCTGGGGCCTCGAGGAATCCGCGTCAACTGCGTCGCGCCCGGCTGGGTCGAGACCGACATGACGCGCGAAACTCTCTCGGACCCCGGCTCCCGCCGCCGGATCGAGGAGTCGATCCCCCTGGGACGCGTCGCGCAGCCCGACGACATGTCCGGCCCGGTCGTTTTCCTGGTCTCCGATCTTGCACGGCACGTGCAGGGTGAAGTCCTGAACGTCAATGGGGGCAGCGTCCTCGTCGGGTGAGCGCGAGTGTGATGGAACGATTCGATCGTAAGGACCTTCGATTCGTCGCGATCTGCCTGCTCGTGATGGTGGCGGGCGGCGCGGTGACGCTGGCCCTGTTCCGGCGGGCCTTTCCCGAGGCTTCGATCGAGTTCCGCGTCAACCGCGACGAGGCGCGCGCGCTCGCCGAGAAGCACCTTCGCGAGAGAGGACACGACATCGCGAAGCTCCAGTTCGCCGGGCGGTTCGCCGTGGACGAGGAGCCCAAGGTCTACCTGGAGCGCGTGCTCGGCCTGGAGAAGGCGTCCGCGTATTACGGCAAGGACGCGAAGGTCTGGCTGTGGCAGATGCGCTGGTTCCAGTCCGGCGTCAAGGAGGAGGAGCGGGTCACGATTACTCCGCTCGGCGACCTCGCGGCCTTCGATTCCGTCCGCAAGGACGACGCCGCCGGCCCGAGGCCCGCGGAGGCGGAAGCCCGCGCGATCGCCGAGAGCTTTCTCTCCGCGCGCGGGCTGACCGGCTTGAAGCCGATCGAGGCGACGCCCGTCTCCCGGCCCAACCGCACGGACTGGAACTTCGTCCACGAGCGCTCGGGCTTCCTGATGGGGGAGGCGACCGTGCGGTTCCGGACGTCGGTGTCCGGCGGCGCGGTCACCGGCTACCGCGAGTTCGTCCACGTGCCGGAGGCGTGGACTCGCGCGTACGAAAAGCTCCGCTCCAAGAACAACACCGCCAACCTCGTCGGGAACTTCGCGCTCTTCCTGACGTTCCTCGCGATGATCGGCGTCCTCGTCACCAAGATCGTCCGCAAGGACATCCCCTGGAAGCTGGTCGCCGGCTTCGGCGCGACCGCCTTCGTCCTCTCGCTGCTCTCGATCGTCAACGGCATCCCGCTCTCGCTCTACCAGTACGACACGGCGAGCCCGCTGTCGGGGCACCTGGCCAAGGAGATCATTCTCGGGGTGCTGGGCGCCGTCGGCGTCGGCGCCTCGATCGCGTTGATCGTCGCCTCCTCCGAGCCGATCTACCGCGAGAGGTTCCCGGGCCACGTCTCGCTGCCGGGACTCTTCTCGCGCCGCGGGCTGCGGTCCAAGTCCTTCTTCCGCGGCCTCATCCTCGGCTACGCGATGACCGCGTTCTTCTTCGCGTACCAGGCGATCTTCTACGTCGTCGCGGAGAAACTGGGAGCGTGGGCGCCGGCCGAGATCCCGTACGACGACATCCTCAACACCGCGCTTCCCTGGGCCACCGTCCTCTTCATCGGGTTCCTTCCGGCGGTGCTCGAGGAGGGATCCAGCCGCCTCTTCTCGATCTCGTTTCTCGACCGGCTGGGCGCGGGCCGCTTCCTCGCCGTCGTCCTGCCGGCTTTCATCTGGGGCTTCAACCATGCCGCCTACCCGAACCAGCCCTTCTACATCCGGGGGCTGGAGGTGGGCTTCGCCGGAGTCGCGATCGGCTTCCTGATGCTTCGTTTCGGCGCGCTGCCCCTTCTCGTCTGGCACTTCACGGTAGACGCGCTCTACACGGCGCTCCTGCTGCTGCGCTCGGGCAACACGTACTACCTCGTGACCGGCGCCGCCGCGTCGCTGATCCTGCTCCTGCCGCTCGCGATCTCGATCGTGGCCTACCGTCGGCGCGGCGGTTTCGAGCCGGCCGCCGGGCTGACCAACGCGGATCTCGGGTTCGTCCCCGCTCCGGCTCCCGCTCCCACCGCCGGCGAGCCCGTCGCCGCGCCCCGATCCGTCCGACGGGGAGTCCTCGGGGCCTTCGCCGCCGCCGCGGTCGTGCTGGGCATCTCGTTCTTCCTGCCCTCCGACTCGCTGGAGGACGAGGTCCGCGACGCGACGGGCCGGACCCGTGCGCGGGAGATCGCGCGGGCGTTCCTGTCGGTCAACGGCGTCGAGCCCGGACGGTTCCACCAGGTCGCGTACCTGGGCACCGGGTTCGCGGACGACGACGACATGCGCGAAGCCAATCCGCCGGAGCACGGCGGCATCCCGACCTTCTCGGAAGGGGCGGCGCGTTACGTCCTCTCGAAGGGGGGGGCGGAAGGGCTCCGCCGCCTGACGGAGGCCCGTCTGCCGCTGGACTTCTGGCTCGTCCGTTTCTTCCAGGCCGAGAAGAAGGAGGAGTGGAAGGTCCTCGTGGACACGCGACGCTCGCGGGTCATCGGGTTCGTGAATCCGAAGGAGGAGGCCGCCCCGGCGCCGCCGGCTCCGTCGGCCGAGGAGGCGAAGCGTCGGGCGGTCGCTGCCGCCGCGAAGCTGGGTTATCCGGCCGACTCTTACAAGGTCGTGGACGTCGGAACGCAGAACCGCCCCAAGCGGACCGACACGACCGTGATGCTCGAGTCCCGCCCGCCCGGGGTCGGAGACGCGTGGCCCAGGATTCGCGCGGTCTTCCACGGAGGGCGGCTGGCCTCGCTGCTGCCTTCCGTCCGCGTGCCGGAGGAGTTCCAGCGCGCCTACCGCAAGCGCCCGGCCCTCTCCTGGGTCCTGCTCGGCGCCAAGATCGTCGCCATCGGCGGCATCGTCGGGATCGTATTCCTCCTCTTCCTGCGGATCGTTCGCGCGCCGGAGTTCCGGTGGAAATCGCTCCTGGTCCCGATCGCGGTGGTCGCGCCCCTCGCGGCGCTGGGCACCGCAAACGGGTTCCCGGTCCTGCTGCGGGCCTACACGACCCAGATCCCTCTCACGGCCTTCCGGTTCTCCATCGGGATCGCGCTGCTCATCGGGCTCATCGTCCTGCTCGTGGCGTTCGGGATGGCGTTCGTGCTGTTCTCCGGCGCGCGCCCGGGATGGCGTCGGGCCCGCCGCGCAGGCTCGGTCGGCGACGCGGTCGCCCGGGCCGTCGTCGCGGCCGCCATTCTCGCCGCGCTGGCCCGACTGGAGAGCGTCGTCGCCGCGCGCTTTCCCGGGATCTTCTCGCTCGACCCGTCCCTTCCCTCGTCTCTCGAGACCGCGGTGCCCGCCTACTCGGTCCTCTGGTCGGCTCTCCGCACGACGGTGGCCTTCGCCGCGGCGGCCGCCGTGGCGGGTCTCGCGCTGGGCCACCCGGTCTTCCGCAAGGCCTCCGGAAAGGCCCTCGCGGTCCTGATGGTGGTCGTAGCGATCCTGCCGGGCTCCGTGCACTCGGCCTCGGAATTCGTGGTGGGCTTCCTGACGCCGGCCGTGTCGGTCGCTGCCCTCGCCGCGGTCGCCTTCGGTTTGCTCCGCGACCACGTTGGGGCCTGGGTCCTCTTCGGTGCAATCTCTTACGGCGGACGGGCGGCCGCGGCCCTGCTTGAGCAGCCGGCGGAAACGCACAAGCTCTCCGGCCTGCTCGGGCTCGCGCTCGTTCTGCTCGCCGCCGTCGCGGTCGTGGCCGGCCGCCGCGCGGCCGGGATGGAGATGCCGGCTCCGGCCCCGCCGGCTCCTCCGAACGTGGAGGGAAGCGCATGAAACGCATCCTGCTCGCCGCCCTGCTCCTGGCCTCCGCCTTCGAGATCCGCGCGGCGGAGGGGCCGCAAGCCGCGACGGTCCGGCAGCGCGCCCGGGCCTGGCGGTCGGCGCACGAGGCGTCGATCGTCGAGGAGCTGGCGGCGCTGCTCGCCTTGCCCAACGTCGCCTCGGACAAGCCCAACATCGAGAGGAACGCCGCAGCCGTCGAGGCCGCCCTTCGCAGGCGCGGCGTCGCGACGGAGCTGCTTCGCGTCCCCGACGCGCCGCCCGTCGTCTTCGGCGAGCTGTCCGCGCCCGGCGCCCGCCGCACCATCGTCCTCTACGTCCACTATGACGGGCAGCCGGTCGTTCCGTCGCAGTGGACCGGGGATCCCTGGAAGCCGATCCTCCGCGACAAGCCGCTCGAGGAGGGAGGCCGCGAGGTGCCCATGCCCGCGGCGGGCCCCATCGATCCTGAGTGGCGGCTCTACGGCCGCTCGGCGAGCGACGACAAGGCGCCGATCGTGGCGCTGCTCGCGGCGCTCGACGCCTTGAAGGACGCGAGGATCCCGCTTTCCGCCAACTTCAAGTTCTTCCTGGAAGGGGAGGAGGAGGCCGGCTCGCCGCACCTCGAGCAGTTCCTGGAGACCTACTCTGCGCGCCTGAAGGGAGATCTCTGGCTCCTCTTCGACGGACCGGTCCACCAGAGCCGGCGGATGCAGGTCTACTTCGGAGCGCGCGGCGTGACGGGCGTTGAGCTGACCGCCTTCGGGCCAACGCGGCGGCTCCACAGCGGCCACTACGGCAACTGGGCGCCCAACCCGGGCATCGAGCTGGCGCGTCTGCTGTCGACGATGCGGGATGACGAAGGCCAGATCCTGATCCCGGGGTTTCTCGACGACGTCCGCAAGGTGACCGAGACCGAGCGCAAGGCGCTCGCCGCCGCGCCGGACGTGGACGCCGAGCTTCGCAAGGAGCTGGGGATCGCGAAGAGCGAGGGGTCGGAGAGCCTCCTGGAGTCGCTGATGCGGCCCGCCTTGAACATCCGGGGATTGAGTAGCGGCGACGTCGGGGCGAAGGCCACCAACTCGATTCCGACGGAGGCCTCGGCGTCCATCGATTTTCGCCTGGTGCCCGACCAGACTCCCGAGCGCGTCAAGACGCTCTTCGAGGACCACGTGCGGCGGCAGGGATTCACGATCATCCGCGAGGACCCGAACCGCGAGGCGCGGGCGAAGACGCCGCGGCTCCTCAAGGTTGCCTGGAACTCCGGCGGCTACCCGTCGGGCCGCACCTCGATGGACCTGCCCGTTTCCGGGGCGGTCGTCCGCACGATCGAGGCTTCCACGGGAGGGCCGATCGTCCGGCTCCCGACGCTCGGCGGAAGCATCCCGATGTACCTGTTCCTCGAGAAGCTCAAGACGCCGGTCGTCGGGATCCCGATCGTCAACCATGACAACAACCAGCACGCCGCCAACGAGAACCTCCGCATCCAGAACCTCTGGGACGGCATCGAGACCTGCGCCGCTTTGCTGGCGCGGCTCGGTGTGGAATGGAAATAGGACCCGTTCGCTCTCCCTTGTCATCCTGAGGAGCGTAGCGACGAAGGATCTACCCCGGTCAAGGGCCCACGAGAACAGATCCTTTGCTGCGCTCAGGATGACAAGGGGATCAGCTTCCGGTGGAGTGGTACCTCGCGACGCCGCTCTTCCACAGCGATAACGCGAGGGCCGAGGCGATCGCGGCGACCAGAGGCACCGCCCAGAACTCGCGGAGGAACTCCGGGCGGTGGAGGAACCGCGCCGTCGGGTAGAACGACGCGAAGGCGAAAGGGATGACGAAGGAGAGCGCGAAGCGCACCCACGCATCGTAGATCGTCAGCGGATACCGGCCGAACTGCATCAGGTTGAAAACCGGAGGCGAGATCCCGATCCGGTCCTCGATCCAGAAGGACGTCGCCGTCAGCCCCAGGAAGATCGCCAGGTAGATCAGCGCGCCGAAGAACGCCCAGAGGACGAACAGGAAGACATCCAGGACGCCGAAGGTCAGGCCCATCCGCCGCGACGCCCAGACGATGGCGAAAAGCCCGGTCAGCGTCTCCTGGACGGACTCCAGCCGGAAGGACTCGAACAGGATCTGGAAGACTGAGGAGACCGGCCGCAGCAGGACGCGGTCGAACCGTCCCTCGATCAGGTACCGGTCGGAGAAGAGGTAGAGGTTCCACGAGAACACGTTGAAGACGCCGAGCGGAACGAGCGAGAACCCGTAGAGGAACACCATCTCCTCGAACTTCCAACCCTTCACGGCCGGGACCCGCGAAAAGAGGATCAACAGGAAACCGAACGCCGCGGCGGTGCCCAGGAACGACGCGAACATCGATGAAAAGAAGTCCGCCCGGTACTCCAGCCGCGCCTTCGCATACTGCCCGAAGTACAGGACGAACAACCGGAAGTGCCTTCGAAGGCTAGCGATCACAAATCGGCCTCATCCGCCCTGGATCGTGATCCGGGAGCGCGAGCTCCGCCACGCCCACTGTCCGAGCGCGAGCAGCGCGATCGTCCACGCGGCCTGCAGGCCGAGCAGGCGCAGCGCGCCGAGCCCCGTCGCCTTGCCGAGGTACAGGGCCGCGGGCGTGTAGTTGATGTGCGGGAACGGGGACGCGAAGAGGACCGACCGGAAGGGCTCGGGGAAGAGCGTCGTCGGGATCAGGAGCCCGGAGAGGAGCTCCAGGATCAGGTACTTCGCGCGGAGGATTCCCATGATGGATTTCGTTCGGATCGCGATCAGGCCCACGAGGAAATTGATCGCGGCCACGAGGAAGAACGACATGGCCGCCGAGAAGAGAAAAAGAACACCGGCGGCGAACGACACGGGCGGACGGACCGGGAAGAGGAACGCGATCACGACACCGATCGGCAGCGTGAAGAGGACCGCCCGGAAGGCGGACTGTCCGGCCGAGTCCGCGATCATGACCGTCTGGAAGTCCGCGGGCCGGATCAGGTTCATGGCCAGCCGCCCCTCCTGGACCTGCGCGGCGATGTCCCGATCGATCTCGTTGAAGTAGAAGGAGCGGATCGTCCAGCCCACCGCGACGTACGTGATCATCTCGGGCAGGGATAACCCGACGACCGACGCCGACTGCCGGAACACCGCTCGCCAGATGAAGTAGTAGACGGCGACGTTGAAGAGGTAGGTCAGGACGCCGACGTAGTACCGCGCCCGGTACGCCAGCATGTTGAGGAAGCCGACCCTCGCGAACGGGATCGCGGCCCTCAGGTTGATCGCCGCGGCGCTCACGCGATTCCCTCCCGGTAGATTCTCTTGACGACTTCTTCAATTTGCGGCTCCTCGATGGAGAGGTCGGCGACGTCGAAGCGGTTGACGATCTCCTTGACCGCGGTGGCGGGGGAGAGCGACCTGCGGTCGATGTCCACCCGGTAGCGGTGTGCGCCGACCTCCGACACGGTCAGGCCGTTCCAGGACAGGAGGGAGGGCGCCGGCACCGTCTTGACGTCGAAGATGATGGAGGTCACAGGCAGGATGCGGTCCCGCAGCTCCGACAGCGCGCCGTCGAAGAGGAGCTTGCCGTGGTCGATCACGAGGACCCTTCTGGACAGCGTCTCGATGTCGGAGAGGTCGTGAGTCGTCAGCAGGACCGTCGTGCCGTCGCGGCGGTTGATCTCTTGGAGGAACTCCCGGACGCTCGCCTTGGCGACGATGTCCAGGCCGATCGTCGGCTCGTCGAGGAAGAGCAGGGGAGGCCGGTGGAGGAGCGACGCCGCCAGGTCGCACCGCATGCGTTCCCCGAGCGAGAGCTTGCGGACCGGCTGGTGGAGGTACGCGGCGATCCCGAGGACCTTGTCGAACAGGGCCATGCGGTCCCGGTAATCGGCGTCGGAGACGCCGTAGATCTCCTTCAAGAGCCGGAAGGACTCCACGACCGCGATGTCCCACCAGAGTTGCGTGCGCTGGCCGAA
This sequence comes from Thermoanaerobaculia bacterium, assembly GCA_035263845.1. GTDB lineage: Bacteria > Acidobacteriota > Thermoanaerobaculia > UBA5066 > Gp7-AA6 > JAWOLE01. Next base: position 11,426 of record DATFQY010000228.1, on the reverse strand, counting down.
CACGACGCCGATGGTCGCGACGTAGCGGGTGCGCTCTCGCCAGGGGACGAACCCGTTGCAGAGGATCTTTCCCGAGGTCGGCGTCAGGATCCCCGTCAGCATCTTGATCGTCGTGGATTTGCCCGCGCCGTTGGCGCCGATGTAGCCGACCATCTCGCCAGGCTGGATGGAGAACGTCACGTCCGAGACCGCCACAGTCTCCGTCGAGCGCCGGCGGACGAGGGACTTCAAGGCGGCCGCCAGGCCTTCCTCCCGCCGGTAGCTCCGGAAGACTTTCGTCAGGCCCTCGACCGACACGGCCGGCGCGGTCAACCCTTCCGGCCTCCTCCGAGCGAGACCGCTCTCGCGTAGATCTCGCGCGCCGGGCGGCCCGAGCGCCGGGCCAGGTCCCTCGCGACCGCGCGCTTCTCGCCTCCCGCGGCGAGCGCCCGGCCGATCTCCCGGTCGATCTCCTCGTCTCCCATCGCGGCGCGGGCCTGCCCGCGGCCCTCGACGACGACGGTGACCTCGCCCCGCCCCTCGCCCCGCGCGCGGAAGGCCGCGGCGAGCTCCGGCAGGGCCCCTCGGGCCGCCTCCTCGTGAACCTTCGTCAGCTCGCGGGCGACGCACGCCCGCCGCGGCCCGAGGATCTCCGCGGCGTCCTCGAGCGACTCCAGCAGGCGGTGTGGAGCCTCGAACCAGACGAGGGTCTCGCTTCGGTCGCGAAGGGCCTCGAGGAAGCGGCGCCGCTCCCCCTGCCTCGCCGGGAGGAAGCCGGCGAAGAGGTGCGGCACGGCGGGGATCCCCGAGATGGCCAGGGCCGCCGCCGGGGCCGAGGGGCCAGGAACGACCTGGACAGCATGGCCCGCGGCTGCGGCGGCGGCGACGAGGTGCTCTCCGGGATCCGAGAGGCCGGGCATGCCCGCATCGGTAACGAGGGCGACCGTCTGGCCCGCGTCGAGCCTCCGCAGAAGCTCGGCCACTCGCGCCTTCTCCCGCGGCGCCGGGCAGGATAGCCGCTCGGCGGAAATGCCGAACCGCGCGGCGAGCTTCGCGGTGACGCGCGTGTCCTCGCAGAGGATCGCGTCCGCCTCCTCCAGCGCGCGCCGCGCGCGCGGAGAAAGGTCCTCGAGGTTCCCGATGGGCGTGCCGACGAGGACGAGGCGACCGGCCATGGGGCAATTGTCTAATATCCCTCCGTGAGGTTCCTTCTCGGCCCGCTGCTCGCTGCGGCTCTCCTGGCTCCCGGAGCCACGGTGGACCGCATCGCGGCGACCGTCAACGACACGGCGATCGCCGAGAGCGACGTCCGCCGTGCGATGGCCGTTTCCGCGCTCGTCCAGGAGAAGACCGAGACGACGGAGCAGTTCCGGGCCCGCGTGCTCGACGCCCTGATCGACGAGCGGCTCCAGTACGAGGACGCCCTGCGGTTCGGGCCGGCGGCGCCGGACGCCTCCGACGTCGAGGCCGCCCAGAAGAAGCTCCGGGAGCGGCTGACCGCGGAAGGGAAGAATCCCGACGCCGAGTTCGCGGCGGCGGGGCTGACGCCGTCGGAAGTGCGCGCGATGGTGGAGAGGCAGCTCGTCATCGAGCGCTACCTCCAGGACCGGTTCCGGCCGATCGCGTTCGCCGACGAGGACCGCGCGAAGGAGGAGTACGAGAAGGTCTATGTCCCCGAGCGGAAGGCCGCGAACCTGCCGATTCCCCCCTTTGAGCAGGTCTCCGAAGAGATGCGCAGCCGCTCCACGCAGCGGGTCTTCCACGAGGAGGTCGAGAAGTGGATCCGGGAGCTGCGCGACAAGTCCCGAATCTCGATCTACCGGATCCCGCCCCTCGCCGGGCCCGGGCGGACCCCCGTCGTGCTAGCCACCGCGGGGCCCGCTCCCACACCGACTCCGAAGAGAAGTCCTTAGTCCTTTGTCCTTAGTCCCTGGTCGAACTACAGACTTCGGACCACGGACTACGGACTCGTCACCCCGGGGGCCAGCCCATTTGGCGGCCGCCCAGGATGTGGAAGTGGAGGTGGAAGACGGCCTGGCCCGCCTTAGCGCCGCTGTTGCTGACGAGCCGGTAGTCGCGGATCCCGCGCTCGCGGGCGATCGCGGCCGAGCGGGTCAGGATCTCGCCGAGCAGGGCCGGGTCCTCGGAAGCGTCGTGAAGGTCCACGTAGTGCTTCTTCGGGATCAGGAGGATGTGCGTGGGCGCCTGGGGGTTGATGTCCTCGAAGGCGAGCATCCGCCCGTCCTCGAAGACCTTCTTCGACGGAATCTCCCCCGCGGCGATCTTGCAGAAGACGCAATCGCTCATAGCTCGCTCCCGCTTCGCAGGTGTCAGGTGGTCGGTGTTAGGTGTCAGGCAATGGCGCGGTCATCCCTACCACCGACCACCTACAACCTACCACCTGTCGAAAAGACCCGGGCCTCGTGGATCTTCACGTCCGCCTCGATCCGGCCGACCCGGCCGTCCTCGAACCGGACCGCCGCATCGACCCGGCAGCTCTCCTGGCCCGAGTAGAGTGCCTCGATCAGCTCCGCGTACTTCTCGGCGATGAACCCGCGACGGACCTTCCTCGTTCGGGTCAGCTCGCCGTCGTCCGCGTCGAGCTCCTTGTGGAGAACGAGGAACCGGCGGATCTGCGAGCCGCCCAGCCGCGGGTCGCCGGCGAGGTCGCGGTTGGCCTTCTCGACGCACTCGCGGATCAGCTCGGCCACCGGCTGCTGGCCGGCCAGGTCCGTGTAGCCGCTGTAGGGGAGGCTGCGCTTCTCGGCCCAGTTGCCCACCGCGGGCAGGTCGATGTTGACGAAGGCGGCGGCGTACCCGCGCTGGTCGCCGAACGCGACGGCCTCGCGGATGTAGGGGAAGAACTTCAGCTTGTTCTCGAGGTACTTCGGGGCGAAGAGCGTTCCGTCCCGAAGCCGCCCCACGTCGCGCGCCCGGTCGATGATCTTGACGTGCCCGTCCTCGTCGAAGAAGCCCGCATCTCCCGTCCGCACGAACCCGTCGGGGGTCTTGGCCGCCTCCGTGGCCTCGGGGTTCTTGAAGTAGCTCTGGAAGACGCCGGGGCCGCGGAAGAGGACTTCGCCGCTCTCCTCGATGCGAACCTCGACGTCCTTGACGGGCGGGCCCACCGTGTCCGGCTTGACGTTCCCGGTCGGCTGGACGCAGACGAAGACCGATCCCTCCGTCGATCCGTAGAGCTGCTTGATGTTGATCCCGAGCGAGCGGTAGAAGCCGAAGAGGTCGGGCCCGATCGCTTCGCCGGCGGTGTAGGCGAGGCGGATGCGCGACAGCCCGAGGACGTTCTTCAGCGGCCCGTAGACGAGGACCCGCCCCAAAGCGTAGAGGAGGCGGTCTCCGGCGGGAACGGGCCGGCCGTCGAGGATCCGCGCGCCGCAGCGCCGCGCGACCTCCATGAAGTAACGGAACAGGCCGCGCTTCAACGCCCCCGCGTCCTCCATCCGGATCAGGACCTGGGTCAGCATGCTCTCGTAGATGCGCGGCGGCGCGAAGTTGTACGTCGGCCCGATCTCGCGCAGGTCGTTCATCACGGTCTCGGACGACTCCGGGCAGCTCACGCAGAACCCGGCGACGCACGACTGCGCGTACGAGAAGAGGTTGTCGCCGACCCACGCCATCGGGAGGTAGGCCAGCAGCTCGTCGGTTTCGGCGAGCCCCTCCCGCTCGATGCCGTTGCGTCCGGTGACGATCAGGTTGTCGTGAGAAAGCATCACGCCCTTGGGGTTCCCGGTCGTGCCGGAGGTGTAGAGGACGATCGCGACGTCGGAGCCCGATCCCTTTTCGACCTCCACCTCGAAGAAGCCGGGATGCTCCCGGTCGAAGGCCCGTCCCTGCTCCTGGAGCGCGCCGTAGTCCACGAGGAGCGAGTGGTCGTAGTGCCGCAGCCCGCGCGGGTCGTCGTAGACGAACTCGGCCAGGTCGGGGCAGCGGTCGCGGATCTCGAGAAGCTTGTCCACCTGTTCCTGGTCCTCGGCGATCGCAAGCCGGACCTCCGCCTGGTTGAGCGGGTAGATCCACTCCGTCGCGACGGCGTCCTGGTAGAGCGGGACCGGGATGCCACCGAGGCTCTGCGCGGCCGCCATGGCCCAGTAGAGTCGCGGCCGGTTGTCGCCGATGATCGCCAGGCACTCGCCCCGCCGGAAGCCGCGAGCCGCCAGCCCGCAGGCGAGCGCACGGATCTGCCCCGCCGCCTCCTCCCAGGTCCAGGTCTGCCAGATCCCAAAGTCCTTCTCCCGGATCGCCGGCCGCTTCGGCCACGTGCGGGCGTGCCCGAGGATCAGGCGCGGAAACGTGTCGCTCACGGCACGGCCCTCCGCGGCGTCGCGCTGCCGCGCGCGGCGGCGAGCAGCCGGCCGGCGTTGCCGCCGAGGACCGCGACTTCCATCTCCGGCGGGAGGCCCCAGGCGCGCACGCGCGAGAGCGACTGTTCGATCGTAACGGCCACCGTCGGCGTGTCGGAGCCGAAGAGGATGCGCCGCTCCAGGCCGGCGATCTCCTCGCGGGAGAGCGACACCGGGTCCGCGACGACCGGCGTCAGGTCGGCGCAGACGGACCGTGTCCGTGCGAGGAGCTCGAGAGTCTTCCCGACGGCCGGCCAGCCGAAGTGGGCGACGATGATCGCGGCGTCGGGCCACCGCGCCGCGGTCCGAAAGACAGCGTCCATCTCCGCCTCGGTCGCCGTGCCCTCGTGGGCGCTCCCCGCGTGGAGGACGACCGGCGCCGCGCTCTTCGAAACGCTTCGCCAGAGCGGGTCCAGCCGGCGGTCGTCCGGGGAGAAGCGCCCCACCGAGCAGTGGAGCTTGAAGACCGCCAGGCCGAGTTCGCCGCTCGCCTCGGAGACGACCTTCACGACGTCGTCGTCGGGATGGACCGTGGCCCCCGGGACGACGAAGGGGTCCCCCTGGAAGGCCTGCGCCATCCAGCGGTTGAGCGACGAGGCGACACCGCCTCGGTGGGCGTAGGGGAGGCTCCAGCACCGCGAGACGCCGGCGCGGACGAGGGCCTCCCGAGCCTCTGTCGGCTCGTACGGGTACGGCATCGGCGGAGCGCCGCGCTCGACGAAGAACCGGCGGATCTTCGCGGCGAGCCGCTCCGGCAGCAGGTGAACGTGAGAATCGACGATCATTCGGCTGGACGTCATCACGGGATCGGCCGGAGGTCCTCGATCACCTTGCCGTCGTTGGGAAGAGTTCCCGGGGCGACGAGCTCGACCTCGCCTCGGAGCTTGCAGACCTCGCGGAGGGATTCGACGAGCCGCCCGGCCAGGTCCGCGGCGGGAGCCTCCGTCTCGCAGCGCAGGGTCATCTCGTCCGCGTCGTTCTCGCTCCGCACGACGAGCCGGGCGCGGCGCACCTCGGGGTGGCGGCGCACAACACGGGCGACGAGGCCGGGGTGCACGAACATCCCGCGGACCTTCGCGCTCTGATCGGCGCGGCCGAGCCAGCCGCGGATCCGGACGTTCGTCCGGCCGCAGGGAGAGGTCCCGGTCAGGACGGCGGAGAGATCGCCGGTTCCGAACCGCGCGAGCGGGTACGGTGCCGAGTGGAGGTTCGTCACGACGATTTCGCCGACCTCGCCGTCGGGCACGGGGTCTCCGGTCCCGGGACGGACGATCTCGAGGATCAGTCCCTCGTTGACGATCAGCCCCTCGCGCGCGTCCGACTCGTAGGCGACCACGCCGAGCTCCGCGGTCGTGTAGCACTGCAGGACCGACACTCCGCGCGAGGAGAAGAACTCGCGCAGCGCCGCGGGCAGCGCTTCGCCGGAGACGAGCGCCTTGTTCACGCTGGACGTGTCGGCGCCGGTCTCGATGCCCTTCTCGAGGAGGATCTTCAGAAACGACGGCGTCCCGGCGTAGCCGGCCGGCTTCAGGTCCGCGATCGCCGCGACCTGCAGCTCCGTCTGGCCGGTCCCGGCCGGGAAGACCGAGCAGCCGAGCGTCCTCGCCCCGGCGTCCACCATCACGCCTGCCGGTGTGAAGTGGTAGGAGAACGTGTTGTAGACGAGGTCTCCGCGCCGAAAGCCCGCGGCCCAGAGCGCCCGGGCGAAGCTCGCGAAATCGCCTTCGCCGGCGGGCTCGTACAGCGGGCCTGGCGACGCGAAGACGTGCGACACGGCGGCATCGCGCGAGCCGAAGCCTCCGAACGGCGGATCCTGCCTCTGGAGCTCCGCCAGCTCCGACTTGCGCAGCACGGGGATCCGCGCGAACCCTTCACGATTGGAGATTCCGTCGGTTTCGATTCCTTCCAGGCGGCGGGCCATCGCCGGCGAGCCGCGCCGGGCTCGCTCCAGGTGCGCCGGCAGGGCCGCGAAGAGGGCCGCCTCGCGCTCGGCCGGGTCCCGTGTCTCCAGGTCGTCGTAGTGGCTCACGCCAGCCATCTTTTGCGGCGGCGGTAGTGCTTGGCGTCGCGGAAGCTCCGCCTTCCTGCCGCGGAGATGCCGAGGTAGAACTCCTTGACGTCCTCGTTGCCGGAAAGCTCCTCGGCCGTCCCCTCCATGACGACGCGCCCGTTTTCCAGGATGTAGCCGTAGTCGGCGTAGCGGAGGGCGACCGCGGTGTTCTGCTCGGCGAGCAGGAAGGTCACGCCCTCCTTCTCGTTGAGCGTTCGGACGATGTCGAAGATCTCCTCCACGAACTTTGGCGCGAGGCCCATGGACGGCTCATCCAGCAGGACCATCCTCGGGCGCGCCATGAGCGCCCGCCCCAGCGCCGTCATCTGCTGCTCGCCCCCGGAGGTGTAGCCCGCGAGGCTCTTTCTCCTCGCCCTCAGCTGTGGGAAGTGCTCGTAGACCTTCTCGAGGTCCCGGAGGAACTCGGACCGGCGGGCGTGCCGCGCGAACGCCGGCGTCAGAAGGTTCTCCTCGATGGTCAGGTGGCCGAAGCAGCGCCTCCCTTCCATGACCTGGATGACGCCGCGGCGCACCAGCTCCCTGGGGTTGCGGTTGTCCACCCGTTTTCCGGCGAGCTCGATCGTTCCCTTGGTCACCGCCCCGCGCTCGGAGCCGAGGAGGTTGGAGATCGCCTTCAGGGTCGTCGTTTTGCCGGCGCCGTTGGCGCCAAGGAGCGCCACGATCGACCCTTCCGACACCTCCAGGGAGACCCCCTTCAGCACGAGGATCACGTGGTCGTAGATGACCTCGATGTTGTTGACCGACAGGAGCGGCTGCGCCCCCTCCGGCTCACTCTTTGGAACAGTCACGCGGGCTGATCCCCTTCTCCTTCGCGTAAGCCGCGGCGGACTCCTCGACCATCGGCCGGACCATGTCCTTGTCGGCCGGGATCCAGTCGGAGATCAACTTCCACTTCTTCCCGTCCCACTGCTGGAACTTCACGGCGCCGCCGCCCTCGTGGTCGAGGCAGGAGGTCTTGAGCGGCTGCAGCAGGCCGTAGGCGCCCAACTCCTTGATCCGCTTGTCGTCGAGGTTTAGGTTCTCCAGCCCCCACCGCACCTGCTCGCCCGTCAGGGGCTTGTTGCCGAACTTCGCCTGGGCCGTCCGGATCGCCTCGGTGTTCAGGATCCCGTGGATGATGCCCCGGTTGTAGTAGATCGACCCGAACCGGCTCATGTCCTCGAGGTTGCCCTTGTGCCCGCCGGAGTAAACGTACTTCTTGATGTCCTGGATGACCGTGAAGTTCGTCCCCGAGGGGTGGAACGCCGCCGCGATGAAGCCCTTGGCCGCGTCGCCGGCGGGGATCATGTCCTCCTCTGCTCCGCTCCACCAGACTCCGACGATGTGGTCGCGCGGGTAGCCAACCTTGGCGGCGGTCTTCAGGGCCACCGGGTTCATGACGCCCCAGCCTCTCAGGATGACCCAGTCCGGCTTCAACTGGCGGATCTGGAGCCACTGCGACTCCTGCTCGTTTCCGGGGTGGGGGACCTCGAGGTGCGTGACCGTGAACCCGTACTTCTTCGCCTGCAGGTCCAGGATCGGGATCGTCTCCTTGCCGTAGGCCGAGCCGTGGTAGAGGTTGACGATCTTCTTCCCCTTCAGCTTGTCCATTCCGCCCGACCTCATCCCGATGAACTTGATCTTGGACGTGTTCTGGCTCCAGTAGTTCGTGACCAGCGGGAAGATGTACGGGAAGACGCGGCCGTCGGAGGAATCGGCGCGGCCGTAGCCGATCGAGACGATCGGGATCTTGTCGGCGGTCGCCCGCTCGATGCAGGCGTAGGTGATCCCGGTCGAGAGGAAGTTGAACATCGCGGCGCCGGTCGGGCCCTTCTTCTTGAGCCGCTCGTAGCACTCGACCCCGCGGTCGTTCTTGTACTCGGTCTCGCACTCCTCCCAGGTCAGCTTGACGCCGTTGATGCCGCCGTCGCGCTTGTTCAGCATGTCCAGGTAGTCGATGAACCCGCCGAACGTCCCCGTCCCGCCGGCGGCGTAGGGGCCGATGCGGTAGTCCGCCATCGGGATGAACTGCTCGTTCTGGGCGAGCGCGGGCGCGGCCGCACCGGCGGCCAGGGCGAAGGCGAGGGCGCCGAACATCAATGCAGGTCTCATCGCGAACCTCCTGTTTGTTTCGACCTCAATGCGGGAAGGGCCAGAGACGCAGTTTCTCCTTGCCGATCTGCCACAGCCGGGCCAGGCCGTGGGACTCGACGGCGAGGAAGAAGAGGATCAGGGCACCGAAGACCATCAGCTCGAGGTTCGAGGCAAGGGTCTGGCTGACACCGCCGCGAAAAAACGAGTGGGCGGCGACGTTCAGCAGGATCGGCAGCAGCACGATGAACCCGGCGCCGAGGAAGGACCCCAGGATGCTTCCCATCCCGCCGATGATTACCATGAAGAGGATCTGGAAGGAGCGGTTCAGGTCGAAGGCCTGCGGCTCGACCGAGCCCAGGTACGCGAAGGCCCACAGCGCCCCGGCGACGCCGCAGTAGAAGGAGCTGACGCCGAAGGCGAGGAGCTTGGTCTTCAGCATCGGGATCCCGATGACCTCCGCGGCGACGTCCATGTCGCGGATCGCCATCCACGCGCGGCCCAGGCGGCTCCGCACGAGGTTCTTGGCGGCCAGAGCGAGGAGCGCCACGATCGCCGCGGTCAGCACGTAGCGCCGGACGGGCGTCTCGAAGCGGACGCCGAGAATGACGATCTTCTGCGCGTTGATGACTCCCGAGGGACTGTTGTTGGAGAACCAGGAGAACTTCGTCAGCGCCCACTCGATGACGAACTGAGCCGCGAGCGTCGTGACGGCCAGGTAGAAGCCCTTGATCCGGAGGCTCGGGAGCCCGAAGAGAAGGCCAACCACCGCGGCGACGAGGCCGGCGAGGAAGAAGCTCGCGAGCACCGGCATGTGCGGGACGCGCAGCATCAGGTTGTAGGCGGCGAACGCCCCGACCGCCATGAAGCCGGCCGACCCGAGCGAGATCTGCCCTGCGTAGCCGGTCAGGATGTTCAGTCCGAGCGCGGCGAGCGACAGGATCAGCGACGGGATCAGGATGGCGTTGAACCAGTAGTCGTTCCCGACGAGCGGCACGAGGACGAACGCCGCCGCGAGGAGCCCGAGGAAGGCGATGCGGTCCTGGAGAATCGGGAAGATCTGCTGGTCCGCCTCGTAGCTCGATTTGAGCTGGCCGGCCTCGCGGTAGATCATCGCACGCTCACACTCGCTCGATCCGCCGCTCGCCGAAGAGGCCCTCGGGGCGCACGAGGAGAAACAGGGTGGCGAGGACGTACGGGAACCAATTCTCGATCCCGCTGCCGATCTTCGGGCCGATGTAGACCTCCGCGAGCTTCTCCGAGGCGCCCACGATCAGGCCTCCCACGATCGCCCCGGGAATAGAGGTGAAGCCGCCGAGGATCAGGACCGGCAGCGCCTTCAGGGCCGTGAACGTCAGCGAGAACTGGACGCCGGTCCGCGAGCCCCAGAGGATCCCCGCGACCAGGGCGACGAACCCCGAGGCGGTCCAGACGATGACCCAGATCTGCTCCAGCGGGATCCCGACCGCCAGCGCCGCCTGGTGGTCGTCCGCGACCGCGCGGAGCGCCCTTCCCACCCGGGTCTTGCTGAAGAAGACCGAAAGCAAAGCCACGAGGACGATCGCCACGCCGGCGGCGAAGAGGTCGAAGCGGCTGACGTTGATCGCCCCGAGCTGGATCGGTGTGTCCGGGATCCCGATGTCGAGGCCGTGGACCTGGGCGCCGAGGATGCCCTGCGCGGTCCCCTCGATCAGGTAAGCCAGGCCGATCGTCGCCATGAAGAGAGAGATCGGCGGCTGGTTGACGAGCGGCCGCAGGACCAACCGCTCGACGACGAATGCGAGGACGACCATCGCCGCCAGCGTCGCCGCGAAGGCAAGGGCAAGGTTCCACTTCTTCTCGACCAGCGAGACAAAGATGAGCGCCGCGAGGAAGACCATCGCGCCCTGTGCGAAGTTGAAGACGCCCGAGGCCTTGAAGATCAGCACGAAGCCGAGCGCGACGAGGGAGTACATGACGCCGGCGAGGAGCCCGCCGATGGCGACTTCGAGAAAGAACGACCAGTCCATCAGCGATGACCTTGGACCTTATCCATGAGCCACTCCGAGATAGGCAGCGACAACGGCGGGATCGCTGCGCACCTGGTCTGGTGGACCGTCCGCGATCTTCCGTCCGTAGTCGAGAACGACGACGTGATCGGACAAGTCCATGACGACGCCCATGTCGTGCTCGATCAGGATGATCGTCGTCCCGAACTCGTCGTTGACGTCGAGGATGAAGCGGCACATGTCCTGCTTCTCCTCGACGTTCATCCCGGCCATCGGCTCGTCCAGCAGCAGGAGCTCCGGCTCCGCCGCCAACGCCCGCGCGAGCTCGACCCGCTTCTGGAGGCCGTAGGGGAGGCGGCCCGCCGGCGTCTTTCGCACCGCCTCGATCTGCAGGAAGTCGATGATCCGCTCGACAGCCTTGCGGTGCTCGATCTCCTCCCGCCGCGCCGGGCCCCAGTAGATCGCCTGGGAAAGGATCCCCGAGCGCATCTTCAGGTTCCTCCCGGTCATGATGTTGTCGAGGACCGACATCCCCTTGAAGAGGGCGATGTTCTGGAACGTCCGGGCGATGCCCTGCCTCGCCGTCTCGTGCGGGACCATCCGGCGGCGCCGCACCCCGCGGAACATCACGCTGCCCCGCTGCGGGTGGTAGACGCCATTGATGACGTTCAAGAGCGAGCTCTTGCCGGCGCCGTTGGGTCCGATGATCGCGCAGATCTCGCCTTCCCGGACTTCGAGGGTCACATCCGTGAGCGCCGAGACCCCGCCGAAGGAGAGCGTCACGCTCTCCACCTTCAGGAGGACCTCACCGGCGGCCCGGGGCAGGGCGCTCATGAGCTCGAGAGCCTCCGCACGCGCCCTCCGAGGGCCGACAGCTTCTCTTCCATTCGAACGAACCCTCGATCCAGGTGGTACACCCGGTGTATCACCGAAGGCCCGTCCGCCGCCAGCGCCGCGATC
>DATFQY010000227.1:0-58137 GCA_035263845.1 Thermoanaerobaculia bacterium | reverse complement strand
GTCGAGGCCGGGCCGGATGTGTTCAATCATAACGTCGAGACGGTGCCTCGCCTTTACCCGGTCGCGCGGCGCGGCTCGAAGCTCGAGCGCTCGCTCTCGGTCCTGGAGGCGGCGCGCGCGTTCGATCCGGAGATCACCACGAAGTCGGGGCTGATGGTCGGGCTCGGCGAGACCAGGGAGGAAGTCCTGGACCTTCTCGCGAGGATGCGCGAAGCCGGCGTGGACATCGTCACGATCGGGCAGTACCTGAGGCCGTCCAGGGAGAACCTGCCGGTCGTCGAGTACGTGCATCCGGACGCCTTCGAGCGATACCGCGAGGCGGGGGAGGCGATGGGGTTCCGGCACGTCTTCTCGGGACCGTTCGTGCGGTCGTCATACCGGGCGGAAGAATTCGCCGAGTCGGCGGGCGTCGGGCGATAGGTTGCGCGGGCGCTGGGTCCTCTACGCGAGCGCGCTCGTCTCGGGTCTCCTCTTCGCGCCGGCGTTTCCCCCGTTCGAGTGGGTGGTCCTTCTTCCGCTGGCGCCGGTTCCGTGGCTCGTCGCGCTGACTCAAGAGGAGAGCCGGAGGCGGGCGTTCCTTTCCGGGTTTCTCTTCGGGATGGCGTACTGGTGCGCGTCCATCCCGTGGATCATCTACGTCGTCACCCATTACGGGGGACAGGGCGCGGCGATGGGAGTTGTCTGCCTCGTGCTCCTGGCGGCGATCCTGTCGGAGTGGCCGGCCTTCGTCGCCTGGGGGACGGCCGCGTTCGCGCCGGCCGGATCCATGGCGAGGCTCGCGGTCTTCCCCCTCCTCTGGATGGCGTCCGAGCACGCCCGCTCCTTCGTCTACAAGGGCTTCCCCTGGAACCTGACGGGGCATGCCCTCTACCGCCACTCGATCTGGATCCAGACGGCGTCCGTCTGGGGCGTGTACGGTCTGGGTTTCCTCGTCATGGCCGGGGCCGCCCTGCTCGCGGCAACGATCCGGACGCGCAGCCCCCGGCCCCTCCTCCTCGCCGCGCTGCTGGCGTTCGGGCTGGCGACGGCGGGAACGGTTCGCCTCCGCAAGGCGCCCGTGCCGGGGCAGACGGTCTCCGTCGCGCTCCTTCAGCCCAATATCCGCGAGGAAGAACGCCGCGCTCCCGGCGGATCGGCGGCGGCCTACCGGCAGGTCCTCGACCAGGCCCTCGCGGCCGCGGAGCGCAAGCCGCAGCTGATCGTGGTTCCCGAATCGGCATTCCCCTTCTACTGGCAGAGGAGCGACCGGCTGCGGGAGGACCTCGTTTCGGTAGCCTCGCGGTCGGGCGGACGAATCCTCTTCAACGACGTCGAGGAGATACCCGACGGCAGCTACTTCAACGTCGCTCGGCTGGCGGGCTCGGGCGGACTGGTCGGACCGGCCTACCGGAAAGTCCACCTCGTGCCTTTCGGCGAGTACGTTCCTCTGCCGAAGCTCTTCTTCTTCGCGAGGCAGGTCTCTTCCGAGATCGGGGCGTTCTCTCCGGCGGCGGAGCCGGCGGTCCTCGAGGACGGAACGCTCAAGGCCGGCGTCGGCGTCTGTTACGAAATCCTCTATCCGTCGCTGGCGCGGGAGGAGGTGGGACGGCTCGGCGCCAATCTCCTCGTCACGATCTCCAACGACTCCTGGTACGGAAAAGCGGGCGCGCAGGCGCAGCACTTCGCGGGGGCGCTGCTGCGCTCGGTCGAGACGCGGCGTTATCTCCTGAGGGCCGCCATCACCGGAATCTCCGGGATCGTGGACGACCTGGGCCGCATCCGCCTCTACATGCCTCCCGACCTTCCGGCCGTCCTTCCGGGCCGGGCCCGGCTCATCGAGGTGACGACGCCCTGGGTCCGCTGGGGCTACTGGATCCCCCGGACCGCCGACTTCGTCGCCCTCGCCGTGCTACTCTTCGGAACGATCCGGTGGCTCCGTCTTCGGCGCTCCGGATGACTGTCGGCTGTCGACTGTGGACTGTCGACTCCAAGAGATGACCGAACGCGACGACCTCATTGCCGCCCTGAAGGCCGCCTCGGAGCGACTCCAATCGCTTCGCGGCTATCTTTGATTCCGACGCCGCGCGGAGCGCGCTCGAAGGACTGAGGCAGAAAGCCTCCGCCCCCGACTTCTGGTCCCGCCCCGAGGAAGCCCAGGAGACGCTTCGGCAGAGCCGTGTCCAGGAGCGCAAGCTCGAGACGGCCGGCCGGTTGGATGAGCTCCGCGACGAGCTCCTGACGTTCACCGACCTGTTGAAGGAGGGCGAGCCCGCCGAGACGGATGCCCGTGAGACCCTCAAGACCGCCGGCGCCTTCGCCGACGAGCTGGAGCTTTCCGTCAAGATGAGCTCCCCCGAGGATTCGAAGAACGCCTGGCTGATGATCCACGCGGGCGCCGGGGGCACCGAGTCGCAGGACTGGGCCGAGATGCTCCTGCGGATGTACCTGCGCTTCTGCGAAGGGCGGGGCTGGAAGGCGGACCTGATCGACCGGCAGGACGGCGAGGAGGCGGGGCTCAAGAGCGCCACGCTCCACGTCGTCGGGGACCACGCCTACGGGTACCTGAAGTCCGAGATGGGCGTCCACCGCCTCGTGCGCATCTCGCCGTTCGACGCGGCGCAGCGCCGGCACACCTCCTTCGCCTCGATCTACGTCTCGCCCGAGGTGGACGAGGACATCCAGATCGACATCGCCGAGAAGGACCTCCGCGTGGACACCTACCGCTCCAGCGGCGCGGGCGGCCAGCACGTCAACGTCACGGACTCCGCGGTCCGGATCACGCACCTGCCGACCGGCATCGTCGTGACCTGCCAGAACGAGCGCAGCCAGGGGAGAAACCGCGACATGGCGATGCGGGTTCTGCGCGCCCGGCTCTACCAGCGCGCGCTCGACGAGCGGCGGGCGGAGGAGGAGAAGCTCGTCGGCGACAAGAAATCCATCGAGTGGGGGAGCCAGATCCGCTCTTACGTCCTCCACCCCTACCGGATGGTCAAGGACCACCGGACCGGCCACGAGACGGGCGACACCGACGCGGTCCTCGACGGCGAGCTGACGCCATTCATCGAGGCCTACCTGAAGTCGCGCGCCGAGGCCGGACGCGCCGTGGGGGCCTGACCTGGGCAAGGCGCAACCTCGCCCCGGATGGATCGAAGAGGTGCGGTCGCGCCTCTCGAGCCTACCGCCCGGGCCCCGGCCCACGCCCGGCGAGAACGACCGCCGCGCCGGAGTCCTCGTCCCGCTCTTCGTTCGCGACGCGAAGCTCTGGGTCCTCTTCACGCGGCGCACCGAGAGCGTCGAGCACCACCGGGGCCAGATCTCGTTTCCGGGCGGAGGCGAAGAGTCCGAGGACGACAGCCTTTACGAGACGGCGCTGCGCGAGACGGAGGAGGAGCTCGGGATCGCCCGCCGGGACGTCGTCTCCCTGGGCAGCCTCTCGCCGATCGTGACCGTGACGAACTTTTACGTCGAGCCGTACGTCGCCGCGGTGCCGCAGCCCTACGTCTGGCAGCCCGCCGAGGCGGAGATCGCGGAGGTCATCGAGGCGCCGCTGCCATCGCTGATGGATCCGGCGATTCGTGAGTCGCAGCCGATTCCCGGGCGGGAGGGAGTAATCCTTTTCTACCACTACGGCAAGCACGTGATCTGGGGAGCGACCGCGCGGATCCTCGCGGAGCTGCTCGAAGCGCTGGGAGGCCCGCCCGCGCGTTGAAGGACCGGATCCAAGGTCCAAGGTCTAGTGGGTCCAAAGCCCAAGGTCCAATGTCCAAGGTCGGACCAAGGTCCAATGTCCGAGGCGACGATTAATGTTCGCCGAAGCGCTTCTCGCCGGCCTCGACGCGGAGGGAGAGGCGGTTGGCGGCGGGAGGCAGGGGGCAGGTGGCGTAGGGAGTGAAGACGCAGGGAGGGTTGTAGGCCTTGTTGAAGTCCACGACGACCTTCCCGTCCTTGTCCGGCGGGGCCGTGTAGAGGAACCGGCCGCCTCCGTAGGTCTCGAACCCGTTGGTCTGGTCGCCGAAGATCAGGAAGAGGTCGTCCGACCCGGCCTCCTTGACCGCCTCGATGCGGTATTCCTTGCCGGCGACCTCGAACACGACCGCTCCCGGGGACTTCTCCTGCTCGACGGAGCCGAGGATGTTCGGGACGGCGACCGGCTTGGGAGGATCGTAGGCGTCGAAGCGCGCTTCGAATCGCCACTTCAGGTCCACGGGGTAGCTGTCGATCCCGTGGAAGTCGGCGAGCGCCTGGGACTTGCTGTCCTTGACGCGAACGCCCAGCTTCTTTCCTCGCTTGATGACGTAGAAGCGCAGCCGACCGTTGGTCAGGAGCGTCGGCCCTTCGTCGGCATCGGTCTTCAGGACCATCGTCGTGACCGGTTTGCCTCCAGCCGTCAGGTTCCCGTCGGGCCTGGCGTGAAGGGTGACGGTCTCGCCGGCCAGGTCGAAAGACCCCATCGCCTTCGGCGCGGAGCCCTCAGGAAACACGATCCGGTTCTTCTTGTCGCTGCCGAAGCGGTTCTCGCCCTGCTCGAGCCAGAAGAGGCCGACGAGCGTCAGCCAGCCGTCCTCTTTTCTCAGGCTGGCCATCCGTCTCGCGCGCCACGCTTCGATCTCGGCGCGGTGGGCGTCGGGAGAGGGGGCCGCCGCGAGAAGCGCCGGCAAGAGGAAAACGCCCAGGATCATGGCCCCGCCGAAGGAACCTACGACGCCGCGCGCTCGAGGCCTGCGAGCTGCTCGGCCCGGGCGAGGTTGGCGCGAGCGATCTCGAAGTTCCCGTCGAGGTCGATCGCTTTCTGGAAAGCCTCGACCGCTCCTGCGTAGTTGCCGCGCCTGGTCCTCGCGACCCCGAGGTTGTTCCAGAGCGATGCGCCCTTCGGACTCGTCTCGACGGCCTTCGTGAGAACCGATTCCGCCTCGTCCGCCTTGCCCGCCTCGATCAGGACGACCGAGAGGCCGCTCGCCGCCTCCTCGCTGGAGGGGTCGATCTGGTAGGCGGAGCGGTATGCCGTCGCGGCCTCGTCGAATCGCTTCTGCTCCTTGAGCAGGTGACCCACGGCCTCCCAGACCTGGGCGTCCTTCGGGTTCAGGCGCGCCGCCTCGGCGAGCTCGCGCTCGGCCTCTTTCGCCGCGCCTTTCTTCCGGTGGGCGCGGCCCAGGTTCTCGTGGTAGATCGCGGTCTGCGGGGAAAGCCGCACGGCCTCGGAAAGCTGCTCGATGGCGGCGTCGTCCTCTCCCGCGCGAGAGAGGAAGACGCCGTAGTCGTTGCGGGCGACGGCGTCGGTCGGATCGGTCTCGACGGCGCGCCCGAAGGCGATGCGCGCGGAAGTCTTCTCCTTGAGCTCGTCCATCGAGCGCCCCAGCCCCAGCGCGGCCTGGATGCTGCGGGAGTTCAGCTCCAGGGCGCGCCGGTAGTGGCTCGCGGCAGTGTTCCACTTGCGCTGGTTCTCGGCCAGGGCCGCCAGGCCCAGCTCGGCTTTCGCGTTGGCCAGGTCGAGAGTGATCGCCGCCGTGTACTCGCGCTCGGCGTCCGCTTCCCGTCCCATCCCGAACGCCGCGTCCGCGATGATGCGGTGGGCCTCGGAGCTCTTCGGGTCCACGTCGAGCGCCTTGCTGGCGATGACCTGCGCGTTGCGAAGGTCGCCCTTCTTGAGCGAGGTCTCGGCGGACTCGAGCAGCGGAGCCACGCTGACGCCTCCTGCGACCGCGCCGGCGGCCGCGGCCGGGGCCGGCGCAGCGGGAGCCGCCGGGGCCGTCCCCGGCAGGGGAGTCGCCGTGACGACGGTCTTCTCCAGGTCCGACGCCTTGCGCCGCGAGGCGTCCGCGTCGGCGGAGCGGCCCATCTTGTCGTACGCCTCGGCCATCAGCCGGTGGATCTGCGGGTCCGTGGAGCTCTCGGCGCGCTTCAGGTCGTAGAGCGCCTCCTCCGCCTTGTTGTCGGCGAGCTTCTCGCGCGCCATCCGTTTCAGCTCCGACAGGTCGGCCGAGGGAGCGGTCGCGCCCGAGACCTCCGCGCGGACGGTCTGGGCGAGGCGCACGAAATCGGGGCTGTAGAAGTCGGCGACGATCTCCAGGTTCGGCCGGGCCGTGAACGCTGCCTTGAGGTTCTCCCGCGAGGACTTGGAGTTGCCGCCGATGAAGTAGGCCCACGCGCTCTGGAAGTAGAGCTCCGACTTGCGGTCGGCGGAGAGGTCCGCGCCTTCCGCCGCCTTGGCGAACTTCTCCGCGGCCTCCTGGAAGCGGCCGGCGTCGAAGGCCTTCTTGGCGTCCACCTCCATCTTGTCGGGCTCCTGGCCGTACGCCGCCCCGGCGGCAGCCATCAGGGCGATCGCGAGAATCGCGGCGAAGCGCTTCAAGAGGATCCCTCCTGGGCCTTGGTCGGCTCCGGAGGCGAAAGTGTCTTCTTCTCGCCGTCGGAGACGTTGACCTCGGTCGTGTACGGATTGACTCCCTCGCGGGAGAGCGTGACCTTGTGGGGCCCGGCGGTGATCTGGAAACTCTTCTCGCCGATCAAAATTCCCTTGAACTTCGAGTCGATGAGCACGTTGGCCCCGGCCCAGGCCGGCGAGTTGATGACGAGAACGCCGACCGGGAACCGGTAGGCGATCGGCGGGTTGGCGCTGGAGCTGACGGTGAAGGACTTCTCGTACGGCGGGAAGTCCGGCGTCTCGAAGCGCAGCGTGTGCTTGCCCTCGGACAGGTCCACGACCTGGGCCGGGATCGAGGGGCCGATCTTTTTTCCGTCCACGGAGAGCGTCGCAACGGGGATGGAGCTGAACTGGACCTTGTAGGTTTTGGCGGCTTTCGCGGGCGCCTCGTTCTTCTCGCTCTTCTTTGACGCCGATTTCTCGGCGACCTTCTCTTCGGCCGGCTTCGGCTCGGCCGCCTTGGCCTTCGGAGGTGCCGCGGGCGGCGCTGGCTTCGCCGCCGAGGCCGAGTCCTGGCCTACCTGCGGCGCAGGGAAGACGATCGGAGCCGTCGGTGCTTTGGCGGCCGTCTCGGACGGCGCGGGCGCGGGCACTTCGGGCTTCTTGCTGCGCATCAGGAGAAACACTCCGATGCCGATGACTGCGGCGGCGGCCAACCCGGCGCCGATCATCACGCCCTTGTTCGATCCGCCGGACGGAACCGCGGCGGCCGCCTCGGCGGCGGCCTCGGGCTTGGCGTCACCCGTGCGCTGGCTCGGGTCGCGGAAATTGACGAGCTCGAGCCCGCCGGACTTCGGAGAAGGCGGCGGAGCGGGGAGCGGGGTGGCTTCGGAGATGACGGTCGCGTCTTCCGGCGCCGGGACGCGTGCCAGGGCGCCCGAAGGCGGAGTGATGTGGCTCGTCTCCATCCCCTTGCTCGGCGTCTTGATCGTCTCGTCCGGATCGAAGGGGGCCGCCGCGCCCGGACTGGCGGACGAGAACGACCCGGTCGGGATGGCGCCGCTTCCGCCGGCGACCTGCCGGTAGACGCTGATCAGGTCCTGCCGCATCGCCTCCATCGAGGGGTAGCGGTTCTGGATGTTTTTCTCGATCGCCTTGTTGACGATCGCGGCGAGGGCCGGCGTCACCTCCGGCGCGATCTGGTCGATCGGTTCGGGGGCCTCGTTCAGGATCCGGTACAGGATCGTCGAGAGGTGCTCGCCGCGGAACGGTTTCTGGTAGGCGAGCAGCTCATAGGCGAGGACGCCCAGCGCGAAGACGTCCGTGCGGCGGTCCAGGGTCTCGCCGCGGATCTGCTCGGGAGCGAGGTACGCCGAGGTCCCCAGCGTGATCCCCGTCTGGGTCAGCTGGGACTCGGACTGGAGCGACTTGGCGATCCCGAAGTCCATGATCTTGACCGCGCCGTTCTCCAGGATCCGGATGTTGGCGGGCTTGATGTCGCGGTGGATGACGTGGGCCTCGTGCGCGAAATGGAGGCCCTCGGAGATATGGATCAGGATCTCGATCTTTCGGGCCGGCGTCAGCTTCTCACCGCGCTTGATGATCTTGTCGAGGTCTTCCCCGCTCAGGAACTCCTGGACGATGTAGGGGATGTCATTCTCGACCCCGAAGTCGTAGATGGTCGTGATGTTGCGGTGGTGGAGGTTCCCGGCGAGCTCGGCCTCCCGGAAGAACCGGCTCTTGATCTCGGGGTCGTTCAGCTGGCAGGTCTTGACCGCGACCGTGCGCTTGATGAACGGATCGCGGCCCTTGTAAACGGCCCCGAAACCGCCGACACCGATCTGCTCGGAAATCTCGTATTTACCGATTTTTTCGGGTACAGCCACGGAAGTGTTCCTGAGCCGCGATTCTAACGGTTGAGAGGGAAGACTGTCAGCACCTAAATTACACTCGGCAAAGTGCGGCGCGCCCTCCAAATCTTTACATCCATTGCGGTCACTTGCACTTTGGTGTCGTGCGGCCAGGAGGCCCCGAAGGCAGAGCCCAAGAGCTCGCTTCCCGGCGTGGCGAAGATCGTCCGGTTTGCCCCGCCCGCCGACGGGCTCCTGACCAACGCGCAGATCGACAGCTACATCCGGGTGCGGCGGGCCTCGCGCGGACGAACCGACGAAGAAGCCGCCGCGGCCGTCCGCGTGGATCCGGAGGAGTACGCGTGGGCCCGGGCTCGGGTCCTGGAAGCGCTCGTGTTCCTGGAAGCCACGCAGGTCCGAACCGCCGCCGACGGGACTTACGCTCGAACGATCGCCTCCGTGAGAGAGGCCTCGCGCGGCGCCAAAGACCAGGAGACGCGCCGGAAGCTCGAGGAGCAGGTGACGGCGCTGGAGAAGGAGCGCTCCGCCGTCAAGGCGCCCGATGCCGTCGCCCCCAACGTCGCGGCCAACGCGAAGCGGATCGTTCCCCGGCGGGCGGAGATCCAGGCGCCTCCCCAGTGACCTCGCTGGCGGCCTGGATCGAAGAGGAGATCTCCCGGGGCTCCTTTCCCGGCGCCTGCGCCCTCGCCGGCGATCCCGAAGGCATCCGCGAAGGGGCCCATGCGGGGCGGGCCGCCGTCGAGCCGGAGAGCGTGCCCGTCTCCGAGGAGACGCTCTGGGACCTCGCCAGCTTGACCAAGCCACTGTGCTGCGGGGCGCTCGCCCGGATCGCCGCGGACGGCGGCCTCGACCTCGACCGCTCGCCGGGGGCGTTCTTTCCGGCCTGGAAGAAGACCCGCTATGACGGAGTCACGCTTCGGAGCCTTCTGACCCACACGTCGGGCCTGCCGGCCTGGTACCCGCTCTACGCGCGAGGCGAGGGCGCCCGGGAGTACGCCCGAACGCTCTCGGAAATCGAGCCGGCGGCGATTCCCGGCTCCAAGGTCATCTATAGCGACCTCAACTTCCTGCTCTTCGGCGACGTCCTGGAGGCGCATTTCGGCGGGCCGATCGACCGGGCGTTTGCCGATCTCGTCGCGAAGCGGGCCGGATCGGGCGCCCGATTCCTCCCTCCGGATGCCCGCGCGACGGCCGCCACGGAAAAGGGCGACGAAACCGAGCGGAAGATGACTGCGGCTCTCGGCCTTTCCTATCCCCGGTTCCGCACGGGAGTCGTCTGGGGAGAAGTCCACGACGGAAACGCCAACCGTCGGGGAGGGGTGGCCGGAAACGCGGGCCTCTTCGGAACGGCCCGGGACGTCTGGTCGCTCGCCCGAACCTGGCTCCTCGACTATCGGGAAGACTTTTGCACCGACCAGACCCCGCTTCTCGCTGAGGGCCGCGGCCTGTCCTGGCAGACCGCGCGCGGCGCCGGATCGGCGTCCCCGGAAATGCCCCTTCGCTCCTTCGGCCACACCGGCTTCACGGGCACCTCGGTCTGGCTCGACTCCGAATCCCATCGAATCGCCGTCCTTCTGACCAACCGCATCCACCCGACGGTCCGCGACTCAAACTTCAACGAGGTCCGCCGCCGCTTCCATGCCCGGGTCTGGACCCGCGGCTCCTGAACCCGGGACGGGTCGGGAGCACTACTTATTTGTTGTAAATTTCGAGGGTTTTGGGGGCTCCCATGGAAGACAGAAAAGAGATCGTGATCCTGGACGGGGTCAGGACCCCGATGGCGGAGTACAACGGCTCCTTCGCAGACGTCTCCGCGATCGACCTGGCCGTTTACGCCTCGCGGGAGGCGATGAAGCGCTCCGGGGTCGAGCCGGGGCAGATCGACCACGTCATCTTCGGCAACGCTCTTCAGACCTCGGGCGACGCTATCTACGGCGCCCGGCACGTGGCTCTCAAGGCCGGGGTTCCCAAGGAGGTCCCGGCGCTGACCGTCAACCGGCTCTGCGGCTCCGGCTTCGAGTCGATCGTCCAGGCGTCCCACCGCATCCTCCTCGGGGAGGCGTCGACGGTTCTGGCCGGCGGGATGGAGAACATGTCCCAGGCCCCTCACGTCATCCGGGGGGCCCGCAAGGGCCTGCGCCTGGGGCAGGGGAAGCTCGAGGACTCCCTGATGGTGGCGCTGCTGGACACCTATGCCGGGCTCTACATGGCCCAGACGTCCGACCGAGTCGCGGCCAAATACGGAATCACGCGGCAGGAGCAGGACGCGTACGCTCTTTCCTCGCAGAAGCGCGCCGCGGCGGCCTGGGCGGCTTGCCGGCTGTCGGAAGAGGTCGTGCCGGTCGAGATCAAGGCCGGCCGAAAGACGATCCGCATCGAGAAGGACGACCACCTGCGCCCCGACACGACCCTCGAAGGCCTGGCCGCCCTCCCGCCCTCCTTCGGCGAGGGAGGCATGGTCACCGCCGGCAACGCCTCCGGGATCGTGGACGCCGCGGCGGCCGTCGTCGTCGCGTCGGCCGAGAAGGCGGATCAGCTCGGCAGGAAGCCCCTGGGCCGCCTCGTCGCCTCGGCGGTCGTGGGATGCGAGCCGGAGCTGATGGGACTTGGCCCCGCGCCGGCCGCTCGCGCCGCGCTCGAGAGGGCGGGCCTGCGAAAGGAAGAAATCGACCTCTGGGAGATCAACGAGGCCTTCGCCGGGCAGATCCTCGGCGTCATCCGGGAGCTCGGCCTCGACACCGAGAAGCTCAACGTCAACGGCGGGGCGATCGCGCTCGGGCATCCGCTCGCCGCCACCGGGACTCGCTGCACCCTGACGCTGTTGAAGGAGCTCCGCCGCCGCGGCGCACGCTACGGCCTTGCCGGAGCGTGCATCGGAGGCGGGCAGGGAATCGCCGTGGTCGTCGAAGCGGAGAACGGATGAAGATCGAGAAAGTCGGGGTCCTCGGCGCGGGCCTCATGGGCTCGGGCATCGCGGAGGTCTGTGCGAAGGCGGGCTACGCGACCGTCATCCGGGAGGTGTCGGACGAGCTGGCGAAGAAGGGGGTCGGGCGGATCGAGAGCTCGCTGGGCAAGGCCGTCGAAAAGGGAAAGCTCGAGGCCGGGGCCCGCGACGCGGCCCGCTCGAAGCTCTCGACGACGACCCGTCTCGAGGACCTGGCCGGCTGCGACATCGTCCTCGAGGCGATCGTCGAGGACCTGGACGCGAAGAAGGAGGCCTTCACCGTCCTCGATCGCGTCTGCGCTCCGCACGCCATCTTCTGCTCCAATACCTCGTCGCTGACGATCACCGAGATCTCGACGGCGACCGGACGGCCCGACCGGTTCGCGGGGCTTCACTTCTTCAATCCCGTGCCGGTCATGAAGCTGGTCGAGGTCGTCCGAACCATCGCGACCTCGGAGGAAACGGAGAAGACCGTCTTCGACTTCGCGAAGTCGCTGGGCAAGGAGCCGATCCGAGCGCACGACAACTCGGGGTTCGTCGTCAACCGGCTGCTCGTCCCGTATCTCCTCGACGCGGTGAGAGCGCTGGAGGAAGGCGTCGGATCCCGCGAGGACATCGACCGCGGCATGGAGCTGGGCTGCGGCCACCCAATGGGGCCGCTGCGGCTGTTGGACTTCGTGGGTCTCGACACGACCTACGCGATCGCCGAGATCATGTTCCACGAGTACCGCGAGAAGCGCTTCGCGCCGCCGCCTCTCTTGAAGCGCATGGTGCTTGCCGGACGGTACGGCAAGAAGTCGGGACGCGGCTTCTACGAGTACGGGGAAGGGCGATGAGCGGCCAGACGATCCGGGTCGAGACGGCCGACGGGATCCGTGTCCTCACGGTGGACCGCCCGGAGAAACTGAACGCGCTCAATGCCTCGGTCCAGGAGGAGCTCTCCTCGGCGGTCGCCGTCGCCGAGTCCGATTCCGATCTGCGCTGCCTGATCCTCACCGGGGCGGGGGAGAAGGCCTTCATCGCGGGAGCGGACATCGGTGAGCTGGCGAAGCTGACTCCCGTTGAAGGGCGCGAGCACGCCCGGCGCGGACAGGAGCTGCTCAACCGGATCGAGGGCCTTCCGTTTCCGACGATCGCCGCGATCAACGGGTACGCGTACGGCGGGGGCCTGGAGCTCGCGCTGTCCTGCACGCTGCGCGTCGCGTCGGAGAACGCGAAGATGGGCCTTCCCGAGACGGGCCTCGGGATCCTTCCGGGCTACGGCGGGACGCAGCGGCTCGCGCGGCTGCTGGGCACGGCGAAGGCGGCGGAGCTGATCCTGACCGCCGAGAAGGGGATCACCGCCGCGGAGGCGCACCGGCTGGGCCTCGTCAACCGCGTGGTTGCCGCCGGCGGCGCTCTCGCCGGAGCGCAGGAGCTGGCCCGCGCGATCGTCCGCAACAGCCCGGCGGCGGTCCGCTACGCGCTGGAGGCGATCCGGCGCGGCGTCGAGATGCCGCTGTCCGAGGGGCTCGCCTACGAGGCGACCCTCTTCGGCCTCTGCGCCGCCACGGAAGACATGCGCGAGGGAATGAACGCCTTCCTGGAGAAGCGGCCGGCCCGCTTCACGGGGCGGTGATAAACTTTCAACCTAGAGGCGAGCGGTGCATCCTCCGGAATCCGACCTGATCTACGACTGGAACCGAGCCGGGGGGGCCGTCTTCCCCGCGCGCGGGACCGTCGAATTGGACGACGAGACGCTCCGCGACGGCCTCCAGTCTCCCTCCGTCAAGAGCCCCAAGGTCGAGGAGAAGCTCCAGATCCTCCACCTGATGGAGGCGCTCGGCATCGATTCGGCCGACATCGGCCTGCCCGGCGCCGGCCCGCACGTCGTCGCCACGGTCACGCGGATCGCCCGCGAGATCGTGGACACGAAGATGAAGATCCGCCCCAACTGCGCCGCGAGGACGGTCGCCGCCGACATCGTTCCGATCATCGAGATCTCCCAGAAGGTCGGCCTGCCGATCGAGGTCGCGTGCTTCATCGGCTCCTCGCCCATCCGCCAGTACGCCGAGGACTGGGACCTCGACCGGATGCTGCGGATGACGGAGGAGGCGGTCTCGCTCGCGGTCCGCGCGGGGCTTCCGGTCATGTACGTGACCGAGGACACGACGCGCGCGCACCCGGACCACATCCGCCAGATGTACACCGCGGCGATCCGGGCGGGCGCCGGGCGCGTCTGCGTCTGCGACACCGTGGGCCACGCCACGCCCGACGGCGTGCGCAACGTCATCCGCTACGTCTCCAGGCTGGTGCTCGAGGTCAACCCCGAGGTGAAGGTGGACTGGCACGGGCACCAGGACCGCGGGTTCGGCGTGACCAACGCCCTCTGGGCGCTCGAGGCGGGGGCGCACCGCGTCCATGCCTGCGCGCTGGGGATCGGCGAGCGCGTCGGGAACACGCCGATGGACCAGCTCCTCGTCAACCTCCAGCTCCTTGGGTGGATCGACCGCGACCTGACCAGCCTCCACGACTACTGCTCGGCCGTCTCCCGCACGACAGGCGTCCCGATCCCGGACAACTACCCGGTGGTCGGCCGCGACGCCTTCCGGACCGGCACCGGAGTCCACGCCGCGGCGATCATCAAGGCGCGCAAGAAGGGGGACGAGTGGCTCGCGGACCGCGTCTACTCGGGTGTCCCCGCCGGGATGGTCGGACGCACGCAGGTCATCGAGATCGGGCCGATGAGCGGGCTTTCCAACGTCCAGTGCTGGCTGGAGAACCACGGCATCGAGCCCCGGCACGAGCTCGTCGAGGAGATCTTCCGCCGCGCCAAGGAGAGCGACCGGGTTCTTTCGGACGAGGAGATTCTCGCGGTCGTCTCGCGATCGGCGGTCACCGCTCATTGAGGAAAGTCGACAGTCGACAGTCGACAGTCGACAGGTCCCCGGGCGGGGATTTCCTTCAAAAGCACCTTCCGACGTATCTCGATCACCTCGCGGTTGAAAAAGGGCTGTCGTCCGCGAGCGTGAAGGCTTATCGCGCCGACCTCGAACGGTTCGGATGGTGGATCGAGAAGGCACGGCTGGCTCCGGGGAAAGTCGGACGCGAGGATTTGTCCCGGTACATGAAGGAGCTGAAGGTCCGGGGCCTCTCGTCGCGTTCCACGGCGCGGGCCCTCTCCGCCCTGCGCGGGTTCTACGGGTTCGCGGGCGTTCACCTGGAGTACCGCAACGATCCGACGGCGGACCTCGTCAACCCGAAGGCGGGGCTGTCGCTGCCCAAGGCCCTTTCCGAGAAGGAAGTCGAGGCACTCCTCCAGGCGCCGGACTGCGCGACTCCGCTGGGGCTGCGGGACCGGACGATGCTCGAGCTGATGTACGCGTCGGGCCTGCGCGTCTCCGAGATCGTCCTGCTTCCACGGGACCGCGTGGACGTCGCCGAGGGAATCCTACGGGTGACCGGCAAGGGCAACCGCGAACGGCTCGTCCCCTTCGGGAAGTCCGCCGGAAAGTGGCTGACCCGCTACGTGTCGGAAGTCCGGCCGGCCCTCGATACGAGGGGCTCGGAGCACCTGTTCCTGACGCCGCGGGGCCGGCCCATGACTCGCCAGCGCTTCTGGCAGCTGATCGAGGGCTACGGCCGCCGCGCCGGGATCCGCTCCCGCCTGACGCCCCACCGGCTCCGCCACAGCTTCGCCACCCACCTTCTCGAGCACGGCGCGGACCTGCGGGCCCTCCAGATGATGCTCGGTCACGCCGACATCTCGACGACGCAGATCTACACGCGGGTCTCCTCTTCCAGGCTTCGGCGGGTCTACGACGAGTTCCATCCCCGGGCCCGCCGCCGTGGCACAATGGGGGGCCGAACGGAATAACCCTTGCCCCCCACCCGTTGCCCGAGCCGGATGAGACTCCTTTCCAAACTGGTCCTGTGCCTCGGCGCAGCCGTGACCGCCCTGGCCGCCGCGCCTTGCCGGGCCGACCTGGTCGTCTTCGACGACGGACGGGTCGTCAAGGCGGCCACCTACAGGGTCGTGGACGAGCAGGAGCTCGAGATCGGCGTTCCCGGCGGCGGCAGCTACCGCGTGGACTTGAACCGGGTCGAGCGGATCGTCGAGGACGAGATCGTGGAATTGTGCGACCAGTTCGACCCGTCGCTTCCGACGCTGGCGCAGAACTACGACCTCTCCTACCGCGAGGACCGCAAGCCCCTCTTCAACACCGCCTTCGACAAGCTCATCGCCGAGGAGTCGCGACGCTACGGCGTGGACGCCTCCATGGTCTCCGCGCTGATCCGCGCGGAATCCAACTACGAGCCCCGCGCCGTCTCCCGCAAGGGCGCCCGGGGCCTGATGCAGCTGATGCCCGCGACCGCGCACCGCCTCTCGCTGTCACAGCCCTTCGATCCGGTGGCCAACGTCCGCGCCGGAGTCCGGTACCTGAAGGAGTTGATGGACCGCTTCGACCACCGCCCCGAGCTGGTCCTCGCCGCCTACAACGCCGGAGAGAACGCCGTCGAAAACTACGGCGGAGTCCCTCCCTATCGGGAGACCCAAAGCTACGTGAAGAGGATCCTCTCCTGGTGGACCCCTGCCATCGCGGCGTCTCCCAAGGGCGCCGCCCCCATCGTCAAAGCCTCCTCGTAAGCTGAGTTTCGCACCCGGAGTCGCAGAGGAGGGGATTGCCCCGCCCGCCCGGTCGTTCACTATGGGATCAGCGCGATTGCTCGAAGCGGGCCGCCGGAGCCTCCGGCGATCTTCATGGGAAGGGCGACGATCCAGGCTCCGGTTTCGGGGAGCTGATCGAGGTTGGCGAGGTTTTCCAGGCCCGGGACGTTGGCTCCGTTGGCGACCTGGTGGACGATGAAGTCCTTCGAGGGGCCGTAGTCGATCGACGCGGTGTCGAGGCCAAGCGCGGCGACGTGGCGGTCCTTGACCAGGAGCTCCGCGGATTCCTTTCCGTACGAGGGGAAGTGAAGGTTCGACGTCTCGCCGGGCGTGTCGTCGCCGAGGTATCGCTTCTTGTCCGGCCACCGCGAAGCCCATCCCGTCCGGAGGAGGACGATCGAACCGGCAGGAATCGGACCGTTGCGGCTCTCCCACGCCTTCACGTCCGCCGGCGCCAGGCGGTAATCCGCATTCGCCGCCGCCTGCCTGGACACGTCGATGACGACCCCGCGGGCCACGAGCTTCGAAAGCGGGATCTGCTCGGCCGTCCATCCGTCTTTGGAGAAGTGAGACGGGGCGTCGAGGTGCGTCCCGCCGTGCTCCGGCGCGCAGAAGGAGTTCATCCGGTAGTAATAGCCGCCCTCGGCTTGCCCGTCGGCGAGCTTCTGGAGCTTGAATGTGGAAGGAGAGTTGGGCCAGTAGATCGTCTTGTCGTCGAAGGAGTGCGTCAGGTCCACCACCTTCGCCTTCGTGAGGTCCACCGGCGGCGAGGCGGGAGAAGACAACGCCGCCGCCGCGAGGGCCGCGATCGCGGCCGTCCCGAGAACCGTCCACCGCAGCTGGCTGCTCATGATTCCTCCGGCGCACCGCCCGTTCGGGCGAGTTGGTCCGCCTTGACCGACTCCGCGTTGAACTTCTTCGCCGACGCCAGCATCTTGTCCAGCGTCGCGTCGAAGTCCGCCTTCGCCGACCCCTTCTTCTGGAAACGGAGCGGATTGATCCGCGCGACGACGAAGGCGCGCAGGTACGGGCTCTGGAATCCCTTCTCCTGGAGCGCCTTGATCGCCTTCGACACGGCCTCCTCCAGCGCCATCACCGTACCGGCGCGCTTCTCCCGCTTCTGGAGCGCGCGCGGCAGCTTCTCCTCGAAGAACTCGTCCACGCGTTTCAAGACCGGGTGGTAGGCGCCGCCCGGAAAGCGCCCGTTCTTCTCGTAGCAGATCCCCAGCGTCAGGAGCGCCGGCTCGTCGAAGTCGAGCGCGTAGTCCTTCTCGGCCAGGGGGCCCGGGGGACCGCCAGGTCCCCCGCGCATGGACGACTCGTGCTCCGCGAGATCCCGCGCCATCCGGATGACCTCGAGCGACTTCTCTCGCAGGTTGTGCGCCTTCTCCGTGTTGAGAGCAAGGATCTTGTAGGCGATCTCCTTCTCGGGGAGAACCAGGGCGACGATCGACTTCGCTCCGAGGCGCCGCATCGCGGAGAGGCGGTGATGGCCGTTGGGCGTCCAGTAGACGCCGTCGTCCGTCCGCACCGCGATGATCGGGTCGAGGAAGCGGCCCAGCGTGTCGATGACGTTCGTCAGCCGCTTGACGTGAGCGTCGGAGAGGTCGCGCTGGAACGGAGTCGGCTCGACGATCCTGAGGGGAAGCGCCGCCAGCACCTGCCAGTGGCTCCCGAGCGGGTCGCGGAAGACGGCGAGAACGGAGCCGCCGTCCTTCTCGATCGACTCCCGAAGCTGCCCGGCGGCGTTCGGCGGCGAGCCGGAGGCGACCTCCTCGGCCGCCAGACCCCTCGAGGCTTCTTTCGCTTTCTTCCTGCGCGGCGGCATCGTCGAATCGGCCGCTATATTGTCACGGGCCGATGGAAACGGAAAAGCCGGGCGCCTGGCCGATCACCCTCGAGGACGTCCTCCGCGCCCGGCGGAGGATCCAGGACTACCTGCGGCCGACGCCGCTGCGCCGGTACGCGGCGCTGGACGACGCGGTCGGCAACGGCATCTCCGTCTACGTCAAGCACGAGAACCACAACCCGACCAACTCCTTCAAGGTCCGCAACGCCCTCTCGATGATGACGGCGATGCCGGAGGACCCGCGCTCTCGGGGAGTCGTCGCCGCGACGCGGGGCAACCACGGGCTGGGTGTCGCGTACTCCGGCTCTCTGCTTGGCGTGCCGGTGACGATCTGCGTGCCCCTCGGAAACAACCCGGAGAAGAACGAGGGGATGCGCGGGCTCGGGGCGGACCTCGTCGAACGCGGGAAGGATTACGACGAGTCGCTGGAAGTCGCGCTCGCTCTGATGCGCGAACGCGGCCTCACGATGGTCCACTCGACCAACGACCGCGACGTCATCGCCGGGGCCGCGACGGCGACGTGGGAGATCCTGGAAGAACGCCCCGACATCGAGGCGATGGTCGTCAGCGTGGGTGGAGGCTCCCAGGCGGTCGGCGCGATGACGGTCGCCAGGGCGCTCCGGCCCGGGCTGCCCGTGTACGCGGTCCAGGCTCGGAGGGCTCCCGCCGCGCACGACTCCTGGAAGGCCGGCTCCCGCGTCGCCCGCGAGTCCGCGGACACTTTTGCGGACGGTCTCGCGACACGGAATACCTATGACATGACGTTCCCGGCTCTCCTCGAGGGGCTGGCAGGCTTTGTGCTGGTATCAGAGGGTGAGATGGCGGAAGCCGTACGCGTCCTTCTGAGAACGACACACAACCTCGCCGAGGGAGCCGGCGCGGCCGGTTTGGCGGGGCTGATGAAATTGCGCGAAGAGCTCGCGGGCCGGAAGGTGGGAATTCTCCTCTCCGGTGGAAATATCGACGGCGAGACGCTGCGGCGCGTCGTCTCCGGAGAGCTCTAGCGGCCGGGCGTCAACCGGTCCATTGTTCGCATCGTCTCTTACTCGAAGCGCGGTAACGCACATCGAAGGAGGTACGGATGACAACGAAACGGCTCCTCTGTTCCCTGGCGGTCGCAGCCATGCTGATCGCGGCGATGGCTCCTCCGGCGATCGCCGGGGCGCGCGTCTACGTGAGCATCGCCCCGCCCCCGCTCGTCGTCGAGACGCGCGCGGTCGCGCCGGGCCCGACCCACGTCTGGGTCGGCGGCTATCACCGGTGGGACGGGCGCGCCTACGTCTGGGTCCCCGGACGATGGGCCGTTCCGCCCCATGCGCACGGGCACTGGGCGGCGGGCCACTGGGGACACAACCATCACGGCTACTACTGGGTCGAGGGGCATTGGAGGTGAGGATGACGGCGGCGAGCGATCCTGGGGGGGCGCCGCGCCCTTCCCGGTCGCGTCACCACGTAATCAACCCATCCTTAGCCTGACCCTCGAAGAACTTCTCGACGAGGGCCGGGGTGCATTCTCCGTAATACCAGGAGCCGGCCGAGAGCGCCTCGGCGCAAACGCGCCGCGCAATCGTCGCCGCGTCGGTCTTCCCGTCCACCCAATTCATCGCCTCCCACTGCATCAGGGGCGTGAGCTTCTTCTGTTCCGCCTCGGCGGCCGCGGGCGAGACTGCTTTTCCCCTCGCTGGCTTCGCCGCCGCCGCTTCCCGCTCGTCGCGCCGGCGCCGCGCCTCGTCCGCCCGCTTGTCGGCGACCTTCCGCTCGAGAGCCAGCCAGTCGGAAAGGGCCGCCGCTCCGCGCTTCGGCACCCGCGCGGCCAGGCGCCTCTCCTCTTCGGTCGCCGCAGAGGCCGGTGTGGACCCGACGACGGAGTCCCGGATCGCGCTCGCCGCCTTGCGGAGCTCCGTTCGGCGCTGCTCCAGGCTCGCGGCGAGAGACGGGTCGCCGGGCGCCAGCGCCTGGATCGACGCGATCGTCGCCTCCTCCCTCTCAATCGACGAAGGAAGGACTCGGCTTGCCGAGGCGAGGGCCGCGTCGCGGGCGATCCGCTCGAGGCCCCGCGCAGCGACGAACGGGGCGAGCCTGGAAGCCTCGGCCGCTCCGGCGTTCGCGAGCCACAGCGCCGTTGCCGCCACGACGAAGGCGTTGCGCTTCAACTGCGTTGAGTCGATCTGCCAGAGGTCGTCGCCGCTCGAATGGATGTACTCGTCGGGCCAGTTGGTCAGGGTCGTCCCCGGAACGCCGACCCAGGAATCGTTGAAGACGAGGTGGTCGGTGGAGTCGAAGTACGGAACCGCCCGGGCGTGGTAAGGCTCCCGCGTCCCGAGGTGCGAGAAGATCGGCTTGCTGAACACGCCGCCCGGCTGGTTCGAGCCCGCCTGCCCGGCCGGGAGGAAGCTGTTGTTCCCGGCGATGACCATGTCGAGGACGCTCTCCTGGACGTCTGCGAGGTACGAAGGTCTCGACCACGGCATCCTCGTGAAATGCTGAACCCGGCCGCCGACGGACTGCTTCGCGCCGACCATGTCTTCGTTGAGGTTCGCGAGGAACTTCTTCTCCTCGCCCGGATGGTCGGCGAAGTAGCGGTACTCCGACCGGATCTCGTCGCACCACCAAAAGCGGATCCCTCGCCGGGGACGGGCGATCTTCCCTTCCGCGATCAGGCGGGTCAGCGCCCGCGAGATCTCGAGGACGTTGACGACCCCGGACTGGTCGTCGTTGGCCGAGAACTTCTCCTCCTGAAGGTGGCCGGTCAGCACGATCTCCGGCAGCGCCGGGTCGGTCCCGCGGATCCGGCCTTCCACCATCGCCGACTTCTTCTCGGGCAACACGGCCGACTCGATCAGGATGTGGGCACGCAGGGCCTCCTTCTTCAGGCGGTCGGAGAGCGCCTTTCCGGCTCTCGCCGAGAGGATGAACGCGAAGGTCGTCTTCTCGCCGTTGGGCCCGTCTCTCTCCGGAACCCTCTGCCAGGCGATCTGGTCGGGGGCGTCGGCGAGGGCGTTGGCGCGCGTCGAGGACCAGGCGAGGATGCCGGCCGCGCCGCGCTTCCAGACCGCCTGGTCGGTCACGGCGGCGGGGGATCCGTAGGCCAGGACGATCCGGCCGCGCACGTTCCTGCCGTCGTAGTCGGCGGCATGATCGCCCGCGCCGACGTCCACCAGCTCGGCCGTCACGGCCGCCGAGCGGGAGTAGTCGGCGATCGACGTCGCCACTTCAGCATAGGAGCCGAGCTTCGTCTCCTTGGCGTCGGCGCCGGGGCCCTCGAGCAGCCAGGCCTCGGCGCGGCGGCAGGTCCACGACGCGCTGTCGTTGACCTGGTCGATCCAGCGAACGTCTTCGAGGCCCGCCTCCCTCGCCTTCTCGAGCGCATAGCGCGCGACCGCGAAGAACCCCTCCGAGCCGGAGACCTTGTGCCACTGGGTCGTGATCCGCATGTGCTCGAAGGCGAGGTCCCCGGACAGCTCATTGGCGAGCGCCCTCTCGGTCTTCTCGTCCACGAAGGGCGAGGTCTGCGCCGACAGGTTCGACGCACAGGCCACCAGCACGATCAGGGTGAATCGTCGCATTTTTCCCCTCCTTTAGCCGAATCGATCGCCGAATCAGTGAATCGCCAGGATGACCAGGGTCCGGTCGTCGCCGGCGGCGCTCGTTCCGATGTGGGCCGTGACCGCCGCCAGGATCGCGTCGCGCAGCTGTTCGGCGTTCGACGCCGCTTCCGCTTTCAGCAGGGACTCCAGCCGGTCGAACCCGAAAGGCTCGCCGTCCGCGTTCGTGGCTTCCACGAACCCGTCGGTCACGAAGACGACGCGGTCGCCCGAGGCCAGCGCGAACTCCCGACTCGGGAACTCCCTCTTCTCCGAGAGGCCGAGGGGGAAGGAGGGGAGGGAGATCGCCTCGACGGTCCCGTTGGAGATCCGGTAGGGTGCGAGCTGCCCGCCGTTGGTCAGGTCGGCTCGCCGCGTCGCGGCGTCGAAAGCGAAGACGGCGAGCGTCATGTAGTTGCGCGAATCCGTGGACCGAGTGATGAGCTCGTTGACCCGGGAGAACAGGGCCGGACCGGTCAGCCCCGACTCGAGCAGCGTCGAGAGCGAGGCCTTGGCCATCGCGACGAGGAGGCCGGTGGGAAGGCCGTGCCCGGACACGTCGCCGACGGCGACCGCGGAACGCCCATCGGGCAGCCGAAAGTAATCGTAGTAGTCGCCTCCGATCGCCGCCAGCGGCTCGAACCGGGCGACGAGCGAGAGGCCGGGCAGGTCCGCCTCGGGCGGCGGAAGGAGCTTCTGCTGGATCGTTCGCGCGATCCCGATCTCGCCCTCGAGGCGCTTTTTCTCGGCGGTCTCCTCGAGAAGGCGCTCGATGGAGCCGGCCATCCCGTCGAACGAGCGCGAGAGATCGCCGATCTGATCGCGGTTGCGCGACAGGACCCGCACCGAAAAGTCGCCGCGGGCGATCGCCTCGCTGGCGCGCGTCAAGCGGTTGACGTTTCTGGTGATCGTGCCCACCAGCGCGAACGCGATGGCGAGGGCGACGAGATAGACGAGGAGCAGGACCGCCGACAGCCCGAAGAGGATCGAGCGGAAGATCCGGGCAATCGCCGGGACCCCCTGCGCAAAGAGCTGGGACGAAACGATCCGCGGAGACGTCCGGGCGAGCCAGACGACGACCTGCCGCTCCCTCTCGGAAGCCGCCGGCGGATACGCGACATTCTCGATGTAGACCGCCGCCACCCATTCCTTGTCGAGGATTCCTCCGCCTCCGTCCGCCGGCTTCGATCCCGTCGGGTGAACGGCTTTCTTGGCCTCGGAACCGGCTTCGACGGTGGACTGGGAGTCCATCTGCAGTCCGCTCCTGCTCTGGCGGGCGCGGCCCTCCTCGACCCAGGCGATGTAGCCCGTCCGGTCGGCGAGGCGCTGGAGGAAATCGGGACTGCGGCTGACCGGAACGAGGACGAACGTCCCGGCTTCGTCCGGCGCCCGGGGGGTCATCATCCAGATCCGCCGCCCTTCCTCGACCACCGGGCGCGGCTCCGTCACCGACTTCGCCCACGCCGCCTTCTCACCGGCCTTGAGCCACGGCACGTCGGACGACTCGATCGAATCGTTCGCGATCCGGACGACGGGCAGCTTCTCGCGCGCCGCCGCCTCGCGGACGATGGCCGTGACTTCGCGCCGGGTGCGCAGCGCGACGAACTGGTGCGCCAGGATGTAGCCGGCGCAGAAGAGGAGCATCGCCAGCAGCGGGATCGGGACGATCCCGATCAGGAAGTAGGAGAAGGCGAGGCGGAGGGTCAGCCGGCGGACGGTCGCCCGGAAGAGGGCCGCGATCGCCATCGAGAGCAGGACGACGCCGGAGACGAAGGCGATGATGGCGGTCAGCGCGCCAATACAGCCCAGCTCGGACTTCAGGGCATGGATCGTCACGCTGAGGACGAAAGAGACCGCGAAGACCGCGATCCAGATCTTCGTGGATTTTCTGAGGGTCACGCTGGCCGAACGATAGCATCGCGCCCTCGGGGAGCCGCGGCGCCGCATCGCTTACAATCGGCAGGGACTTGACCTTCTTACGACAGGCCGCGCTGCTCCTGCCCTCCGCCTTTCTCCTCGCCGTCCTGCTCTTCCTCGTGACGCACGGACACCAGGATCCCGGCTTCGGGACCTATCCCTTCTTCGACCAGCTACGAGGGGCCATTCCCGCGCCGGCTTCTCCCGAAGTCCGCTTCCTCGAGCAGTCGCTGCTGTTTTTTCTCCCGGCCTACCTGGCCGTGCTTCTCTTCCTCCTCGGGATCTCGGTTGGCGAGCGGGCTCTTTTCGGAAAGCGCTCGGCCGAGGCGCGGTCGGCCTCGAGCTTCGGCCGAGCCTTCGGAGGGATCTTCGCGGTCCTGTTCCTCATCGCCAGCGGGATCGCGGTGTTCCAGGGAGAGAAGCTCGCGTCGCGGATCGCCCCGGGCGCACTCGTGGCGCCGTTGCTCGTCGCGTTCGCGCCCTTTGCCGGGGCCGTGGCGGCCGCGGTTCCCGCGGCGGCGCTCGCGCTGCCGCTGTCGCTGGTTCGAAGGAGGACACGGACTTGAGCTCCGCCGGCACGATCGTCATCCTGGATTTCGGATCGCAGTACACGCAGCTCATCGCGCGGAGAATCCGGGAGGCGCGGGTCTTCTCGGTCGTCTTGCCGCCGTCGGCGTCGGCCGCGGAGATCTCCAGGTACCGGCCGGCCGGGATCATCCTCTCGGGCGGCCCGCAGAGCGTCTACGAGGAAGGCGCTCCCACGCCGTCCACGGACCCGACGAGCTTCGGTGTCCCGGTGCTCGGCGTCTGCTACGGCATGCAGTGGCTCGCGAGAGCCGAAGGGGGAGAGGTCGTGGGCGGGCGCGACCGCGAATACGGCCGGGCGACGGCGAAGCTCGCGACCGACTCCGAGCTTTTCCATGGGCTGGAGCCCGAGCAGACCGTCTGGATGAGCCACGCCGACACGATCACGGCGCCGCCGCCGGGAGTCCGGGTCACGGGATCCACTTCGGACAGTCCCTACGGAGCCTTCGAGGACACGGCGCGGAAAATCTACGCCGTCTGCTTCCACCCGGAGGTGCGGCACACCGAGCACGGCTCCGAGATCCTCCAGAACTTCCTCTTCCGGGTCTGCGGGGTCAAGCCGGAGTGGACGATGGACTCCTTCCGGCGGGACAAGGTCGAGGCGATCCGCCGGCAGGCGCCGTCGGGATCCGTCGTCTGCGCCCTCTCCGGGGGGGTGGATTCGTCGGTGACGGCGCTTCTCCTGCGCGAGGCGGTCGGGGAGCGACTTCACCCGATTCTCGTGGACCACGGCCTGTTGCGCGCGCACGAGCGGTCGCAGGTCGAGGAGGCCTTCCGGCGTTTCGGATTGTCGATCCGGTCGGTGGACGCGTCGGATCTCTTCCTGGCGCGCCTGGCGGGCGTCGAAGACCCCGAGGAAAAGCGGCGCATCATCGGCCGAAGCTTCATCGAGGTCTTCGAGAAGGAGGCGAAGAGCATCTCCGGGGCGCGGTACCTAGCGCAGGGGACTCTCTATCCCGACGTCATCGAGTCCGTGTCGATCAAGGGGCCCTCGCAGGTCATCAAGACCCATCACAACGTCGGCGGGCTTCCCGAGAAGCTGGGCCTCGAGCTGATCGAGCCGGTCCGGGAGCTCTTCAAGGACGAGGTGCGGCTGCTGGGCGCGGAGCTGGGCCTTCCGAAGGAGTTCCTCTCTCGCCATCCCTTCCCCGGCCCGGGCCTCGCGGTCCGGATCCCCGGTCCGGTGACCCGCGAG
The DNA here is from genome assembly GCA_035263845.1 of Thermoanaerobaculia bacterium. GTDB lineage: Bacteria > Acidobacteriota > Thermoanaerobaculia > UBA5066 > Gp7-AA6 > JAWOLE01. The sequence continues at coordinate 33,204 of DATFQY010000227.1, read as the reverse complement.
AAAGTCGCGATCCTCCAGCGGGCCGACGAGATCGTGCTGGAGGAGATCCGCGCGGCCGGGCTCTACGACGCCATCTCGCAGGCCTTCGCGGTCCTGCTGCCGGTCAAGACCGTTGGCGTCATGGGCGACAACCGGACCCACGAATTGGTGCTCGCCATCCGCGCCGTCCAGACCACCGACTTCATGACGGCCGACTGGTTCCGCATGCCCCACGAGGTCCTCGACGCGATCGCGCTGCGGGTCGTCCGCACCGTCCGCGGAGTCAACCGCGTCGTGTACGACATCACCTCCAAGCCCCCCGCCACGATCGAGTGGGAGTGACAGCGCGAGCGCAGCCCGCGCTGTCATCCTGGGCAAGGCGAAGCGAGCGAGGGATCTCTTCAGTCCGGGCGGTCCTCGTCGAGGACGGCCCTGATGGCCTTCAAACCGAGGCGGAGCTTCTCGGTAGCGCCGCCGAAGGAGACGCGGAAGTGGGAAGGGGAGTCGAAGAAGCGGCCGGGGGCGACGGCCACGCCATAGGCGTCGAAGAGCCCCTGCGCGAACGCCTCCGAGTCGCGGCCGTCTCGGAAGCGCGGGAAGGCGATCGTCGACCGCGAAGGAACGCATTCGAGCTCCGGGCGGCCCACGAGAAACTCGGAGACGAGGCGCGAATTCGGCTCGATCAGCGCACGGGCGCGCGCCGCAAGGCGGTCGAGGTTCTGAAACGCGACGACGGACAGGCGGTCTGACGGGATCGGCGCCCACACGTCCACGATGTCGCGGGCGCGGCGGATGCGCTCCGTGATTTCAGGCGAGGCGAGAGTCCAGCCGCAGCGCAGGGAAGCCAGGCCCCAGGACTTGGTCAGGGAATTGGACGAGACGAAAGCCGGCGAGAGGGTCGCCGCCGGCGGGTGCTTCGATCCGAGGGCCGCGTCGAGGTAGACCTCGTCCACCAGGACGGCGATGCCCGCGCCCTCGGCGAATCGCGCGAGCTCGCGGAGCGCGCTTTCCCCGGCCATGGCTCCCGAGGGATTGTGCGGGCTCGACAGGATGACCAGCCGGGTCCCGGGCCTCGCGGCGGCGGCGATTCGCTCCGGGTCGAGCGCGTAACCCTCCTCGAACCTCCTCTCGAAGAAGGAGACCTCGGCGCCGGCCATCTTCACCGCGGCGATCAGAGGGTCGTAGGCCGGGTGCTCGATCAGGACGTGATCGCCGGCGTCCAGGAGCGCCGCGCAGGTCAGGAAGTTCGCCCCGGAACACCCGCTGGCCGTCGCAACCCGGTCGGCCTCGACGCCGTAGCGGCCGGCGATCGCCTCCACCAGCGGCCCGTAGCCGTCCCGGCTCTCGCCGGCGATCTCCAGCGCCTCGCGGGCGCCGGGAAGGTCGTCCAGCCTGCATGCAAGGAGATTCGAGCCCGCGAGGTCGATGTCCGGAGTCGGGCGGTGGCGCGCCCATTCCATGTAGGGGGCTCGGGCCCGGGTCATTGCGATCGCCTCCTGGCGAAGAAAGCGTAAACCGGGACTCCCGTCGCAAGGAGGGCCGTCCCGATCAGCGTCCGCTTCGGGTTCGAGGCGATGGCGCTGGCGACGGCGGCGATGCCTGTCACGACGAAGAAAGCCGGGAACCAGGGGTAGCCTGGCGTCCGGAAGGAATCCGCCGGGCGCGACGCGACGGGATGGACCCGCCGGAAGAGGAACACGGCGGCGACCGTCAGGGTGAAGAAGATCCAGTCTCCGAAGACCACCGAATCCACCAGGTCCGCGTAGGTGCCGGTCAGGACGAGCACGATTCCCCAGGCCGCCTGCAGGATGATCGCCAGAGACGGCGTTTGGAACCTCGGATGGAGCCGGCCCAGCCCCTCGAAGAAGACCCGATCCGCCCCCATCGCGTAGTAGATGCGGGTCTGGGTCAGGAGAGTCAGGTCCAGGAAGCCGAAGCCGGAGACGGCGATCGTGGCGGAGATCAGGCGATCCGCCCCCGGCCCGAAGATCCGCAGCACCGCGTCCGCGGCGGGCGTCTTCGTGGCCGCGAGGCCCCCGCGCGTCAGGGCAGCCAGGTACACGACGTTGGCGAGGAGATAGATCGCGATGACGATGAAGGTCCCGGCGACCAGCGCGCGGGGGAGGGTTTCCCGTGCGTCCCGCATCTCCTCGGCGATGATGTTGGCGCTCTGCCAGCCGCCGTAGGTGAAGAGGATCGGGATCAGGGCAGCTCCGAACGCGACCAGACCGGAACCTCCCGGGTAGGCCGAGGCCCCGGCCGTTGCCGGCCCGGGCGCCTGGCGCGACAGGAACAGGCCGCCTCCGATCAGGGCCGCCAGCGTCCCGATCTTGGCGACGACGAGGACGTTCAGGAGGCGGCTGCCAGGCTTGACGCCGAAGTAGTTCACCGCGGCGACGAGCGCGATCGAGGCGACTGCGAGCGGCGTCGCGCGCGAGGCGTCCGCGCCGAAAAGCCGGAGGGTGTACTGGGCGAACGTGATCGCCACGGCCGCCAGGCCGCCGCTCTGGATGATCAGCAGCGACGCCCAGCCGAAGAGAAAAGCCACGCCGGGGTGGTAGGCCTCGCGCAGGTACACGTATTCGCCGCCCGCTTTCGGGAAGAGCGCGCCCAGCTCGGCGAACGCGAAGGCCCCCGACAGGGCGATCGCGCCTCCCACGATCCACGCCGCAAGGACGAGCGTGCCCGTGGAGAGCCGCTGCGCCACGATGTAGGGATTGATGAAGATCCCGCTCCCGATGATTCCGCCGACGACGACCATCGTGGCGTCGAAGGGACCCAGCGCCCTGCGAAAAGACATTGGCCGCGAAGCTTAGCGCGTCGGACATTCGTTGGCCTGGAGGTGTCTTAGAATCGGTTCGTGCCCGGCGACTTCGTCCACCTTCACCTTCACAGCCAGTACTCGCTCTTGGACGGCGCCAACCGGCTGCCGGAGCTCTGCAAGCGGATCGGAGAGCTCGGCATGTCCTCGGTCGCCGTCACGGACCACGGGAACATGTTCGGGGCTCTCGGCTTCTACAACGAGGCCGTCACGCGCGGCATCCGGCCGATCGTGGGAGTCGAGGCATACATCTCCCCGGGAGACCGCTCCGACCGGCAGCTCCAGGCGGCCAGCGAATCGGGAGAGGGCTACGCCTATCACCTGACGATCCTCGCGGCCACGCAGACCGGCTACAAGAACCTCGTGCGCCTGGTCTCCGAGGCCTACCTGACGGGCTTCTACCACCGGCCCCGCATGGACAAGGCCCTCCTCCGGCAGCACGCCGAGGGCCTGATCGGCCTCTCCGGCTGCCTCAAGGGAGAGGTCGCCGGGGCGCTGGTGCGGGGCAACTACGAGGCGGCCAAGAAAGCCTTCCTCGAGTACCAGGACATCTTCGGGAAGGGAAACTTCTTCGTCGAGATTATGGACCACGGCCTGCCCCAGCAGGTCGCGATCGTCCCGCAGCTGCTGCAGCTTTCGAAGGAGACCGGCGCGCCAGTGGTGGCCACCAACGACAGCCACTACCTGAACCGCGACGACGCCGACGCGCACGAGGTGTTGCTGTGCATCGGCATGGGCAAGACGCTCGAGGACGAGCGCCGGATGCGCTTCTACAACGACGAGTTCTTCGTCAAGAACCCGGACGAGATGAAGGCCCGCTTCGCCCGGTGGTCGGGCGAGGCGGTCTCCAACACGGTCGCGGTCGCGGAGCGTTGCGCGATATCCCTCGGGACCGACAAGATGCAGCTGCCGAGCTTCTCGGCTCCCGCCGGGAGGACGCCCGCGGAGTACTTCGCGTCGCTCGCCCGGGAGGGCCTGGAGCGAAAGATCAGGCTCGGCGAGACCGATCCGGCGATCGCCCCCGAGAAATACCGGGAACGCCTGGAGTACGAGATCGGGGTCGTCGAAAAGGTGGAGTTCCCCTCCTACTTCCTGATCGTCTCGGACTTCATCGGCTTCGCGCGGGAGCGGGGCATCTCGGTGGGACCGGGCCGGGGCAGTTCGGCCGGCTCGATCGTGGCGTGGTCGCTCGGGATCACCGAGATCGACCCGCTCAAGTACGACCTGCTCTTCGAACGCTTCCTGAACCCCGAGCGCCGGGAGATGCCGGACATCGACATCGACTTCTGCCAGGCGCGCCGCGGCGAGGTCATCGAGTACGTCACCCGAAAGTACGGCCGGGAGAACGTCGCCCAGATCGTGACCTTCTCGCAGCTCAAGCCCAAGCTCGCGGTGCGGGACGTGGCCCGCGTGCTCTCGCTTCCGGTGGCGCTGGGCGACAAGATCGCCAAGCTCGTCCCGGACGGGCCGGACGTCACGTTCAAGAAGGCGCTGGAGGAGTCGCCGCTGCTGCGCGAGGCGATCGAGACCGACCCGTCGGTCCAGAAGGTCGTCCGGATCGCGGAGCGGCTGGAGGGACTGTCCCGCCACGCCGGGATGCACGCGGCCGGCGTCGTGATCGCGCCCCGGCCGATCACGGACTACCTCCCGCTCTACCGGACGAACAAGGACGAAATCACGACCCAGTTCGACATGAACGCGGTCGAGAAGATGGGCCTTCTGAAGATCGACTTCCTCGGGTTGATCACGCTCGACATCATCGACGACACCCTCGAGCGGATCGCCGCCCGGGAGGGGCAGGCGCCGGACCTCTCCCGCCTGCCGCTCGACGACCAGAAGACTTTCGAGCTCTTCCGCTCGGGCCGGACGGCGTGCGTCTTCCAGTTCGACTCCTCGGGGATGAGGGACCTGCTGCGACGGGCCAAGCCGAAGGGGTTCGCGGACCTCGCGGCGCTGAACGCCCTCTACCGTCCCGGGGCTCTGGACGCGGGCACGGTCGAGGACTACGTGCGGCGGCGCAACGGCACGAGCCCGGTGACCTATCCGCTTCCGGCGGTCGGCGACATCCTGGAGGAAACGCTCGGCATCCTCGTCTACCAGGAGCAGGTCATGCGGATCGCCCAGCGCGTGGCCGGCTACTCCCTGCTGCAGGCGGACAAGCTGCGCAAGGCGATCGGGAAGAAGAAGCGGGAGATCATGGTCGCCGAGGGAGAGAAGTTCATCGAGCGGGCCAAGGAGCACGGCACGCCGCCGCGCAAGGCCAAGGAGCTCTGGTCGCTCATCGAGCCGTTCGCCCGCTACGGTTTCAACAAGTCCCACGCCGTGGCCTACGCGCTCGTCGCCTACAAGACGGCGTTTCTCAAGGCGCACTACCCGGTGGACTTCCTGGCCGCCACGTTGTCGGCCGAGATCGGCTCGACCGACGGGATCGTGAAGGTCATCGGCGACTGCATCGAGTGCGGCATCCCCGTGCTGCCGCCCGACATCAACGAGTCGCGGCGGAAGTTCACGGGGGTCGGGCCGGCGATCCGATTCGGCCTGGCGGCGATCAAGGGGGTCGGCGACGCGGCCGCCGAGGCGATCCTCCAGGAGCGCGAGAAAGGGCCCTTCAAGTCCTTCACCGACTTCGCCATGCGCCTGGACTCGCACCTGGTCAACAAGCGCACGCTCGACGCCCTGATCGCGGCGGGGGCCTTTGACTCCCTCGGCCGAAACCGCGCCACGCTGTCGGCCGCCTCCGAGCGCGTCTCCGCCCAGGCCAGCCGCGCGCGGGAGGAGAAGGAAATCGGCCAGTCCAGCCTCTTCACTGGGACGCCGATCGAGGCCGGCGGGACCGCGGCGGACTCGTTCCCCGACCTTCCGGAGTGGTCGCTCGAGGAGCGTCTGAAAGGGGAGAAGGAGGTCCTCGGGTTCTACGTGACCGGCCACCCCCTGGCGAAGTTCGCCGAGACCGTCGAGCGCTTCGCCGACGCGAAGATCTCCGACCTCGCAGGCCACGTGGAACGGACGATCCGCGTCGGGGGAGTCCTGGTGAACCTGAAGAGGCAGAAGATCAAGAAGGGCGTCAACGAGGGCAAGACGATGCTGAAGGCCGTCCTCGAGGACATGAGCGGCTCGATCCCCATCGCGGTTTTCGCGAGCCTCTACGAGAAGGTCGAGTCGTGGATCGCCGCCGACTTGCCGGTGCTCGTCACAGGCACCGTGCGCGAGTCGGGCCCCGCCTTCGAGATGACGGTCCAGGACGTCATCCCCCTCGAGGGGATCAAGGAGCGGCTGGCGCGGTCGCTCCAGATCCGGGTCAACCTCGCGCTGGCCGACGAGAAGGTCCTGGCCCGCCTCAAGGAGAGCCTGGCGTCGCATCCCGGGACGCTCCCCGTTTCGATCCGTCTCTTCCGGCCAGGAGAATTCGAGGCGACGCTCAAGGCGGCAGACTCCATGCGGGTCGCCCGGTCGCAGCGTCTGACCGAGGAGATCCGGGCGCTGACGGGAGAAGACTCGGTCGAATACGTTTTCGAGTAGGGAGCGGAGGCCGGGGACGAATCGACAGCCGACGGCCGACACTCGACGGATCGCAGGGGCCCTCGCGCGGCTCCCTCGCGGCCCGAGGTCCCGGGTCGAAAAAGCTCGCCGGCTGGCTCTCCGGCGCGGAGACTCGCTCTATCTGGTGGGGGGAGCCGTCCGGGATCTGCTCCTTCGTCGGCCGCCCACGATCGTGGACGTGGACCTCGTCGTCGAAGGAGACGCCATCGCCTTCGCCCGGGCGTTGGGCGCCGAAACCGGCTCGAAGGCGGTCGCCCACGAGAGGTTCGGGACCGCGGTTCTCGAATTCGCGGAAGGGACACACATGGACCTGGCGTCGTCCCGGAAGGAGACCTACGGGTCGAGCGGGGCCCTGCCGAGCGTCGCCCCGGCGGGGCTCCAGGAAGACCTCGCGAGGCGCGACTTCACGGTCAACGCGATGGCGATCCGCCTGACCCCCGGACGGCCGGAGCTGATCGACCCTTTCGGAGGCGTCCGGGACCTTCGCGGAAAAACCATCCGGATGCTCCACGCCAACTCGCCGCACGACGACCCCACGCGGTCCTTCCGCGCCGCCCGCTACGCCAACCGTCTCGGCTTCTCCGTCGGGCCGAAGACGCGAACCTGGATCCGGGAGGCGATCCAGGCGCACGCCCTCGACGCGGTCTCCGGGGACCGGTTGCGGCGGGAGATCCGCCTCCTCTTCTCCGAGCAGAATCGGGCCCGGGCGGCCGGGCTCCTCGCGAGGCTCGGGCTCGATCGCGCCGTGGACCCCGCGCTGACCTCCTCGCTCCACCTCCGGCGCGCGCTTGCCCGCGCCGAGAAGATCGCGAGGCGGCATCCCCGGAAAACGAGCTGGTTTCTCTATTTCCTGGTGTGGGCCGGCGACGCGTCCGAGAGAGCAGCCGCACGAATCTCGGCCCGGCTCGCGCTGACGGGGGAAGATCTCTCCCGGATGCTTCGCTGGCCTTCGGTCCGGGCCGAGCTCTCGCTCGATCGCTCCACTCGCTCCGAGCGCCTTTCGCCGGACGAGGTCGCCGCCGCGGCGGCCCTGTCGCCGCCTCCCGCAGCCCGCCGGCTGAGAGCCTCCCTCCGTTCCCGCGGCACATCGCTCTCGATCCGCGGCCGCGACCTTCTCGAGGCGGGAGTTCCGGCGGGACCGCGGGTCGGGCGGGCGCTCGAGGCGACGTTCGAAGCGCTCCGGGAGGGGCGCATCTCCCGCAAGCAGGAGCTGGAGTTCGCCGTCCGGGCGGCCATGGGAGAAGGGCCCTGATCGAACGTCTCGTCCTCGCGGCCCTGCTGGCCGGATCCTCGCCGCCGCCGGCGGCAGATGTCGCCCCGACGTTCTGCGCGGAGTGGATCCGGCAGTCGAGCCAGGGCTACGAGCGACTGACGCTCTTCACCGACCGCACGCTGGTGTGGAAGACGTCGCGCGGAGGAGTGGAAGACGTCAAGCGCAAGAAGCTCGACGCCGCCGAGCTCGACTTCTACTGCGATTACTTCCGCCGGCGCGAGGTCTGGGACCTGAAGGAGGACCTGCGCACCGGTCTGACGGCAGAGCTTGCCGCGCAGTCGGTGCTCACGATCGCCAGGCCCGGCGGCTCGCGCAAGAAGATCCGCTTCGACGACCTCTCGCCTCTTCCGCCGGATGCCTCCGCGCTTCGCTCGGCGCTCGAGGGGCTACGGCTGGCGATGATCGCGCCTCTCGCGCCCGCCTCGCGGTTCACGGCCGAGCACCTCGCCCCGGGAACGCTCCTGAAGCGGTTCGACGGCGCGATGTTTCGCGTGAAGCAGCTGATCACGGAAAAAGGAGTGGTGGAGCTGGAAGGGGTCGGAGAGCCATACAGCGAGTTCAAGAGGCTCGACGAGCTGAGGTTCCAGTTCTCGCCGCCGGACTAGGGATCGATCCTTGAAAAGCAGGAGACCCTCCGTCCGGATCATCGCGGGACGATGGAAGGGGAGGCGGCTCGTCGTGCCCGAGGGGGCGCGCCCGACTTCGGACCGGGCCCGCGCCGCGCTCTTCAGCATCCTTCAGAAGCGGATCCCCGGCGCGAGAGTCCTGGACCTTTACGCCGGCAGCGGCGCCGTCGGTCTCGAATCCGTCTCGCGGGGCGCCGCGCGCGCGACGCTCGTCGAGAGGAGCGCTCCGGTTCTTCGCCAGAACCTCGCCAGGCTTCCGCCTCCCCATGACGACGTGGACATCTCCGGCGAGGACGTGGTGTCGGCCGTGGACGCCCTGGCCCGCAAGGGAGTCCGATTCGACCTGGTGTTCGCCGACCCGCCGTATGGCACCGACCCACGCGCGATCCGCTCACGCGCGGAGAGCCTCCTCGATGAGAACGGCCTCTTCGTCTTCCAGGCCGACCGCGGCGCCTCGCCTCCCCGCCTCGAGGGGCTGACCCTCGTCGAAACGCGAGACTACGGCCGCAACCTCTTCTTCTTTTTCTCGAAGGACCCCGACACTCGCCCGAGCCAGACTGCCCGCGTGCTTTGACCCGTCTGGCCCGAGGTGTTAGTCTGCGGGCCCTTGAGTCGCGCCCCAACCCGCCCAAAAGGAGTCGCTTGATGCTTCAGAACGGCAGGCACTTTTTCACCTCCGAGTCGGTGACCGAGGGTCATCCCGACAAGATCGCCGACCAGATCTCCGACGCCATCCTCGACGCCGTCCTCCGCGACGACCCCACGGGACGGGTCGCCTGCGAGACCCTCGTGACGACCGGGCTGGCCTTCATCGCCGGCGAGATCTCGACGAAGACCTACGTGGATTTCCCCTCGGTCGTGCGCCACACGATCAAGGAGATCGGCTACACCCGCGCCAAGTTCGGATTCGACTACGAGACGTGCGCCGTCATCTCCTCGATCGACCCTCAGTCCACCGATATCGCCCAGGGCGTGGACACCGGCGGAGCCGGCGACCAGGGCCTGATGTTCGGCTACGCCGTCCGGGAGACCGAGGAGCTGATGCCCCTGCCCCTGACTCTGGCACACAAGCTGGTCATGCGCCTGTCCGAGGCGAGGCGCAAGGGCCAGATGGACTTCCTCCGGCCCGACGGCAAGTCCCAGGTCACCGTCGAGTACGAGGGGACGCGCGCGATCGGCGTCGAAGCCATCGTCGTCTCGACTCAACACGCCGAGGCGATCAAGCACGGCGACCTGAAGGAAGCAATCATCGAGGAGATCATCAAGCCGACCATCCCCGCCAACCTTCTGACCAAGTCCACGAAGTTCCACGTCAACCCGACGGGTCGGTTCGTCATCGGCGGCCCGCAGGGCGACACGGGCCTGACCGGGCGCAAGATCATCGTCGACAGCTACGGCGGCAGCGCCCCTCACGGCGGCGGCGCCTTCTCGGGCAAGGACCCGACGAAAGTCGACCGCTCGGCGGCCTACATGGCGCGCTACGTCGCCAAGAACATCGTGGCGGCGGGGCTCGCCGACCGGGCGCTGATCCAGCTCGCCTACGCCATCGGCGTCGCCGACCCCGTGTCGGTCCACGTCGAGACCTACGGCACGGGGCGCCTCCCCGAGGAGAAGCTCGTCGGCCTGATCCGGGACCACTTCCCGCTGACGCCGCGCGGCATCATCGAGAAGCTCGACCTTCGTCGGCCGATCTACAAGGCGACGGCGGCGTTCGGCCACTTCGGACGGAGTCTGCCGGACTTCACCTGGGAGCGCACCGACGTCGCCCCGACCCTGTCGCGCGCCTCGGGCGTCGAGCCGGCCGTGGCGGCTGGAAGGTAGCGGGGGAGAGAACGATGGCCGAGTCCGTCCAGACCCGCGAGCGCCACGACGTCCGGGACACCGCCCTGGCGGCGAAGGGCCGCCTGCGCATCGAGTGGGCCGGCCAGAGCATGCCGGTCCTGGCGCAGATCCGGGAGCGGTTCTCCCGGGAGAAGCCGCTTTCCGGGGTGCGCCTTTCCGCCTGCCTTCACGTCACCAGCGAGACCGCCAACCTGGCAAAGACCCTCGTCGCCGGGGGAGCCGACCTCGTCCTCTGCGCCTCCAATCCGCTCTCGACGCAGGACGACGTCGCGGCGTCGCTCGCGGCCGACGACGGCATCTCCGTTTTCGCCATCAAGGGCGAGGACCACGAGACGTACTACCAGCACATCCGCGCGGCGCTCGCCCACCGCCCCAACGTCACGATGGACGACGGCGCGGACCTGGTTTCCTCGCTCCTTTTCCTGGCCCTCGGGAAGGACTCGGAAGTGGACCCGGTCATCCGGGCCTGGGCCGCGCTCCTTTCCCCGCAGGAGCGGCGGGAGCTGACCGAGGGCATCCTCGGCGGGACCGAGGAGACGACGACGGGCGTCATCCGGCTGCGCGCCATGGAGAAGGCCGGCGTGCTCCGGTTCCCTGTCGTTGCGGTCAACGAGGCGCGGACCAAGCACCTCTTCGACAACCGCTACGGGACGGGCCAATCCACGCTCGATGGCATCGTGCGTGCTACCAACCTCCTCGTTGCGGGACTGAAAGTCGTCGTTGCGGGATATGGATGGTGCGGACGAGGAGTGGCGATGAGGGCGCGCGGGCTCGGCGCCCAGGTCATCGTCACCGAGATCGATCCGACCAAAGCGATCGAGGCCGTGCTCGACGGCTACTCCGTCATGACGATGGAGGAGGCCGCCGCCGTCGGGGACATCTTCGTCACCGTGACCGGGAACAAAGCGGTGCTGAGGACCGAGCACTTCCGCGTCATGAAGGACGGCGCGCTCGTCTGCAACTCCGGCCACTTCAACGTCGAGATCGACATCCCGGCGCTCGAGGCGCTCTCCTCGGGGCGGCGCACGATCCGCGAATTCGTCGAGGAGTTCACGCTGGCGGACGGGCGGCGGATTCATCTCCTGGCCGACGGACGGCTCATCAACCTTGCGGCGGCCGAAGGGCACCCGGCGTCGGTGATGGACATGTCCTTCGCCAACCAGGCCCTCGCGGCCGAGTACATGATCCGCAACCACGCCCGGCTGGAGAAGAAGGTCTACGTGGTCCCCGAGGAGATCGACCGGGAGATCGCGCGCTTGAAGCTCGCGACGATGAACGTCTCCATCGACGCCCCGACACCCGATCAGGTCCGGTACATGTCCTCGTGGGAGGAGGGAACCTAACAGGGGCGTTTCTCCCCCCGGGTCCCTCAGCTTCGGAATGAAAAGGCTGGCGAGACGGGCGGCGCTGGCGGCGGCGCTGACCGTCGCGGCCGTCCCCGGTTTCGCAGGCCCGGCGCGAGGCGCGCCGGGAGATCCTTCGCAAGCTCAGGAGGACGGCCTGCGAATCGGGACGATCCACGTCGAGTCCCTGGACGTCTTCACCGACGAGGAAGCGACGAAGGGGTGGATCTACCGAGCGGCCAACGCGCTTCACATCACGACGCGCGTCTCCGTAATCCGGAACTTCCTCCTCTTCCACGAGGGGGACCCGTACGACCCCAACCGGCTGGCCGAGACGGAGCGCAACCTGCGCAGCCTCCCTTTCATCAAATCGGCCTCCGTCCTCGCACGCCCTCCCGTAGACGGGCTCGTGGACGTGGACGTCCGGACCCAGGACGCCTGGACGACGCAGCCCGGGATCTCCTTCGGCAAGAAGGGGGGAGTCACGACTTACTCCTTCTCGCTCGAGGAGAAGGACCTGCTGGGACTGGGCCGGCAGGTCAGCCTCCGGTACGGACAGGACGTCCAGCGAATCATCCGGTCGATCCAGTACAAGGACCCCTGCCTCTTCGGCCCGTACTGGTCCACCGACGCGATCTACGCCAACAACTCCGACGGCGACCAGAAGGGGATCCACATCGGCCGCCCGTTCTTCTCCTTCCTGACTCCCTGGGCGGCGGACATGAACGTGCTGCGGACCACGCAGGACGACCGGATCTACACGGACGGAGTCGAGTCCTCGATCTTCCGGGGAGACCATCGGGACTACGCGATCTCCTACGGGAAGGCCCTCCTCGCCTCCGACGTGCGCGCGCGGCGGCTCTCGGGCGGCTTCCAGGCCGTCGAGGACCTCTTCCAGACCCGGGAGGACCGCCCCGACGACGTCATCCCCGAGGACCGGAAGTTCCGGTACCTCTTCGTGCGCTACGAGGACGTCGGCAATGACTTCCTCAAGGTCAACTTCGTCAATCGCGACTCTCGCTTCGAGGACTTCAACCTGGCGAGCGCTTTCTCGGTCACCTTCGGGGTCTCTCCCGCGGCGTTCGGACTGGACCGGACGACGGAGCTCGTCCGCTTCGACGGCTCGGCCGGCTGGAGGCTGAACCAATCGAGCTTCGTGCTCGGCGGCCTCTCCTACGAGACCCGCCTGGACGACGGGCCCAAGAACGAGATCCTTTCGGGAAACGCGACGTTCGTCCACAAGTTCAACGGCTCACTCCTCCAGACCCTCGTCTCCCACATCCAGTTCGACCGCGGCTGGAACCTCGACAAGGACGTCCAGTTCTTCGCCGACGGCGGAAACGGACTGCGCGGCTACCACCTCTACTCCTTCGAGGGCAATCGGAGAGTCGTCTGGAACGTGGAGCACCGTATTTTCTCAGGGCGAGAGATCCTCCAGCTCGCAAGCTTCGGGGCGGTCGCCTTCTTCGACACGGGCACAGCCGTTCCCGAGGGCCGCCCGCTGAAGCTCTCCGAATTCAAGAGCGACGTCGGCGTCGGCCTGCGAGTCGCCATCTCCCGCGCCGCCGGAAACCCAATCCTCCGCGTAGACTTCGCCTACGCCCTGAACCCCGACCCCTTCGGAAGAAAAGGCTGGCTGGTCTCCTTCTCGAGCGGCCAGGTCTTCTGAGGGAGCGGTCCAAGGTCCAATGTCCAAAGTCCGTCGAAAGTCGAAGGTCTAGAGTCCAGATCCCTGACCTTCGACGTTGGACCTTCCAACTGACCTTGGACTTTGGACCTTTGACGTTGGACCCTGTGACCTTCGACCTCGGACCTTCGACTGACTTTGGACCTTGGACCTTGGACTCGTCCCCTACGTCCTCAGTCTCAACAGCAGATACACCGCCAGCGTCGCCGCCATCACATTCGGCGACCACGCCGCAAGGACGGGCGGCAGCGCCCCCACATCCCCCAGCTTCGTAAAAAACGCAGTCGCGATCAGCAGCCCCATCCCCAGCGCCAGCCCGATCCCGATCCCCGCCAGCGCGCCCCTCCGCCCGATCCGGAACGCGAACGGCACGCCCAGCAGCGCCATCAGCGGCACCAGCGCCGGCGCCGCGAACTTCGCGTACATCGCCGTCTCGAGGTCCCCGGTCGCATAGCCGCCGGCCTTCAGCCGCCGGGCATAGCGCTGCAGCTCCCTCCAGCGCATCTGCTCGGGAGTTCTCCGCTCGCGCGTGAAGGCGCCAGGCGGATCTCCCGCCACGCGGTCCTCGAGGTAGGTGCGGTACGCCGTCTCCGGCGCCTTGCCGAAGGTGCGGGACCAGCCCTGCCGGAAGACCCACTCGTTCCCGTCCCAGCTGGCCAGGCGGGCGCTGTCGCGGCTGACCAGCTCGAAATCCGGACCGAAGCGGAAGACCGAAGGGGACACGAGCATCCCCCGGGCCGGGTCGCTCTCCTCCTTGTGCCAGATGCTGCCGTCGCCCGACCTTCGCCAGTTGCGTTCGGCGGGCGTGCGAGCGACACCGTAGTCCTCGGGCCGGCCGTTGATGATGTTGCGGTAGCGCGCCTCCTGCTGCGCGGCGAAGGGGAGCACGTACTCGCCCATCGCGAAGAAGACGAGGGCGCCCACGATCATCGCCCCGAGGATGGGGGCCGCGAGCCGGTGCAGCGCGACGCCGCTCGCGCGGAAGGCGGTGTCCTCGTTGTTCTTCGAGAGGATTCCCAGGCAGACGAGCGTCGCGATGAGCGCGACGAAGGGCGCGATCTGCGCGCTGATGCCGAGGAGGAAGACCCGGTAGTAGCCCAGGACGGCGGAGGTCGGGGGATGGTTCTTCGCGATCCGTTCCACGCGCTCGGCGTAGTCCACGATGAGCGCCAGCAGGACCACCGAGAGCGACGAGAAGAGAAGCACCGTGAAGAAGCGGCCGAGGATGTACCGGTCGAGGATCGCCGGGAAGCGCAGGAGGCTCCCGAACCGGGGCCGCGCCGGAACGGGGGAGAGGGGGCCCCGCTCCGCCGCCCGCCGCCCGGGCAGCGGCAAGGTCCACCGCCACCGGGCGCGCTCCCGGCCGGAACGCAGGATCGCCGCGGCGCCAGCGATCAGCAGGATCGCGTTGGGAAGCCAGATCGCCACGCCCGGAGGCAGCTTGCCCTGCTGGCCCCACGTCTCGCCGGCGGAGAGCAGGACGTAATACAGGATGATGATGGCGAGCGAAATCGCGAAGGCGCTGCCCCGGCCGCCGCGCCGGGCGGACTCGGCCAGCGGGATCCCGATGATCGCGAAGGCGAGGCACGCGAAGGGAATCGAGAACTTCTTGTGGATCTCCACCCACGCGAGGCGGTAGTTCTCGGGAGATTGCGTGCGGACGCGCTTGGCCGTCCCCAGGAGCTCCTGGACCGACTGGTTGCGCAGCGCTTTCTCGTAGGCCACGTTGGGCGAAGTCGAGTTCCAGATGTCTCCCGCCAGCAGCACGCGCTGGGCCTCGGCGCGGTTGAGGCGGTAGTGGGACGGGTCCGCGGGGTCGTACTCGTGGACAGTGGACTGGAAGAGGTCGAGCCAGAGCCGGTCGCCCTCGAGCGTCAGGACTCCACGGTGGGCGACGATGATCCGCTGGTCCTGTTCCCCTTCGTCGCCGAGCTTTACGAAGACACCCTCGAGGGAGCGCCCGTCCGCCCCCGCGTGGTCGAAGTAGAGGGTCACCCCGGTCCGGGCCTCCCGGAAGGTCCGGGGATGGACGACGTTGATGATCGAGGTCGCCGCCACCCGCGCCAGCGACTTGGTGAGCCTCTCGTTGGCACCCGGCAGGACGAGGTTGTAGATCAGGAAGACCCCGGCCGAGAGGAAGACGGCGGCCCCGAGCGCCGGGTAGTAGACCGACATCGGACCCACGCCGCAGGACCTCAGGGCGATGATCTCGCTGTCGCCGGCCAGTCTCCCGATGCCGATCAGGACACCGAGCAGGAACGCCATCGGCAGGGTCAGGACCACGATCCAGGGCAGGGAGAGGAGCGCCAGCAAAGTCACCTCGCCGAAAGAGGCGCTCCGGCGCACGAAGAAGTCGGCCAGGAAGTAGACCGTCCGGATCAGGAGGATGAACGTGTAGGCCGCGAAGCCCAGCAGGAAGGGGGGCCAGATTTCCCGCAGGACGGACCGGGAGACGAGGCGCATCGGAAGCAATGGTAGGGCAAGGGCGGCGGCGCCACGAGGTCCCGATCTACTACTTTACATAATCTATCTTATCGGACGTTATCCAGGTCAGGCAGATCCTTCGCTCCGCTGAGGACGACGGGGGCTGCCGCTCCTCCAAAGACGCGCCGACCCCCTCGGTATTCTGAGGAGCGGAGCGACGAAGGATCTTCGGGGCGGCCTGCTACCTTTTCGGGAGCTTGATCTCGCCGGCCTCGAGCTGCTTGATGATCTGGCGGAGGGTTTCGATCAGCTCGCTCTTCTCGACACGGGACTTCTGGAAGGAAAGGTTCAGCTTGTAAGGTCCGCCCTTGGGTTTGTACACGAAGGAGAAGCGTCCAGGGCGCCTCCGGTCGTCGGCGCCCCTCTTGGAGTCGCGCAGGTCGTCCCGCGTGGAACCGGAGAGCACCCGGCGGATCGCCTCGCGCATCGCCTCGGGGTCCTTGAGCAGCGCGATCTGCAGGAGGACGGACCGGGCGCTGATGTCGGCGCGCCGACATTCCTTCCGGACGTCCTCCGGGATGACGAGGAGCGACATCGCCTCGGTGATCGAGACCCGGGACTTCCCCACCGCCTCCGCGATCCTCTGCTGCGTGTATCCGTGCTTGCTGACGAGGCTCGAGTACCCCTCCGCCTCTTCAAACGGGTGGAGGTCCTTGCGATGCAGGTTCTCGATCAGCGCGATCTCGATGACCTCGTTCTCCGGCACGTCGAACTCGATGCAGGGCACCTCGGTCAGGCCCGCCTCCATCGCCGCCCGGAACCGCCTCTCGCCGGCGATGATCCGGTAGCGGTTGTCGCCGATCGGGCGAACGAGGAGTGGCTCCAGGACTCCCCTGGCCTCGATGGATTTCACGAGTTCCCCGATGTCGCCGATGTTCATTCGAGGCTGCTCCGGGTTGGTCTCGATCTCTTCGAGCGGGATCCAGCGGCCGAGCGACGCTCCGAACCGCGACGACAGCGCCTCGACGAAGTGCGAGTCGTGGCGCATCCGAGACTCCTGCGGCAATCCCCTTCTCTTAGACACGGGACAGGACCTCCTCGGAAAGGGAGTAGTACTCCGCCGCCCCACCCGAGCGCGGGGCGAACGTGAAGATGGACTCGCGGTGCGCGGGGCTCTCCTCCAGGCGCACGCTCTTGGAAATCGTCGTCTTGAAGACCTTGTCGCCGAAAACCGAGCGGATCTGTCGGTAGACGTCGCGGCCGAGCACGGTCCGCCGGTCGTGGAGGGTCACGACGACTCCCAGGATCTGCAGGTTGGGATTGGGCCGCGCCTTGATCTTGTCGATCGTCTCGAGCAGGTCGTCGGTCCCCTCCAGCGCGAAGTAGGAGGACTGGATCGGGATGAGGATGTGGGTGGAGGCCACCATCGCGTTGACCGTGATCATCCCGAGCGTGGGCGGCGTGTCGATCAGGATCGCGTCGTAGCGCTTGCGGGCGCCGTCGATCTTGTCGCGCAGCCGGAAGTGCCCGTCGAACTCCCCCAGGAGCTTCGGCTCGATCTTGGCGAGCGCGATTCGCGCGGGCGCGATGTCGAGGTTGGGAAGCCCCGACGGGCGGACGATGTCCCGGAACCAGATGGCCGGGTCGGTCAGGACCTCGTACATGGACTTCTCGATCGACCGGCGATCGAGATAGGACATGGTGCTGTTTCCCTGAGGGTCGAGGTCGATCAGCAGCGTCTTCATCCCCTTCTGGGACATGGCCGCCGCCAGGTTGATCGCGGTCGTCGTCTTACCGACTCCACCCTTCTGGTTCGTGATGGAGATGATCACTCAAACGGGAGTGTAATTCGGATTTCGGAATTCGGATTTCGGATTTACCGGGGGCGGGCCGGACTACATCCGGTATTTGCCGAGGTCCTCCGGGTTGACCTCCTCGAGCCACTTTTTCAGGCGCTCGGGGTCGGGGTCGCCATCGGCGCGGAGCGTCTTGCTCTTCTCGAGCACTTCCTCCTCGACGAAGATCTCGGACTGGCAGCGCAGGGCGAGCGCGATCGCGTCGCTGGGCCGGCTGTCCACCGTCCAGGTCGCGCCGGCGCGGGAGAGGTGGATCCGGGCGAAGAAGGTGTTGTCCTTGAGATCGTTGATCACGATCCGCTCGACCCGGGCGTCGAGCTCCCGGACGAGGTTGTTCAAGAGGTCGTGGGTCATGGGCCGGGGCGTGGCGATCTTCTCCATCGCGATGGCGATCGCGTTCGCCTCGAAGATCCCGACCCAGATCGGCAGGAAGACGCCGTCGCCCGCGTCCCGGAGGATCACGACCGGCATGTTGGAGACGGGATCCATCAGCAGTCCCTTGATTTCCATCTTGACCATTTCAGAGACCTCTCGTCCTCTCCTTTGAAGCGAGGGACCCTGCGGTCCCCCGAGCCCCCTGGGCCGCGAGCTCCCCGAGGAGCGAGTTCGGCAGTCCCTTCAGGATCTTCACGGCGCGGTAGGTACCGGCTTCCAGCGGCTCGCCGGCGCGGACGTGGACGATGCGGTTGCAAGCGGTGCGCCCGTGCGCCTGCCCCTCCCGGTCGCACCCCTCGACGAGCACCTCGAACGTCCTTCCCTCGAGCCCCCGGTTGATGTCCGACTGGACCTCCGCCTGCAGGGCGAGCAGCCTCTGGAGCCGGGCCGAGGCGACCTCCGCGGGTACCCTCTTCTCGCTCCCCCACCGCGCCGCCGCCGTCCCCGGCCGGGGCGAGTAGCAGAACGCGAAGACGTTGGCGAAGCGAGCCTCCCGGACGAGATCCAGGGTCTCTCCGAAGTCTTCTTCCGTCTCTCCCGGGAAGCCGACGATGAAGTCCGAGGAGACCGCGACGTCGGGAACGACCCGGCGCACCCGGGCCAGCGTGTCGAGGTAGCCCTTCCGGTCGTAGCGCCGCTTCATGCGGTAGAGGACGCGGTCCGAGCCGGACTGGGCGGGCATGTGGAGGAACGGGGCGAGAATGCCGCCGGAGCCGAGCGCCTCCACCAGCGAGTCGTCCACGAAGCTCGGATGCGAGGTCAGGAAACGCAGGCGGCGCAGCCCTGGAACGGCCGCGACCCGCGACAGTAGCGACCCAAGCCCCGAGCTGTCCTCGGGGTCCTGGTAGGCGTTGACCGTCTGGCCCAGGAGGGTGATTTCCGAGTACCCCTGCCCGACGAGCCACGCCGCCTCCTCGGCGATCTCCGAGGCGCGGCGGCTCCGCTCCCGCCCGCGGGTGAAGGGGACGATGCAGAAGGTACAGAACTGGTCGCACCCCTCGATGACGGTCAGGTAGGCCTGGAACTTCGAGCCGCGGGAGATCTGGCGAAACTGGTAGACGGGCGAGTCCTCCGGGAGATCCAGCACGGACCCCTGGAACCGCTCCCGGCGGACCTGCTCGACGACTTCGCCGAGGCGCTCGACGTTGCCCGTCCCGAGCACGAAATCGACCCAGGGAGCGCGCTCCAGGATCTGGTCGCCAGTGACCTGGGCCAGGCAGCCGGCGACCCCGATGACGAGGGAGGGGTTCTCCCGCTTGCGCTCCGCGAGGACGCCGAGAGCGCTGTAGACCTTCTGGTCGGCCTTGTCCCGCACCGAACAGGTGTTGAGAACGACGACGTCGGTGTCGGAGCCCTCGGGGGCGGCCGAGAGGCCGAGCCGCTCGAGCTGCCCCGCCATGCGCTCGCCGTCGAGGACGTTCATCTGGCAGCCCCATGTCTCGACTCGGTAGGAGCCGGAAGCGCCCGGGAGGGCTGGGAGCGCGCTCGATCCGTTCATCCGTTCAGTCCCTCAGCCATCCCGGCAGGGCTCCCGCCTTGCGGGCCTTCTCCGGAAGGTCCGCCAGCTCCTTTTGCGCATCCACGAGCTCTCTCCTGGCCGTCTCCAGCTCCTCGCGTTTCTTGTCCCATGCCGGCTTGATCACGCCGTCGCGGTAGTTGCCATCGTCCCACGAATAGAAGTCGTTTTCGAGCTTGTGCGCCTCCTGCTCGCTCCGGCGTACCCGCTCCTCGAGCTCCTCGACGCGGGACTTCGCGCTGTGCATGCGCTCTCGCCAGTACGCCTCGGCCTCCGAGGAGCTCTGCGCCGGAGGCTCTCCATCGGCCCGTGGCGCCTCGATCTTCGCGGTCGCCGCCGGCGTGGCCACGGGGACGTTGCGCGGCGCCGCCGTCGTGAGCTTTCCCTTCTTGGGATCCGTCACCAGGTTCTCGTTGGTGATCGCGATCTTCCCCTTCGATTCCTTTTTCTTCTTCGTCTCCGACGCCGCCCGAACCGCGTCCGCCAGCGACTGGCCCGGCGCCGGAGTCACCTCCGACGGGGCGGTCACCACCGCATCCGGCCCTCCCCTTCCGAAGCCGCCGGACAGCTTCCTCTCCTTCGGGGTCGGAGTCGGCGTGAGCGTTGGAGTCGTCGCCGCCAGGAACGACGCGGCAAGAAGGTAAGCGGAGGAGCAGAGGAGCAGAGGAGCCGAGGAGATCGCGTAATTACGAGTTTCTCCTCGGCCCCTCCGCCCCTCCGCATCTCCCCTGTTCATGGTTCCGTCGTCCCCGCCCGACCGTAGCGGTCCTCCAGGCGAACGACGTCGTCGAGCTCGGGGCTGGAGACCTCGACCAGGTCCGTGGGGATCTCGCACGACATCCGGTGGCGGACGCGCGGGCGGATCCGGTAAGCCTCGCCGGGCTTCAACCGCATCTCCCGGAGGTTGCCCTCCTCTCCGACGAGCAGGTGCACTTCACCCGTCAGAACAAGGAAGGTTTCGTCCTTTCTTTCATGGTACTGGAGCGAGAGGCTCTGGCCGGGCTCCAGGTGCAGGATCTTGCCCGCGTACCTCTCGTTCTCCGCGAAGATCAGCTCGTGGCCCCAGGGCTTGGGAACCTTCCTCAAAGGGCCTTCTCCTCCTTCTCGGCGCGCGGGCCGCGGGCCTCCGGGGGCGGAGCGGCCGCGGCGGCCTGCGGCCGGAACATCTTCTCGACCTCGGCCGCCTCGGAGGCGTGAAGCGCCCGCTCGGCGAGGAGGCGCGCGCGGCGGGAATGGATCGCGGCGAGCGCGCTCTTGACCGTCGGGATCGCCACGGGCGTCACGGACAGCTCGCGGATCTCCAGGCCGATCAGGACGCCGATCCCGATCGGGTCGGCCGCCATCTCTCCGCAGACGGCGACCGGCCGTCCCAGGGCCGCTCCGGCCTCGACCACGGATCGGATCATGCGGAGGATCGCCGGGTGCAGTGGCCGGTAGAGGGGAGCGACCTCGGGGTTGGCCCGGTCCACGGCGAGGGCGTACTGGGCGAGGTCGTTGGTGCCGATCGAGAAGAAGTCGGCCTCGAGGGCCAGCCGGTCCGCGATGAGCGCCGCCGAGGGGACCTCGATCATCACTCCCAGGGGCGGCGGGGCCTTCAGGCCGACCTCGCGGCAGACCTTCTCGAGGTGTCGGCGCGCCGCCCGGATCTCGCCGACGCCGGCGACCATCGGAAGCAGGATCTTCAGCTCTCCTTTCCTTGAGGCGAGGCAGAGCGCGGTCAGCTGCTCCTCGAAGAGCTTCGGGTGGGCGAGGCAGTAGCGCAAGCCTCGCAGCCCGAGCGCCGGATTCTCGTCGGTCACGGGGCCGATCCCCTTCTCGCCGCCGAGGTCGTAAGTGCGCACCGTCACGGACTGGGGACCGACCGCCTCGAGCAGCTTCTCGTAGGCCGCGCGCTGCTCCTCGACGCTCGGCGTCGCGGGCGCGGCCTTCAGGTACAGAAACTCCGAGCGGAAAAGCCCCACGCCCTCGGCGTGCCACTGATCCAGCGCCGGGATCTCCTCGGCGAGCTCGATGTTGGCCCGCAGCACGACGCGGATCCCGTCCGCCGTCACGGCGGCTCCGGCGGTCCGCGCCCTCAGGCGCCGCGTGCGCTCGCGGGCCTCGCGGACCTTGATCAGGGCGCGGCGCAGCCTGTCCTTTGAGGGCGAGCGCTCGACGATTCCGCGGTCGCCGTCCACGATGATCGGCCGCTCCGGAGAAATTTCGTCGCAGAGCCCCGCCACGCCCGCGACGGCCGGCAGGCCGAAGGAGCGGGCGATGATGCTGGCGTGCGAGGTCGGGCCGCCTCGCTCGAGCGCGATCGCGCGGACCCGCCTCGGGTCCAGCCGCGCCGTGTCGGCCGGCGACAGCTCGTCGGCGACGAGGATCGAGCCCCTGGGCAGGTCCTTCTGCTGGAGGGGGTATCCGCCGGAGAGGTGCCGCGAGATCTCCCGGGCCACGTCGCGGATGTCCTCCGCGCGCTCGCGCATCGCCTCCGACGGAGAGGCCTCCAGCCGCGCGGCGAGCTCGCCCGAGACCGCCGCCAGCGCCCACTCCGCGTTGACCCGCTCGCGCCGCATTCGCTCGACGACCGGCGACAGCAGCGACTCGTCGGAGGCGATCATGCCGTGCGCCTCGAGGATCGCGGCGAGCTCGGAGCCCATGTCGCCGCTGGACTGTTTCGACTGCGCGAAGAAGTCCTCGGTCGCGGCGTGCGCGGCCTTCCGGAAGCGCTTCTCCTCCGCCTCCATCTGGTCCGGCTGCATGGCCCGGCGGAAGGCGGGAGTGCCCCCGAAGCGCACGACGACCGCGCGCCCCACCGCGATGCCGGGACTGACCGGGATCCCCTGCAGCATGGGGCTACTCCTCTTCGTCGAAACTGCGGGCGATCAGGTCTTCGACGGCGGCGAAGGCGTCGGCTTCGTCCTCCCCGCTGACGGAGAGGGTGATGTGGGTCCCCTGCGAGGCGGCGAGCAGAAGGATACCGAGGATGCTCTTGCCGTCCACCTCCTCGCCGTTCTTGCGGATCTTGACGGCCGACTTGAACCGGCTCGCCGTCTGGACGAACTTCGCCGCCGCCCGGGCGTGGAGGCCGAGCCGGTTGCGGATCGCCAGCTCCCGCTCGATCATCGACCGGCCGACTCCGGGGTGGTCTCGGGGGGCGCCTCCTCGCTCGCCAGCAGGTCCGAGGCCACGCAGATCGAGCGCTGGCCCCGGTCCCTGGCCAGCCGGGCGATCTCGGCGACCGGCTTCCCGCTCTCCTGGAGGGTGGCGCACTTGAGCACCATCGGGAGGTTGACGCCGGTCACGATCTCGACCCGGTCCTTCTTGAGGAACGAGAGCGTCAGGTTCGTGGGCGTACCTCCGAACATGTCGGTCAGAATGATCGCTCCCTCCCCCTTGTCGGCCTGCGCCAGGCCTGCGGCGATCCGCTCGCGGGCGTCGTCGCCGATCTCGCTCCAGTCCAGGGCGACCGCCACGATCGAGGAGATGTTGGGCTGGATGGTGAGGGCGGCGGCCTTCAGCTCCTCGGCCAGGCGGCCGTGCGTCACCAGCAGGATTCCGATCATCGGGAGAAGGGATTCTAAGGCCTGCGGCCCGTCATTCCCGGGTCGCGTCCCGGTGGGAGACGCGAACCGGATAGCCGCGCTCCTTGAGCATCGCGGCGACCCTCTCGGCCACGTAGACGGAGCGGTGACGGCCCCCGGTGCAGCCGACCCCCAGCGACAGGTAGCTCTTCTGCTCGCGCTCGTAGAGCGGGAGCAGGTAGTCCAGGAACTCTCCCAGCCGCGCCAGGAACCGGCCGGTCTCCGGGTCCTTCTCGATGTAGGCCGCGACCGCGGGGTCCGAGCCGGTCTTGGGCTTCAACTCCGGGACGAAGTGCGGGTTGGCCAGGAAGCGCACGTCGAAGAGGAGGTCCACGTCGTGCGGAACGCCGAATTTGTATCCGAAGGAGGTGGCCGAGACGACCATCCGCGCGCGCGAGGGGTCCCCGACGAACGTCTTCTGGATGAAGGAACGCAGCTCGTGGACGGTCATCTCGCTCGTGTCCACGACGACGTCGGCGACCGCGCGCACTTCCTCGAGCATCGCGCGCTCGCTCCTCAGCGACTGCAGGAGCGACCGGTCTCCCGACAGAGGGTGCGGGCGCCGCGTCTCGGAAAAGCGGCGGATCAGAGCCTCCTCCGAAGCGTCGAGGAAGAGCAGCCGCGTGCCCGGGACCCGCTGGCGCAGCCTCGCGAGGATCTCGGGGAAGCGTGCGGCGAAGTTGGGGTTGCGCACGTCGAGGATGACGCCGACCCTCGGGGCGGAAACGCGGGAGAGCAGGGGCTCGACCAGCTCCAGCGGGAGGTTGTCTACGCAGAAGTAGCCCATGTCCTCGAGGCACTTGTTGACGTAGCTCTTGCCGGACCCCGAGAGCCCGGTGGCGATGACGAGGCTCTCCGGAAGGGGACCCGATGGCGAAGGGGAGGATTCGCTGCTCATTACCCCCGGCGCGCCGGCGACTGGGCGTTCTTGGCGATCTGCTCGTCCACCTTGAGGGCGAACTCCTTGGCCGCGTCGTAGCCCTGCATCTTCAGCAGCTCGTTGCGCGCCGCGATCTCGATCAAGAGCGCGAGGTTGCGGCCCGAGGCGACGGGAAGCCGGAGGAAGGGCCGCGACTTGCCCAGGATGGAGTAAGTCTCGCCGTCGAGGCCCAGCCGGTCGTACTTCTTGGTCGGGTCCCAGCGCTCGAGCTCGATGACGAGCTCGATGGACTTCGACGTCCTCACGGCGGAGACGCCGAAGAGGTTCTTGATGTTGATGATCCCGATCCCGCGCAGCTCCATGTGGTAGCGGATCATCTCCGCCGCCCGCCCGACGAGCGCGCCGTTGGGATATTTGCGGATCTCCACGACGTCGTCGGCCACGAGGCGGTGGCCCCGCTGGATGAGGTCCAGGGCGCACTCGCTCTTGCCGATGCCCGAGTCGCCCAGCAGGAGCACCCCCATGCCGTACACGTCCACCAGGACGCCGTGGACCGTCGCCGACGGGGCGAGCTCGTCCTCGAGCACCCGGGTGATGTTCTGGATGACCACGGAGGTCGTCTGGTCCGAAACCATCAGCGGGATTCCACGCAGGCGGCACTCCCGGGCGAGGTCCTCGGGCACCTCCTGCCCCTTCGTGATCACGAAGGCGGCGACAGGCAGCTCCGCGATCGAGGCGATCCGCTCGCGCCGGACCTCGCCGGCCATCGTGTCGAGGTAGTGGAGCTCGCTCTCGCCGAGGATCTGGATGCGCCCCGGCTTGATGAAGGCGAGGAACCCTGCGAACGCAAGACCCGGCCGCTGGATCCGGCCCCAGGAGATCGGCCGCGAGAAGCCGTTCTCGCCGGCCACCGTGCGCAGCTTCAGGTCCGAAAGGATCGGCGAGCGCAGGATCTCCGCCGTCAGGTGGGCGGTTCTCCCCCGCTCCTCGGGAACGCTCATGATCCCGCCGCCGTCAGGCTGCCCTGCGGCCCCTTCAGGGCCTCCAGGAATTCTTCGCGCGTGGTCGCCCGGCGCAGGCTCTCGGAGATCCCCGGAGCGCGCAGCAGCCGCGAGATCCGGGCGAGCGTCTGGAGGTGGGCGGCGGGCTGATCGGCCGGGGAGAGGATGAGGAAGATCAGCGTCACCGGCCGTCCGTCGGGGGCGTGGAAGTCCACGCCCTGAGGCGTGACCCCGACCGCCAAAACGATGTCCTTGACGTCCCTGGACTTGCAGTGCGGGATCGCGACGCCCGCCCCCAGGCCGGTGCAGCCGAGCTTCTCGCGGTCGATCAAGCGCCGCGTCAGCTCCGCGACGTCGCGGACGACTCCGGCGGCCGCGAGCCGGCGAGCCATCTCGCCGAGCACGTCCTCCATGGTCTCGCCGCGCAGGTCGTCGAAGACGTACCTCGGGTCGAGCAGGCCCTGGAGGGGCGCCTCGCCGTCCATCAGACCCCGTCTCCGTTGAAAGCCGCGCGGATCAGCATTCCGGAACGATCAGCCCGAAGTCGCCGTCGCGGCGGCGGTAGAGGACCGAGATCCTCTCGTTGCCCGAGTCGCGGAAGATCAGGAACTCCTGGCGCGACGTCTCCAGGCGAAGGCCCGCCTCCTCGACGCTCATCGGCTTGGCTGGCATCCGCTGCTGGCTGCCGCGGATGATGCGGGTCCCGCCGGAGGGAACGGACGGCGCCGCGGCCGCCGGAGTCTCGGAGGCGGCCGGGAGCTTGCGGATGGTCTCGCCGGGCGCCCCCCGGTGCTTCCGGTCGCGGAGCTTCTGGAAATCGCGCCTGGCCTGCGCGTCGATCTTCTCGAAGGCGAGCGTCACCGCGGCCCTCGGGTCGCCGTCGGTCTCCTCCTGGGCCTTCCAGTGCCGCCGCCGGTGGCTCGCGATGATCTCCGCGCCGAAGCGGTGCTTCTCGTGGGACAGGACGATGCGGACCCTCGCGGGTCCTCCCAGGTGCCGTTCGAGCTTCTGCGTTCGCCGCCGGGCGAGCTCCTCGAGCTTCGGAGTGACTTCGACATTGCGGCCCATGCATTCCACGCTCATGCCACCTCCTGTCGGTCCGACGGTTTTCAGAACGACTGCTTGCGCTGCGAGGAGGAGGGGATCCGCAGCTCCTCGCGGTACTTGGCGACGGTCCTTCGCGCGATCTGGATCCCCTCGGCGCGCAGGCGCTGCATGATGCGGGCGTCCGAGTGCGGGCGCTTCGCATCCTCATCGGCGATGTATCGGGCGATCTTGCTCTTGATCGAAAGCGACGAAACGTCGGCACCGGTGGAGGAGTCGATTCCGCTGTGGAAAAAGTACTTCATGGGAAAAAGTCCCCGGGGCGTGTGGATGTACTTGTTCGAGACGACGCGGGAGACGGTGGACTCGTGCATGCCGATGTCGTTGGCGACGTCGCGCAGGACGAGCGGGCGCAGGTGCTCGATGCCCTTGTCGAGGAACTCGCGCTGGTGCCGCACGATCGAGTCGGCGACCTTGTAGATCGTGCGCTGGCGCTGGTCGAGGCTCTTGATGAGCCAGACGGCCGAGCGCATCTTGTCCTTCAGGTACGCGGCGGCCTCCTGACCGATCGCCCCGTTTCCGCCGCGCAGCATCCGCCGGTAGGCGGCCGAGATGCGGAGCTTCGGCAGTCCGTCCTCGTTCAACTGGATGACGTACTCGTCGCCGATCTTGCGCACCGCCACGTCCGGCTCGACGTAGATCGTCCGCTCGTTGGAGTACTTGCGGCCCGGCTTGGGCTCGAGGTTCTTGATGATCTCGACGACGGCCTGGAGCTCCGACATGCCCACGCCGAGCGACCTGGAGAGCTGCGGGAACTGGCGGTTCAAGAGCTCCGGCCAGTGCTCTGTGACGATCTTCTCGATCAGGGAGTTCTCGATCTTCAGTGCCCGGATCTGGAGCATCAGGCAGTCCGGCAGGTCGAAGGCGCAGATGCCCGGCGGGTCGAACGATCGCACCAGAGCGAGCGCCTGCTCGATCTCGCCCTCGTTCTCGAACCCGGCCTGGCGGATCTCGTCGCGGGCCACGCGAAGGTACCCGTCCTCGTCCACGTTGCCGATCAGGTACGTCGCGATCTCGCGGATCTCCGGGCCGGCGTCGGACATCGAAAGCTGCCAGGTCAGGTACTCCTGGAGGCCGGGCGTCGAGGAGAGCGTGTTCTCCAGGGGGGTCTGCTCGCTGTCCTCGTACTGGCGCGGGTTGTACGCCGTGTCGAGGTAGTCCTCGAAGTAGGTGTCGAAGTCGATCTCCTCGAAGGAGTCCCGCTCCGCCTCCGGGGCCGCCTCCGCCTCCGCGGGTGCCTCGGAGGCCGTCGCCGCCGCGGCGGGAGGCTCCTCCTTGGCCGCCTCGGGAGCCTCCGGGGTCTCGGCGGCCTCGGTCTCGCGGGGCGGCTCTTCCTGCTCCTGCTCCTCCTCGAGGACGGGGTTCTCGACCATCTCCTGGGTCAAGACCTCCTCGAGCTCGAGCTTGGACATCTGCAGCAGCTTGATCGCCTGCTGCAGCGACGGGGTCATGACCAGCCGCTGCGAGAGCTTGAGGTGAAGTTTTTGTTCCAGGGCCATGCGTGAAGCCGGTTACCTCTCTTCGTTCCGCGGAGCGCCGCCGACTCTTCCGTCCAGCTTTTTCAGTTCAGCTGAAACGCCTCCCCGAGATAGATCTTCTTGACGACGGCGTCGCTCGAGAGAGCAAGGGGCGTGCCTGCCCGTAAAATCTCGCCGGCGTTGATTATATAGGCGCGGTCCACGATGGACAAAGTCTCGCGGACGTTGTGGTCCGTGACCAGGACGCCGATGCCCGTGGCCGCGAGCCGGCGGGCGATCCCCTGGATCTCCAGCACCGCGAGAGGATCGATCCCGGCGAAGGGCTCGTCCAGGAGCAGGAAGTCCGGCGAGACGACGAGGCTCCTCGCAATCTCCACGCGCCGCCGCTCGCCGCCGGAGAGCGTGTAGGCGCGGTGGGTTCGGAGCGCCTCGAGGCCGAAGTCCGCGAGCAGCTGGTCCGCCCGCTCCCGCTGCTCGCCGCGGGAGAGGTCGAGCGTCTCCAGGATCGCGAGGAGGTTCTCCTCGACCGTCAATTTGCGGAACACGGAGGGCTCCTGGGGCAGGTAGCAGATCCCCTCCCGGGCGCGGCGGTACATCGGGAGGTCGGTGATGTCGCGGTCGCCCAGCCGGACCAGGCCGGCGTCCGGCCGGACCAGGCCGACGACCATCGAGAAGGTGGTCGTCTTCCCCGCCCCGTTGGGCCCGAGCAGGCCGACGATCTCCCCGCCCGCGATCTCGAGCGAGACCCCCTTGACGACCGCCCTGCCGCCGTACGTCTTGATGAGGCCCTCGGCGGCCAGGACGGGCTTTCGTTCGGCGACGGCCGTTTCGCTCACGCCTCTAGTTTAGACGCCCCTCGAGCCGCTTCAGGCCTTGGTCTTGTGGATCGTCTCCGTCTTTCCGCCCTCCGGAGCGGTGACCTCGACGCGCTTGCCCTTCTCGGTGATCGTCAGGACCGCGCCGGAGACGCGGTTTCCCTCCGCGTCGGTGACCCAGGCCGGAGAGCCGTAAAGCACGGTCCTGTCCTCGTCGGGCAGGTCCACGGCGCGGTCCGCCCTCCCCTTCCTCCCGGACGACGAATCGGACAGCGAGACGTCGGTGCTCATCTCCACCCGGCTGATCTTCCTCGCGGCGCCGAAGGACGCCGACGCCTTCTGCGCCCAAGCGCGCCATGGACCGCGAGTGACCACGACGGAGTCCTCGAAGACCGCGACGCCTTCGACGTCGCGGTAAACCACCCGGCGCGCGGTCACGACCGTCGGAGGCGGGTCCTTCTCGCGGGCCTGCGCGCCCGGCTCGGGCGAGACGACGGTGCGGGTGTGGCCGACGGCGACGAGCATCCTCTCCGAGTCATTCAAGGTGATGTCGTCGCCGAAGAGCGAGGAGGCGCCCTGCCACAGGGTCCCCCCGCCGGATAGCGTGGCGACGCGGGACGTGTCGTCGAAGACGATCCGTGGCGCCTTCCCGAAGGTCGGCCTGGAAGAATCGCCGACGAGCGTCGGGGCCGACCGGTCCTTCGACTTTCCCGGCACGAAAACCGCGCGGGCGTTGCCGCTGGCGTCGAGCATCCGGCGGCCGCGGTCCATCTCGATCCGCTCGGCCGAGACCTTCGAGCCTTCGCTCTCGGCGGTCGCGGAGGCGCCGGCCGACCCGGTCAGGATCCACAGGTTGCGCGACGGGACCTGGACGATCTTGTCCGCCTTCGCCGACTTCCCGTCCCCTTCCGTACGGACGTTCCCCGAGAGCTCCAGCGACGCGATCTCTCCCGACGCCGCGAAGGCCACGTTGGCGGTATCCGACTCCGCGCGGTTGTCGGGCGAGGTGAAGCGCACCTTCCCGCGCGCGTGCGCGGCCGAGGCGTGGCCCGCGTCGAAGGCCACGTCGATCGTGTCCGCCTCGACCTTCCGGTTTCCCTCCTCGACCCGCGCCGGAGAACCCGTCAGCGTCAGCGAGCGGGCCGCTCCGTCGGAAGCGAAGAAGAGCGCGCCGGTTTGCGCGAAGTACCGCCGTTCGGCGGCTGTGAGCCCCTGGACCGCGCCGCCGGGAGGCGGAGTCGCGCCCGGAGGCGCGGCGAGCACGCCTCGGACATTGCCCTCCGCCCGGGCCCACTCGACGCGGTTTCCTTCCTGCTCGGTCTTCAGCGTCATCCGGTCGCACTCGACCTTGTCCCCCGTCCGGGAAGCACTCGAGACCGAGCCGACCAGCTCGATGACTCCTTCCTCCCGGCGGTACAGCGCGCGGTCGGAGGCCAGAGACGAGAGGCCGGCGCTCCCCTCGCCGGTGCCGGACCCGCGGATGGGGCCCTCCAGCGCGAGCTCTCGCTTGTCCAGATCGTAGAGGCCGCTCTTCGCCTCGACCTGGAAGGTGCCCCGTGAAAAGTGGATCGGGGAGGGAGCGAGCAGCTCGCGCTTTCCCTTCGCGGAAGGGTGGAACTCGACCTTCGAGGTCTCTCCGAGGGCGCCCTTCTCGTCGGTCCAGCGGACATTGCCCGAGAGAACGGCGTCGTTGGTCCGGTGGTCGTACTGCGCCTTCTCCGCGTGCACGGCGACCGGGGCGCCCTGCTCCGGGTAGAGAGTCAGGGAGACGCCTTCGAGCGCATAGGCGTCGGGGACGGCGCCGGCCGCGGCGCCGAAACCCACCGTGCGCTCCGACTGGATCCGGAAGATCGGCTTTCCTCCGACCGTCTCGGTGTAGTCGAAGCCCTTCGAAACCGTCATTGGAAGGCCCTCGCCGGCCGCGGGCGGACGAGGGGCGTTCCCCGCGCCGCTTCCCGACGAGGGGCGCCGGCCGGGCCGGAACGAGTAGACGAGAAAGGCCAGGAAGACCGCGCCGAAGGCGAGGACGAGGATTTCCAGCCGGCGGCGGCCGATCACGGGGCCGGAGTGGACTCGATCGATCCGAGCGCGCGGAACTTGCGGTACCGCCGCTCCCGTCTTTCCTCCGGCGTCAGGTCGAGGACCTCGCGAAGGTGGCGGTCGATCGCCTCCCCCACCGCCGCCGCGGCGCCGTCGGGGTCCGCGTGGGCGCCCCCGGGAGGCTCGGGAACGATCTCGTCGATGACGTTGAACGCCTTCAGGTCCGCGGCTGTGATCTTCAGGGAGTCCGCGGCCTCCTTCTTCCGGGAAGCGTCCTTCCAGAGAATCGCGGCGCACCCTTCCGGTGAGATGACCGAGTACACGGCGTGCTCCATCATCAGGACGCGGTCGCCGATTCCCAGGGCGAGCGCGCCGCCCGAGCCCCCTTCGCCCGTGACGGTCACGATGACCGGGACGTGGAAGGAGGCCATCTCCTTCAGGTTCGCCGCGATCGCCTCGGCCTGGCCGCGCTCCTCGGCGTCGATGCCGGGGTAGGCGCCGGTCGTGTCCACGAAGGTCAGGATCGGGCGCGAGAACTTCTCGGCCAGCTCCATGACCCGCAGGGCCTTGCGGTACCCCTCGGGTCTCGGCATGCCGAAGTTGCGGCGGATCTTTTCCCGGGTGTCGCGCCCCTTCTGGTGCCCGATGACCGCGACCTCGCGGCCTCGGAAGCTCGCCATGCCCGCGACGATCGCGGGGTCGTCGGCGAAGCGGCGGTCGCCGTGGAGCTCGACGAAGTCGGTCATGAGCTTCTCGATGTAATCGAGCGTGTACGGCCGCCCCGGATGCCGGGCGACGAGGGTCTTCTGCCAGGGCGTCAGGCCGGCGTAGATCTCCCGGGACACCTTGTCGAGCTTCTCGCGGAGCTTCTCCAGCTCCTTGCGGTGCGAGGCGTCGTCGGGGAGAGCCGACAGCTCCTCGATGCGCCGCTGGAGCTTCAGGATGGGCTCTTCGAAGTTGCCGTCCTCGTCCATCGCGCCCGATTGTAAGGCGTCGGAGGCCCGGCACCGGCCAGAGGGCCCGGGGTCACATCAGGTCCTGAGGGTCCACGTCCACGGCGGTCAGGACCCCCGACGGCGAGCGCTCGGGGACGGAGGCGTTGAGCGCCTCGAGGATCGCGCGGCGGCTCGAGGCGCGGAGCAGAATCTGCCAGCGCCACTTTCCCTTGAGCCTCTCCAGCGGCGCGGGCGCCGGCCCGGACACGCGCAGCCCCGCCGGCAGCGCCGCGAGCGAGCGCCCGATCGCCGCCGCCGCGTCCTCGGCGCGCGCGGGATCGGCGGAGGAGACCAGGATGGAGGCGAGCTCGGCGAAGGGCGGATAGAAGAAGGACCGTCGGAAGGCAAGCTCTTCCGCGGCGAACCCGTCCACGTCGTGGGAGGCGGCGCGGCGGATCGCCGGATGCTGCGGGTGAAACGTCTGGACGTGAACGGTGCCGGGACTCTCGCCGCGGCCGGAGCGGCCCGCCACCTGCGCGACGAGCTGGAAGGTCTTTTCGGCGGCGCGGAAGTCGGGGAAGTTCAGCAGCGTGTCCGCCGAAAGGACCCCGACGGCGGTCACTCCCGGGAAGTCGTGCCCCTTCGCGACCATCTGCGTCCCGATCAGGCAGGCGACGCGGCCGGAGAGGACTTCCTCCAGGACCGCGGCGGGGCCCCGGCGGCGGGCCGAGTCGCGGTCGAGAACCGCGTAGGGAACCCCCGGGAAGAGCTCGGCGAACCGGTCGGCCACCCGCTCGGTCCCCGCCCCGATCGCCTCGAGGACCGCGCCGCCGCATTCCGGGCAGCGCATCGGCCGCGGGACCCGCTCTCCGCAGTAGTGGCAGACGAGGTTCCTTCCGCGGTCGTGGACCGTGCGGCAGACGCTGCATCGGCTGCAGCGGAAGTCGTAACCGCACTCGCGACACAGAAGGAACGGCGCGAATCCCCTCCGGGGCTGGAGGACGATCGCCTGCTCGCCGCGGGAGAAGACCTCGCGCAGGCGCTCGACGAGCAGCCTCGAGAAGAGCGGCACGCCTTTCTCCTCCGGGGTCGACGGCTCTTTCTTCAGGTCCACCAGCGTGACCTCCGGCAGCGGGCGACCGTCGATCCGGGCCGTCAGCCGCAGCAGCTTCACGCGGCCGTCGCGCGCCGCCTGCCACGCCTCCATCGACGGCGTCGCCGACCCGAAGACGAGCGCCGCCCCCGCGGCCTTCGCCCGCAGGGCCGCGACGTCCCGGGCGTCGTAGCGCGGGGAGTCCCGCTGCTTGTAGGAAGAGTCCTGCTCCTCGTCCACGATGAAGAGACCCGCATCGGCGACCGGGGCGAAGACGGCCGACCGCGGGCCGATCACGATCGGGGCCGATCCCGTCCTCACCCGGTCCCACGCTTCTCCGCGCTCCCGCTCCGACTGCGCCGAGTGGAGGACCGCGGCCTTCTCGCCGAACTGCCGGAGAAGCTCGCGGGCGAAGACCGGCGTCAGGGCGATCTCCGGGACGAGCCAGATCGCGCCCCTCCCGGCCTCGAGCGCGGCCGAGATGGATCGCAGGTAGACCTCGGTCTTGCCGCTCCCCGTGACGCCCTGGAGCAGCGCGGTGAACGGGGCTCGCCGGGAGATCGCGCCGCGGATCTCCGAGAGCGCGGCTTCCTGCTCGGAGGTCAGGCGCAACGCGGGCCGCGCGGGCGGCGGCGGCGCCTCGTCGGACCGCCGGGCCTGCTCGAACACCCGCACCGCTCCCCTCCCGGCGAGCGCGCGAAGCACCGCCGGGCTCGCGCCGGTGTGGAGACGGATCTCTCCGGCGGTCGCGGGTCGGCCGATCGAGTCGAGATAGTCGAGAACTTCCCTTCCCCGCCGGCTCCCCTTGAGCGCCGTCCCGCGAAGCTCCGGCGGGCCCGGCGCGTAGGCCTTCTCGGTTCGCGGCTTTCGCTGGCGCGACGAAGAGAGAACCCGCAGGTACCCGCGCTCCTCGAGGACCCGCAGCGCCTCCTGCCGGCCCGCGACGGGCA
>DATFQY010000226.1:0-3187 GCA_035263845.1 Thermoanaerobaculia bacterium | reverse complement strand
GCGTCGCCGACGAATACGCCGACGAACACACCGACGAACACGCCCACGAATACGCCGACGAACACGCCCACGAATACGCCAACGAACACGCCGACGGGCACGCCGACGAACACGCCGACGAACACGCCGACGAACACACCGACGAACACGCCGACGAACACGCCGACGCGCACGTTGACGCCGACTCCGGTTCCGTCCGCCGTGGTTCCGACCCTCGGGGAGTTTGGAATGGCCGCAATGGGACTCCTGCTCGCGGCCCTTGGATTCCTGCTGCTGAGGAAGGGTTCGACGAACTGATCCTTCCCTTCTGACCTGATCTGATCCGGCCCGGGGACCGTCCCCGGGCCGGTTTTTTTTTCCGCTACTCGCCGGCCTCAGGGTCACGGCGCCCCGGTGCGGGGTGTATTCTCTCGACCCTCTTCCTGGACCGGGAACTCGGAGGTGATGGGATGAGGCTAACCGGCCTCGATTGGGGGATCGTCGCCGCGTCGGTCGTCATCTCGTTCCTGCCGGCGATCTTCTTCTTCCGCCGGGCGGGAAAGAACACGGCGGAGTTCTTCACGTCGGGCCGGGCCGCGCCGTGGTGGCTGGTCGGCATCTCGATGGTTGCGACGACCTTCTCGACGGACACGCCCAACCTCGTCACGAACATGGTGCGGGAGCGCGGCGTCGCCGACAACTGGCTCTGGTGGTCGTTCCTGCTGACCGGCATGCTGACGGTCTTCTTCTACGCCCGCCTGTGGAGGCGGTCGGGAGTCCTGACCGACCTGGAGTTCTACGAGCGCCGCTACTCGGGGAAGGCCGCGGGTTTCGTGCGCGGCTTCCGCGCAATCTACCTCGGCCTCTTCTTCAACTGCGTGATCATGGCGACGGTCAACCTGGCGGCGTCCAAGATCGGCAACATCCTCTTCGGCTGGCCGATGTGGAAGACGATGCTCCTCTGCTCGGTCGTCACGATCTTCTTCGCGTCGGTCTCGGGTCTCTGGGGCGTGCTCGTGACCGACTCGATCCAGTTCTCGATCACGATGACGGGGACCTTCGCCATGGCCTACTTCGCGGTCAAACAGCCCCAGGTCGGCGGGCTCGCCGGCCTGATCGCCCGGACCGACCCGAAGGTCTTGAACCTCCTGCCGGACTTCGGCGACTGGGGCGTCGCTCTCTCCGTGTTTCTCATCCCGATCACGATCCAGTGGTGGTCCGTCTGGTACCCCGGCGCGGAGCCGGGCGGCGGCAGCTACATCGCGCAGCGGATGCTCGCCTCCCGGAGCGAGAAGGACGCGCTGACGGGCACGCTCCTCTTCAACGCCATGCACTACGCCCTGCGGCCGTGGCCCTGGATCGTCGTGGCGCTCTGCTCGATCCTCGTTTATCCCCAGCTCTCCGACATCCACCGCGTCTTCCCGTACGTGGACGAGCGGCTGATCGGAAACGACATGGCGTATCCGGCGATGCTGCGTTTCCTGCCCGCCGGCTTCCTGGGCCTGATGGTGGCGGGGATGCTCGCGGCCTACCGTTCGACGATCGAGACGCACCTGAACTGGGGAACCTCCTACCTCGTCCACGACTTCTACCGGCGGTTTCTCCGGCGCGACGCTTCCGAGCGGCACTACGTCTTCATGGGCCGCGTCGTGACGGCGCTGCTGATGATCTGCGCCGCGCTCCTGACGTTCGCGCTCGACACGGCGAAGGAAAGCTTCGACCTGATCCTCTCGGTGGGCGCCGGGACGGGGCTGATCTACCTGCTGCGCTGGTTCTGGTGGCGCATCAACGCGTGGAGCGAGGTCTCGGCTATGGCGAGCTCCTTCCTCGTCGCCCTCGGCTTCTTCCTCGCGCGCAAGGCCGGGCATCCGGTCGCGCCGCACGTTTCGCTCATCGCGACGGTGGCCGTCACGACGATCGTGTGGGTCGCCGTGACCTTCGCGACGAAGCCCGTGGACCGGGCGACGCTGGTGGAGTTCTACCGCCTGGTGCGGCCGGCCGGGCCTGGATGGGAGCCGGTCCGCCGCGAGGCGCGCGTCGGGCCCTCGCCCGACAGCCTGCCGCAACAGCTCCTCGGGTGGGTTCTCGGGTGCCTCCTCGTCTACGCCGCGCTCTTCGGGACCGGCAGCGTCCTCTACGGCCGGACGGCGCAGGCCGCAGCCTGGATCGCGGTCTTTCTCGTCAGCGGCGTCTGGCTGCTGCGGCTGGTGCCTTCGCTCTGGGCCTCCGGGCGGGGCGGGCAGGATGCCGCGCGCTAGGAAAGCCGTCGTGCTCGCGCGGGGCCTCGGGACCCGCATGCGGCGCGAGGATCCGAAGGCCCGTCTCGACCCGGCGCAGGAGAAGGCGGCCGCCATCGGCTCCAAGGCGATGATGTTCTTCGGCGGGGGCCGCCCGTTTCTCGACTACGTCCTTTCCGGGCTGGCCGACGCGGCACTCGAGGAGGTCTGCCTCGTCATCGGGCCGGAGCATGGCGAGATCCGGAGCTACTACGGCGAGGCCTCCATGCCGCGCCGACTTCGCGTCAGCTTCGCGGTGCAGCGCGAGCCGCTCGGGACCGCCGACGCGGTCCTGGCTGCCGAGGGCTTTGCCGGCGAGGAGGACTTTCTCGTCGTCAACTCCGACAACCTCTATCCCTCCGACGCGCTCGCCGGCCTCGCCGCGCTCTCGGGACCGGGAGTCGCTCTGTTCGACCGGGAAGCCCTCCTCGCGAAGAGCAACATTCCGCCGGATCGGATCGCAGCCTTTGCCGTCTGCGTCGTCGGGTTCGACGGGACCCTCGAGGAGATCCTCGAGAAGCCGGACCCGGAGACCCTCGCGAGGCTCGGGCCCGGCGCGCCCGTGAGCATGAACTGCTGGCGCTTCTCAAAGGCGATCTTCGACGCATGCCGCCGGGTTCCGCCGTCGCCGCGCGGCGAGCTGGAGCTGCCGATGGCCGTCCACGAGGCGATTCGCTCCGGCGCGCGCTTCCTCGTCGTCCGCAGCCGGGAAGGGGTGCTCGATCTCTCCCGGCGATCGGACGTCGCCGCTGTGGAGGAGAGGCTGAGGGGAGTCTCCGCGAACCCCTGAGGCGGAGCCCTTCTCAGCGCAGGCCGACGAGCCCGCGGACCGAGTCGAGGAGCTTGCCGGAGTCGTAGCCGATCCCGTCCTTGAACACCGTCTCGACCTTCTCGATGTCGGCGATGTTCTTCGAGGGGTCGCCGTTGACGAC
>DATFQY010000225.1:0-2977 GCA_035263845.1 Thermoanaerobaculia bacterium | reverse complement strand
AGGCCGAGCTCTCCTGCCGCCCTCCAGAAATGCTCGTCGCCGGCCTGGCCCCAGGAGCCGTCCGGCGCGGGGCCGCCGAAACGCCAGATCACGCCGCCGGTGACTTCCGCGCTCGAGTAGATGTCCGTCTCGAAGGTCTTGCACCCCTCCTCGCCGCAGACGATCGTCCCCAGGCGCCTGGGCGCGGCCTTCCAGTGGTAGCGGGCATCCAGCCGGAAGCCGAGATTGTCGGTGAAGAAATACTTGGTGCCCACCGCCGCGTTGGCGGTAAACCGCGTGGTCGTGCCCGGCAGCGCCGCCGTCGAGGAAGAAGGATCGAGCGTCATCGCGCCGATGCCGAGCCCCGCGTACCCCTTCCAACGGCCGCGGCCCCACCCGAAGAGCCCGTTGATCTCGTACGTGTTGACGCTGACTTCCGTCGGCGAGCCGATCACGGCCCCGGTGGTGAGGTTCGTCGTGGTCAGGTTCGGATGGGCGTGGGAGTAAGAGGTCTCCAGCATGAACGACTTCGAGATCCCGTAGGAGACCCGGAGACCCCAAGCCGGAGCCATCCCGATCTTCGTTTCGGAGTTGGGCGCCAGCGAGATCCGGCTGCCGAAGTATCCGCCTCCGAAGAGGCTCGCCTCCCATCTCCCCGCCTCCTGGGCGAGCGCCGGAGAGGACGCGAGGACGATTCCTGCGGCGAATACGATGCCGAGCGCGGCAACATTGCGGAGATTCCCGAAAGGACGCAACCTCATCGAGCGGCTCCTTTTCTGACGGCCTCACAGTGAGGGTAGCAAGGGGAAACCACTAACGACGATAGAACCTTGGTTCCACCCGGGCGGCCCCGCGAGACCGGACCCCCACCTGATCGGCTCCCTTCGAGTTGGAAAGGAACAGGGCGGACGGAGCGGAGACCGCGATCTCCGCCCCGTTCCGGAGCCGTTACTTGAGGACGCTGCCGAGGAGGGACCCGACGGAGGTTCCGCCCTTCTTGGTCACGTAGTCCACGACGACCGGGACGAACTTGGTCGCCGTTTCACTGTTGATGCCGAGCTTCTGAAAGGCCGGCGCGAGGGCCGCGGCCGCGCCCGCGCTGCCGCCCACCGCGGAAGCCGCGCTCGAGAGCATCCCGGAGGTCCCGCTCTTGTCGGCGGCCGGGGCGGCCTTGATCAGGCCGTCCGTATCGGGAACCGCCTTGGAGACCTTGGCGAAGTCCTCCGCCTTCATCTTGCCTTTGGCGTACCCGAGGATGGCCCCGGCGCCGCCCTCGGCCTGCTTGGTCGTCACCCCGGTCTTGCTCGTCAGCATCCCGACGAGCTCGGGGCTCAGCGCCTTGGCCGCCGTCTCGGCGGTGGAGGCTTTCTCCTGCGCGAAAGCCGGTGAAAGGGAGATCGCCGCGGCGGCGACCCAACTGGCGACACGAAAGACACGAACCCTGGTGGACATGGCTTCCTCCTTTCCCGGGCCCATTCTTTCTCCTTTGCGGCGGATCGGCTCGTGCCCTTTGGTTCCATTAGAATCCCGGCCAGGAGAGCCACATGAAAAGACGTTGGATCGGTTTTTCGGTCATTTCCCTGTTCGTCCTCGCGGCCGGCCTGGCGCTCGCCTCGGAGAAGGAGACCTACGCCGAGCGGTACACCGCCTTCGGGACCAACCAGCAGCGCGGAAAGACGGGCACGATCCAGATCGCGATCCAGCGCTGGTCTACGCCCGAGGAGCGGCAGATGCTCGTGGACACGCTCCAGAAGCAGGGGCGGGAAGCCCTGGCCGCCGCCCTGGCGAAGATGCCCGTGATCGGCTGGATCCGCCTCGCGAACACGCGGTCCCAGGACCTCCGCTACGCGTTCCAGACGCCCCTTCCCGACGGCGGACGCCGAGTCGTCATCGGGACCGACCGGGTCGTGAACTACCTGGAGGGGACGACCGCGTCGCGCACACAGCACTACCAGTTCTCCGTGGCCGAGATCCACTTCGACAAGGACGGGAAGGGCGAGGGAAAGCTCTCGCCGCTGGCCAAGGTGGACATCGAGAAGGGAACCAACCAGATCGAGGTCGAGGACTACACGAGCCAGCCGGTGCGCCTGCTCCAGGTCAAGGTCGTGAAATAACGATCTCAGCGGGGGACCTTGCGGTCCCCCGAGGCCTCTAGCCGGCGACGGTCCGGGCCTGCTCGCCCGTCGAGCCTCCCTCCACGATCCGGGCGAGGGCTTCCAGCTCGCGCACGTAGCAGAACTGCGCGAAGGACGCCACGAAAAGCGTGACGACGCCAAGCGGCGAGGGATTCGATTCCGGGAACCGCCGGAAGAGCAGCAGGGACAGGTTGGCTCCGGCGAAGATGAAGGAGAGGCGGGCGAGGAAGAGAAGCATGTGCCCGAGGACCGTCCGGTCTCCCCGGCGCAACGGTGGCCGGATCAGCCGCTTGCCCCAGTAGCTAAGCTGCATCACGATCGTGATCGCGAGAATCGGAGGCAGAAGCGCCCGCCCCGGCCGGTATCCCGCGGGCCCGCTCAGGAGCTTCTGGTAGAGCGGCAGGGCGATCCAGAGGATGCCGAGCATGCCGGCCGACTCCACGCCGAAAAGAGACCAGTAGAGAAGCCGCTTGGTCCGCGCGCTCAGCTCCGAGAGCCGGCGGGTGATCCTCGTCCCGACTGTCGCCCGGATGCTCGCCGCAAGGCTCACGCTCCCACGCTAACAGCCACGGAGGCCCCCGGGGGGATAGGACTTTGGTTCTATGCGCCGATCCTGGCGGGGCCGCTAGAATCCCCCCAGGAGAAAAGAGAATTATGACGAAACGCCTCTGGAGGTCCTCCTGGGTTCTGCTCGTCCTCCTCGCGGCCGGCGTCGCGCTGGCGCAGGAGGGGAAGTTCGTCGAACGCTTCACCGCGACCGGCGTCCGCATGCAGACTGGCAGGTCGAGTACGGTGATGATTACCGTCGAGCGCTGGTCCACGCCGGAAGAGCGGCAGATGCTCCTCGACACGCTCCGCGAGAA
>DATFQY010000224.1:0-11292 GCA_035263845.1 Thermoanaerobaculia bacterium | reverse complement strand
CGGGCTCGTGATCGCGCTCGCGGCGGCCGGCCGCGAGCGTCGTGGCTCTCGTTCGGCGGGAGCCCGTCCGGCCTGGGCTCTCGCGCTGGCCGCGGCCGCGGTCGCGATGGCCTTCGCGAAGGGGCCGACGGCGGCGTGGCGGCACAGCCCGATCGGCGCGGGGCGGCTGGAGTTCAACAGCCCCACGCCCAACCGCCTGCGCGAGTGGGCGCGCACGCAGCGGCGGCAGCTTCGTTGGGAAGCGGACGGGCGGGAATCGAGCGTGGCGCTCCTGGGCCTCGAACTCGGGCTCGCCTTCGCCGTCAATGGAAAGGTGGACGGCAGCGCCGTCGGCGACTCCGCCACGCAGGTCATGGGCGGCCTCGTGGGCGCGATCCTCCATCCGCTTCCCAAGAGCGCGCTCGTCGTCGGCCTCGGAACGGGCTCGACCGCGGGCTGGCTCGGGGCCGTGCCCTCGATCGAGCGCGTGGACGTCGTGGAGCTCGAGCCGGCGATCCGCCATGTCGCGCAGGAGTGCGCGCCGGTCAATCGGGACGTCCTCGCCAACAGCCGCGTCCGCATCCTCTCGGGGGACGCGCGCGAGCTGCTGCTGACTTCCCGCGACCGCTACGACGTCATCTTCTCCGAGCCGTCCAACCCCTACCGCGCGGGCGTCTCGAGCCTCTTCACGCAGGAGTTCTACAGGGCGGTGCAGGAGCGGTTGGCGAAGGGGGGAATCTTCGTGCAGTGGCTGCAGGCCTACGAGGTGGACGGCCAGACCGTGCGGACGGCCTACGCGACGCTCGCCTCGGTCTTCCCGACCGTCGAGACGTACTTCTCCAAGAAGCAGGACCTGCTGCTCGTCGCGTCCGATTCCCCGGTGAGGTACCCCGCCGACGCCTTGCGCGCGCGAGTGCGCGAGGAGCCTTACGGCAGCGCGCTCCTCGCGGCGTGGCGCGTCTCGGACCTGGAAGGGTTCCTCTCCCACTTCCTCGCCCGGGACTCGCTCACCCGGTCGATCGCCCGGGCCGAGCACGGGGTGGTCAACACCGACGACCGCAACCTGGTCGAGTTCGCCTTCGCCCGCTGCCTCGGCCGGGCGTCGCCCTTCTCGACGGACGAGCTGCGTGAGACCGCCGCCGCCCGCGGAGAGGACCGGCCCGGAGTCGAAGGCTCGCTCGACTGGGAGAACGTGGAGCGTCAGAGGCTCTCTTCGCAGGCCGCGGAGGGGTTCGAGCCGGTCGGATCGGGATCCTCCGCGGTGTGGAACCGTCGCGCGCCGGTCTTCGCGGCCTTCGCCGGGGGGAGGCTCGGAGACGCCGCGCACGCGTTCCTCGCGGATCCGTGGGAGCCGCAGGGGGCGCTGGAGCTCGCGATGGTCGGGGAGGCCCTGGCAGACGCCGGCGACCCGAGGATCCTGACCGTCGTCCAGGCGCTCGAGCCGGTCGAGTCCGCCGAGGCCCAGGCGATCCTCGCGAGGTACCTCTGGACCCGAAACGACTGGCAGGGCTGCTTCAAGGCCACGAAGGCCGCGTTCGAGCGGTACCGCAAGGACCCCTGGCCCGATGCGGCCCTGATGAAGCGGCTGCTGGCGATCGCCGCGAGCCTTCCCTCGAAGGACCCGTCGCTCGCGGGGCCGCTGGACGAGCTCCTCGCGTCGCGGTTCTCCGTCAACCTCCTCGACGAGGACCGCAACCTCGCCCGCCTGACGATCGCGCAGAACCGCGGTCCCTCCGCCGTCTCCGAGGCGCTCCAGCCGCTCGAGCCGAACTTCCCATGGAGCGGCGAATTCCTCCAGCTGCGCGCCCGCGCCTACCAGGAGACCAACGATCCGCGCGCCGAGATGGCGCGGCGGGAGGCGGAGGAGTTTCGG
The DNA here is from genome assembly GCA_035263845.1 of Thermoanaerobaculia bacterium. GTDB lineage: Bacteria > Acidobacteriota > Thermoanaerobaculia > UBA5066 > Gp7-AA6 > JAWOLE01. Next base: position 9,440 of record DATFQY010000224.1, on the reverse strand, counting down.
TCGCGCGAGGCGTCGCCGTTCAACACCGGACTCGGCAAATAGGAGTTGTCTAGCGACGCAGCCTGGCCGCCTTGACGGTATTTGCCAGGAGCATGGCGATCGTTAAAGGACCGACTCCGCCGGGGACCGGGCTGATCCAGCCGGCCGCCGGCGAGACGCCGTCGAAGTCCACGTCTCCGACGAGGACCTTTCCTTTCGCCGCGATGGCTTCCTGGAGGCGTCTCGAGTTGCGCAGGCCGGGCGGTGCGCCGTCGAGCGACTCGAGGCGGTTGATCCCCACGTCCACCACCGCCGCGCCTTCCTTCACGAAGTCCCGCGTCACGAAACCGGGCCTGCCGATCGCCGCGACGAGGATGTCGGCTCGACGGCAGACCTCGGCGAGGTTGCGCGTGCGCGAATGGCAGACCGTCACCGTCGCGTTGCGCGAGGTCAGGAGCGCCGCGACCGGCTTTCCCACGATCTCGCTGCGCCCCAGCACGACCGCTTCCGCGCCCTCGATCGGCACGGAATTGGCGTCGAGCAGCTCCAGGATCCCCGCCGCGGTGCATGGGACGAACCGCGGCCGGCCCTGAGCGAGCAGCCCGACGTTCTCGGGGTGGAGGCCGTCCACGTCCTTGCGCGGGTCCAGGGCATCCGCGACGGCGCGCGCATCGTGCCCCGGCGGAAGCGGGAGCTGAACGAGAAGCCCGTCCAGGGCTTCCTCCCGGTCGGCGCGGTCGATCTCTTCGAGGAGCCGCTCCGGCGGACTCGAGGCCGGCAGGCGGATCGTCTCCGCGCGGCAGCCGGCCTCTTCCGCGGCGCGGGTCTTGGAGGCGACATAGCTCATCGACGCGGGGTTGTCACCCACGAGGATCACCCGCAGGAACGGCGGAGAAGTCCTGCGACCGATTTCCTCCGCTTCGACGCGCACCTTTTGGCGCAAGGCCTTCGCCAGCGAGACACCGTCGAGGATTCGTCCGCGATCCGCCGCCACGAGCCAAGAATAAACGAGGCCCACTTCTTGCACAGTTTCGACTCGCCTCGTGATCGAAGCTTTCGCGCCCCTCTACCGCAGGCTCCCGACTCCGGCACGGTCGCTCGCCGCGTCGGCGCGAGGCCTCTACCTGAAGCATTGGAGGTATGGAGCGCAGACCGAAGAGGAGGTCGAGGGCGCGCTCGAGCGGGACACGTGGTCTGCGGACCGGTGGGGGTCCTGGCTCGACGAGCGGCTCGCGAAGCTCCTTCGTCGCGCCGCGTCCAAGGTGCCGTACTACCGCGCCTACTGGAAGAGGATCCGCTCCGTGAGGAATGGGCCTTCTCCGGAGATCCTGGAGAATTGGCCGGTCCTGCGCAAGGAAGTCGTCCGCGAGAACCCTCTTGCCTTCCTCGCCGAAGACCGGGATGCCGGCCGGATGTATCGAAACCGCACGGGCGGGACCACCGGGAGGCCGCTCTCGATCTACTCCACCCGGGCGAGTCTCGTGCGCCACTACGCTCTCTTCGAGGCCAGGGTGCGCCGCTGGCACGGGGTTTCCCGAGCCGAGCGCTGGGCGATCCTCGGCGGCCACCTGGTCATCCCGCGGTCGCGGAAGGCGCCGCCCTTCTGGGTCCACAACAAGCCGCTCAATCAGCTCGCCCTCTCGAGCCACCACGTCTCCGCCCCCGCCGCGTCGGCCTACGCGGAGGCGCTCTGGCGCCACGCTCCGAGCCACCTCGTAACCCTGCCCTCTTCGGGCGCTCTCCTGGCATCGGAATGCCTTGGCGCCGGGATCCCTCTGCCGAAGCTCGCGGTCTTCTCCGGCTCCGAGGTCCTCCTGGATTCGCAGCGTGCTCTGCTCTCCCGCGCCTTCGGAACCGCGGCGCGAAACACATACGGAATGATCGAGATGGCGGCGGCGGCGAGCGAGTGCGCGGAAGGCTCGCTCCACGTCTGGCCGGACGAGGGGTTGGTCGAGATTCTCGAAGATGGCACCGACGCACCCCTCCCGCCGGGCAAGTCCGGACGGCTCGTCGCCACCGGCCTCGTGAACGAAGACATGCCGCTTATCCGCTACGACACGGGCGACCGCGCGACGCTCTCAGAGTCGCCCTGCCGCTGCGGCCGCCGCCTCCCTGTCCTGGAACGCGTGGAAGGACGCACGCAGGACCTCGTCGTGACCCGGGACGGCCGGCGGATCTGGTACTGGAACCCGGTCTTCTACGGGCTGCCGGTCGCCCAGGCGCAGATCTTCCAGGAGAGCCTGGATTCGATCCGCGCGCGGGTCGTCGTGTCGGGCCCATTCGGGGAGCCCGAGGAGCGGCAGCTCGTCTACCGGATCCGCCTCCGGCTGGGAGTCGCGGCTGAGGTTTCGGTCGAGACCGTGCCGGAGCTTCCCCGGACCGCCGCGGGGAGGGTCCGCTCGGTCATCTCCCTGATTGCCCGGGGGCCTTCCGGGAAGTCCTGAATCCGGCGGGAAGGACTCCGGCGAGGGGGTCGTCGAATCCCGCGGTTAACCCTTGAATTCCTTGACAGAGAGGCCCTTCCTGCGTATCCTTACGCGCTCTTTCGACAGGGCTCGGGATGGGCCTGCCTCGGGGCAGGCGCCGGGCTTCATTGAATAAGGAGTCAGGTTTTTTCATGAATTCCGGGACAACTGCGGGTTCTCGCGGCGCCATCCAGCAGGAGTGGTGGGTCGTGGACGCTTCCAACAAGGTCCTCGGCCGGCTCGCGACGCGCGTCGCCCGCATCCTGTCCGGCAAGCACCGCGCGAGCTACCTTCCCTACCGCGACACGGGCGACTTCGTCGTCGTGACCAACGCCGAGAAGATCGTCCTGACCGGGAGGAAGAGCGATGAGAAGGTCTACCGCCGGCACACGGGGTATCCCGGCGGCCTGAAGTCGGTGGCGGCGAAGGACCTCGCCGCGAAGCACCCCGAGAGGATGATCGAAGAGGCGGTTCGCGGAATGCTCCCCAAGTCGAAGCTGGGGCGCCGCCAGTTGAAGAAGCTCAAGGTCTACCGCGGGTCTTCCCATCCCCACGAGGCGCAAAAGCCGCGCGTGTTGACGCTTCCCGTGCGGCGCGCCGGGTAGCTTCCAAGGAGGAGTTTTTGGCAGTCGAAATCCAGCATCGAGCCACCGGACGCCGGAAGACTTCGATGGCCCGCGTCCGGTTGACCCCTGGCACCGGCGCGATCACGGTCAACAAGCGTTCCTTGGACGACTACTTCCCCAACAACGTCCTGAAGATGGTCATCAAGCAACCGCTCCTCTCCACGGAGACGGCCGAGCGGTTCGACATCCTCGTCACGGTTTCCGGCGGAGGCCCGACGGGCCAGGCCGGGGCCATCCGCCACGGCATCGCCCGCGCGCTGACCGAGTACAACTCCGAGCTTCGCAAGAAGCTCAAGAAGGAAGGCTTCTTGACCCGCGACCCGCGGATGAAGGAGCGCAAGAAGTACGGCCAGCGCGGCGCCCGCGCCCGGTTCCAGTTCTCCAAGCGCTAAATGCGTTCCACCGTCTCGAGTTCAATTTCGATGGGTGGGGTCAGTTCCCAACTATCGACTATCGACGATCAACCAACGACCTTTTCAAAGGAGGTGTGATCTGGCGTCTATTTCGATGAAGGAACTGCTCGAGGCTGGCGTCCACTTCGGTCACCAGACGAAACGCTGGAACCCGAAGATGAAGAAGTTCATTTTCGGCAAGCGCAACGGGATCTACATCATCGACCTGCAGAAGACGCTCAAGCAGTTCAAGGAAGCCTCGAAATTCGTGACGGACCTGGCGGCCCAGGGAAAGAACCTGCTCTTCGTCGGCACCAAGCGGCAGGCGCAGGACGCGATCTACGAGGAAGCCAACCGTTGCGGCATGTTCTACGTGAACACGCGGTGGCTCGGCGGAACGCTCACGAACTTCTCGACGATCCGCAAATCCATCCACCGCTTGAAGGAAATCGAAGGCGTCCTCGCCCAGGAGGACAACGAGAACCTGACGAAGAAGGAGCGCCTCCGCCTCGAGCGCGAGAAGGAGAAGCTCGAGAAGAACCTGACGGGGATCAAGGAGATGGACGAGCTGCCGGACGCGCTGTTCGTCGTCGATCCCAAGCAGGAGTACATCGCGGTCAAGGAGGCGAACATCCTCGGGATCCCGGTCGTCGCGGTGGTGGACACCAACTGCGACCCGGACGTCATCGACCACGTGATCCCGGGTAACGACGACGCGATCCGGGCGATCCGGCTCTTCACGTCGCGCGTAGCCGACGCCGTCCTCGAGGGGCTGCACGCCCACGAGGAGCGCGGCGAGTCGGCCGAGGCCGACGTCGAGGCCCGCCCGAGGACTCCGGAACTGTCGACCACCGCGGTCGTCTCGGACGTCGCTTCGTAGCGAGTCCAAGGTCCAAAGTTCAAAGTCCAAAGTCGAGGCCGGGTCTTTGACCTTGGACCTTGGACGTTGGACTTTGGACCACTTACTCGAGTAGGGAGTTATGGAGATCACGTCGAAAGCCGTAGCCGACCTGCGCGCCGAAACGGGCGTGGGCATGATGGACTGCAAGAAGGCGCTGGTGGAGGCCGGCGGGGACTTCGAGGAAGCGCGCAAGATCCTGAGGAAGCGCGGCCTCGCCTCCGCGGCCCGGAAGGCCGACCGGGCCACCTCCGAGGGGCTCGTCGTCGCGCGGGTGACTCCCAGGGCGGCCGTGCTCGTCGAGGTCAACTGCGAGACAGACTTCGTCGCTCGCACGGAGGACTTCCGGGCGCTGGCCGACGGGCTGGCCGACCTCGTCGCGGCGCACACCGCCTTCGGCGACACGCGCAACGGGGACGTCGCCGCGCTGGCGGAGCTGCCGGCTCCCGGCAAGACCGAGAAGGTCTCCGAGGCCCTGACGCACTTGATCGCCAAGCTCGGCGAGAATATGGCCATTCGCCGCTTCGCGCGCCTCTCACCCCGTCCGGGAGAGCGGTTCGCCAGCTACGTCCACGGCAACGGCCGCATCGGCGTCCTCGTCGGCCACGTCGCCGGCGACGACTCGCTCGGCAAGGACCTGGCGATGCAGGTCGCGGCGTCGGACCCCCGGTTCGCCTCCCGGGCCGAAGTGACTCCGGAGATGCTCGCCACCGAGCGGGAGATCGCCCGGGCCCAGGCGGCCCAGGCCGGCAAGCCCCCGCAGGTCGTCGAGCGGATCGCCGAGGGGAAGGTCGAGAAGTTCTACCAGGAGACCGTCCTGACCGAGCAGGCCTTCGTCAAGGACCCGGAGAAGACGGTCGGCCAGGTCATCGTCGAGCGCGGCGGCAAGGAGGCCCTCGACCTGCGGTTCGTCCGGTTCAAGCTGGGCGAAAACCTTGGGCGGCAGGACTCGCAAACCTCCGGAGAGCCCAGTTAGACTCTCCCCGACAGGAGCAACCGCTACCGTTCGATGAGCGACGCCCCCGTTTACAAACGCATCCTCCTGAAGCTGTCGGGGGAGGCGTTGATGGGGGACCAGAAGTACGGCATCTCCCCGGAGGTCGTCGCCCGGCTCGCCGACGAGATCCGCGACGTTCACAACCTCGGCGTCGAGATCGCGGTCGTCGTGGGCGGCGGCAACATCATCCGGGGAGTCTCCGCGGCGGCGCAGGGGATCGACCGGGTCGCCGGCGACCACATGGGCCTGCTCGCGACCGTCATCAACGGGCTGGCGCTCCAGGACGCCCTGGAGAAGCGCGCCGTTCGGACGCGCCTCCAGTCGGCGGTCGAAGTCCGGCAGATCGCCGAGCCCTTCATCCGCCGGCGCGCCATCCGTCACCTCGAGAAGGGCCGGGTCGTCCTCTTCGCGGGCGGCACCGGCAACCCCTTCTTCACGACCGACTCGGCGGCGGCGCTTCGCGCCAACGAGATCAAGGCGGAGGTGCTGCTCAAGGCCACGCGCGTGGACGGCGTCTACGACGCCAACCCGGAAGTCGAGCGCGGGGCGAAGTTCCTGAAGACCGTCTCCTACCGGCAGGCCCTCGAGCGCGGGCTCGGCGTCATGGACGCCGCGGCGATCGCGCTCTGCATGGAAAACGGGATCCCGATCAAGGTGTTCAACCTGCGGGTCCAGGGAAACATCGAGCGGGTCGTGAAGGGCGAAGACATCGGCTCGCTCGTTTCAGCGGAGGCATGACGCTATGCGGCAGGAATTGAAGGACGTCGAGACGCACATGAACGGGGCGATCGGGCACCTGAAGGACCGTTTCAAGACGCTGCGGACGGGCCGCGCGAACCTCGGGATCCTCGACGGCATCCTGGTCTCGGCCTACGGCGCGGACGTTCCGATCAACCAGGTCGCCAACCTCTCGGTGCCCGAGCCCACGCTCATCGTCGCGGCGCCGTGGGACCCGAAGATGTCCGGCGAAATCGAGCGCGCGATCCGCAAGTCGGACCTGGGGCTGAACCCGCAGTCCGACGGCAAGGTGGTCCGGATCCCGATCCCGTCGCTGACCGAGGAGCGCCGCAAGGACCTGGCGAAGAAAGCGCACCACCTGGCCGAGGAGGCGCGCGTCGAGATCCGCCGTTTCCGGCACGAGGGCAACGACCGCCTGAAAAAGATGTTCAAGGACAAGAAGATCTCCGAGGACGACGAGCGCCGCGGCCTCGAGGAGTCCCAGAAACTGACCGACAAGAAGATCGCCGAGGTGGACGACCTCCTGAAGAACAAGGAAAAGGAGATCATGGCGGTCTGAAGGCCAATCGCCAATGACCCTCACCATTGTCATCCTGAGCGAAGCGAAGGATCTTCTCCGTGGCCCCGGGAGTAGGTCCTTCGTCGCTCCGCTCCTCAGGATGACAAGGGGGAGATGAGGAGCAGAGGATCGCCGCGTTTTTGATCGTGGTGGCGGCGGGTTCGGGCACCCGGCTCGGGCGGCCCGAGCCGAAGGCCCTGGTTCCCTTGATGGACCGGCCTCTCCTCTCCTGGACTCTGGATTCGCTCGCCTCGCTGAGCTTCGCGGGGAGGGTCATCGCGGCGCCGCCGGGGCGGATCGACGAGGTCCGGAAGCTGGCCGGCGAGGGTGCGAAAGTCGTCGAAGGAGGAGCGACGCGGTCCGAGTCGGTGCGGCGCGCCTTTCAGGCCTGCGGCGTCGGCGGCTCGACCATCGTCTGCATCCACGACGCGGCGCGGCCCTTCGTGACGGCGGCCGAGACGGAAGAGATCCTCGCGGCGGCGGAAGAGACGGGAGCCGCGATCGCGGCGACGCCCGTCTCCGACACGATCAAGAACGTCCAGGAGAACCGGATCACGGGAACCGTGGACCGCTCGACGCTCTGGGCCGCAGCGACACCGCAGGCGTTCCGCGCGGAAATCCTGGCGCACGCTCTGGAGTCGGGAGCGGACACGACCGACGAGGCGGCGCTGTGTGAAGCCCTCGGGATTCCGGTGACCGTGGTCGCGGTGTCGCGGATGGGATTCAAGATCACGACGCCGGAAGATCTCCAGATCGCGGAGGCCATTCTGAGGAACCGGAGATGAGCTGGCGCGTCGGCCTGGGGTTCGATTCGCATCCCTTCGCCGTCGGCCGAAAGCTTCGGCTGGGCGGACTGGAGATTCCTCACCCCAAAGGCCTGAGGGGGCACTCCGACGGGGACGCCCTGCTCCATGCCATCGCCGACGCGATCCTCGGCGCGGCGGGACTGGGATCCCTCGGAGAACAGTTCCCCGACTCCGACCCGAGCTGGAAGGGAGCGGACAGCGCGATCTTCGTGACTCGAGCGCGGGAGCTCGCGGGTCAGAAGGGACTACAGGTGGGCAACCTCGACGCGATCGTGATCGCCGAGACGCCGAAGATCGCCCCGCACGCATCGGAGATCCGCCGCCGTGTCGCGGAGCTCCTCCAGGTCGAAACCGGGTCCGTGAACGTCCGCGGCACGAGCACCAACGGTCTCGGCTTCACGGGGCGCGGCGAGGGCCTCGCCGTCATGGTCACCGTCCTGCTCGTCGCTCGGCCTGATCACAAATCACAAATCCCAGATTACAGATCGTCATGATCCTTTCCCGGCTTCACCCGATCGCCGAAGCCGTCCGCTCCCGTCCCCGCCAGGTGGAATGGGTCCTGTTCGACTCCAGCCGGCGGGACCGTCGGATCAACGAGCTCAAGGCACTCTGCCGGGAGCGCGGCGTTTCGGTCCGCTATGGCGAGAGGCTGGCCCTCGACAGGGTGGCGAGGCCGAACCAGGGGGCCGTCGCCCGGCTGGCCGTCCGGGCCTACCGGGAGCGGGACGATGCGCTGGAGGGGAACAGGGGACACCGGCTGCTCTTCCTCCTCGACGAAATTCAGGATCCACAGAACTTAGGGGCGGTCATCCGGGTCGCCGAGGGGGTCGGCGCCAGGGTCGTGGTCCCGGAGCGGGGCTCGGCCCCTCTCTCCGAGGCGGTCGAGAAGAGCTCGGCCGGCGCGGTCGAGCGGGTGCCCGTGATCCGGGTCGTCAACCTTCGCCGTTTCATCGATCTTCTTAAGGAGGAGGGATTTACTGTCGTCGGAGTCGATCCTGCTGGTCAGGACATATATAAGGCGGTGCTCACCGGGGACCTGGCCCTGGTTTTCGGGGCCGAGGGACGGGGGATGCGCCGCCTGGTTCGCGAGGGTTGTGACATCCTGGCACGGCTCCCGATGAGGGGGGAGCTGGCTTCGCTGAACGTCGCGACGGCCGCCGCCGCGGCCGGATACGAGGCCCTGCGGCAGCGAAGTCACTCTGTGGAAAACCCTTGATCGGGCAGACAGCCCCTGCTACACTCCCCGGTTCGCGCTCGGGAGATCCATCGGTCTTTGAATGCCGGCCCTATGTCCGGGGACTACGAAGAAGGTCCCGGTGCGAGACGACGCCGGCGTAGCTCAACGGTAGAGCATCCGATTTGTAATCGGAAGGTTGCGGGTTCGACTCCCATCGCCGGCTCCAGAGATCGGACGCGCGAGCGCGAGCGGTGAGAGGGGGGGCGGAGGAAAGGGATTCCCGGAATCTCCGGTCTTTCAGAGCTCGGGCAGGTGGCCGAGTGGTTAATGGCAGCAGACTGTAAATCTGCCGCGCTTCGCGCTACGGAGGTTCGAATCCTTCCCTGCCCACCAATGTGGAACGAGGGCCGTCGGAAAGATTTTGCGGGAGTAACTCAGGGGTAGAGTCACAGCCTTCCAAGCTGTTGGTCGCGGGTTCGATTCCCGTCTCCCGCTCCAATGGACCACGAGGCGATACCGGGGGTGAAACAGGGCGTATCGAGAGAACCTTGCCCACGTAGCTCAGTCGGTAGAGCACGTCCTTGGTAAGGACGAGGTCACCAGTTCAATCCTGGTCGTGGGCTCCATGAAGAGGGTGACGGGTTCGGAGGCAGAGGAGACAGGATGGGCAAAGAGAAATTCGACCGTAGCAAGCCGCACGTCAACATCGGGACGATTGGGCACGTGGACCACGGGAAGACGACGTTGACGAGTGCGATCACGCTGGTGCTGGCCAAGAAGGGGCTGGCGACGGCGAAGGCGTA
>DATFQY010000223.1:0-6231 GCA_035263845.1 Thermoanaerobaculia bacterium | reverse complement strand
CCGCCCACCCGGGGGAAGCGGGTAGTTGCACTTTCGGGCACTACCGGCGAGGATTCGCGTCCTCGAACCGGCCAGCGTCGCGCGATCCGTTATCGGGCGTTCGCCGTCCTGACGCAGCGGAAACCGAGGTGGTCCGTGCCGGTGTCGGGCTCCCCTTTTCCGCGGCCGCCGGGCATGTAGCGCTTGCAGTACTGGTCCGTGCACAGGAAGGAGCCGCCCTTCTGAACGCGCTTCTTCGTTCCCGGCTCGGAAGGGTCAAGGCTGTCGGACGGTCCCCGAGGGTTCCTGGCGACGCCGCCCTTCTCCGCAAGCGTGTGGTAGTAGTCCGGGCGATACCAGTCGGAAGTCCACTCCCAGACGTTGCCCGCCATGTCGAAGAGGCCGTAGCCGTTGGCCGGGAAGGAACCGACCGGAGCGGTGGCCGTGAACCCGTCCTCGCTCGTGTTCTTCTCGGGGAAATGCCCCTGGAAGGTGTTCGCCATGAACTTGCCGGCCGGCTGGAACTCGTCGCCCCACGCGTAGGCCTTCCGGTCGAGGCCGCCGCGCGCGGCGAACTCGAACTCCGCCTCCGTCGGAAGGCGCTTTCCCTCCCACTTGCAGAACGCGACCGCGTCCTCATAGGCGACCTGCACGACCGGATGTTTTGCCTTTCCCTTCAGATCGCTCCCCGGGCCGCTGGGATGCCGCCAGTTGGCTCCCTTCATGTACGTCCACCACTGAAAATGGTCGTTGAGGGGAACTGCGTGATCCGGCGGATGGAAGACGACCGATCCGGCGACCAGGTTCTCCGGAGGCGCCGTCGGGAACTGCTCTTTTGTCGGCGTCCGCTCGGCCACCGTGACGTACCGGGTCGCTTTAACGAACCGCTCGTACTGCTCGTTGGTCACCGTGGTCCTGTCGATCCAGAAGGCGTCCACGTAGACCCGGTGCCAGGGCTGCGCGTCGGGAAACTCGTTGGACCCCATCCAGAACTCCCCGCCTGGAACCCGAACCATCTTCGCCGGCCCGGCGCTCTCCAACCCAGCGCCCGCGAACGCCGCGGCGCAGAGGATCGCGACGACCCATCGGCTGGGGACCATGACATCAGAAGGGTATCCGTCCTTGGAGTCCCTGCACAAGAACACCAAGGGGCTGCGAAAGATGAGCAGCGCCGGATCCGTAGGCGCGAGGCCCCTCTTACGCCTGCGCTCATCACCAAGCACTTTGCCGTCGCCGTCCGCCTGGGTACCCGTCCCCCACGAAGCACGTGTGTCCGTAGCGTTGACAGCCGGGTGCAACTCGACCCCAATTCGCACAAAGAGCGGGATCGCTTATCTCGGCGGCAAGCGCCTCCTGGCGATCGACGCACTCGCCGGGCATCCGGCCTTCAGCTCGTACGAGCGCATGCGCGTCGATCCGACCGAAAGCTACGCCGCCAAGTGCGTTCGGCGTTAACGACGCTGTCCTCGTTCCTGCGGGCTATCCGAAGCTCGAACTGGCCGTGCGCGACCTCGGATCTGCCGTCCCTCCTCTCGAGATGTCCGAGTTCGAAAAAGATGGACGGCGGCATCTTCTGCCTGTCTCTGCGTTCCTGAGGCAGACACAGTCACAGCGGTCGCTCGCCGGGGCTCCCGGTCGGGGGCCCGCGTCTCTCCGGAAGTCGGCCTTACTTAGGCCGGGCGCTTCAGCACGAGGAGCGCCGCCAGAGCGAGCCCGACGAGAAGCAGCGCGAGCATCGGAGTCGACAACGTCGGAACGACCGGTGGCGGTCCCGTCGGCGTCCGCGTCGGCGTCGGCGTCCCCGTCGGCGTCGGCGGCGTCGGCGTCGGCGTCGGGCCGCCCTGGCAAGTCGCCTCGTAGTCGATGGTGGCGCTGAAGACGTTCGACTCCGCTCCACCCGACGTCTTGAGCTTAAGGTAGACAGTCTTCAGGCCGAATCCCGCCGACAGAGTCCAGCTCTTCGTCGGCGCGTACGGCTCGTAGACCGCTCCCGTGAAAAATGGGCTTTCGGAGATGATCATCTGCGTGATCGAGGAGTCCCCGAAGTTGTTGATCGAGAGCACGACATTCGCCGAGGTCGTGCAGGCCGCACCACCGTTGATGGTGATACCGCCCTGCACCGTGGTCCCCGAGGCGGCGAAGGCATACAGCCCGCCCCCGTCCAGCATCGCGAACACAAAACCGCCGGATATGACGACTGAGCAGGTATCGAAACCCTGAGCGTCCGCGGAAAACGTCGGGTACGACGCCAGCACCTGGCCCGCCGAGCTGGTTCCCGCGGCGCCGAGCACCACCAGGTTCTGCGAAGTGCCCGCGCCGATGAACACCTTGTCGCCAGCGACGGAAGGCGACGCCCAGTTGCGGCCCGGGGGGCAGAGCGCAATCGAAGGGAAGCCAGGGAGCGTCGCGCCCGTGTTCTCGTCGAAGGCGTACAAGAAGCTGTCACTCCACCCGAACGTATACACGGCGCCGCCAGAGACGGCCGGGGAATCGTTGACTGGTGGCGAGGCAAGTCCCCCGTCCGGCTTGGACCACGCGAGAGTCCCATCGGAGATCTTGTACACGTAGAGCAGATCGGCCTTGTAGAAGATGAGGCCATCGGCGACCGTCAAGCTCGAACCGCTCGACACCGGTGTGCTGATCGGGAAGCCGCCTCCGATGGCCTGGGTGCCGGTCGCCTTGTCAAACTTTTGAATTTGGCTCGCTTCCGAGTTCGAGTACACAAAGGATCCGGAGATCGCCGGCTGCGAATTACCTCCGGGGCATGGTACGGAAAACTGCTGCACCCCCGCGGAGTTGTACTTCAGGAGGTTTCCGCCCGCCTTCACGTAGACGAAGCCTCCGTCGATGATGGGCCCCTGGTTGTAGCTGGTCCCCGCGGAGCCAACGGGGGCGGTCCAGGCCGGACTCCCGTTCAGGTTGAACGCGAAGAGCGACGAGCCGGCCAACTGGTAGACCTTGCCGTTCGCCAGGTCCACGGCGGGCGTGCCGAAACTGCCCGCGGTCACTACCGGGAAGCCGGGTACAGCGACGCCCGTGGCAATCGTGAAGGCATACAGATGGCCGTCGATGGACGACATGTACGCGACGCCCCCGGCGACGACAGCGCCGTTCTCCTCGACGACCGGTAGCGCCGTATGCCAGGCGAGCGTCAGCGGAAGGTTGATCGTCTCCGATGACGCGGCAGCATTCGAAGACGTATTGCGGAACGTCGGCCAGTCAGCGCCGAAGGCGGACGAGGTATCAAACGCCATGCACGCAACGAGCGAAGCAAGGCAAGCGAGGCCCAGGAGGCCATTGCGGTTGCTTTCCGGCGGCTGGTTCGTGCTGAATCGAGCTATCGGTTCCATGCGGGACCCCCCTTAAGAAGAAGTGGGCAAATGGCGTATCGCCGGAGTTATCGCCTGCTCACGTCGGGAAACGAAACCGGGCCGATTCGGATCAGTAGGGTTAAGCTATGCTCGGCTAGGCGGCTTGTCAAGATACTTATGTCACCCCGTCATAAGCCTCGCCCGTAGCCAACCCTTAGAGCCACCGGCATTTTTGGTGGATACCGGATCGGCCGGATCACGACCAACGGCGTGGTTACGGAGTTCGAGATCCCGGCGCCTCAGAGCCGGCCATACGCGATCGTATCCGGGCCCGAGGGAACCCTCGGGTTCACCGAGTTCTCCGGAAACAAGATCAGGCGCATCAACGCGTTGGGGGCCGCCGCGGAGATCCCGGTGACGGCCGGGAGCTCTCCGCTTGGATTTCGCCCCTTCGGGGCTTATCAGCTCCGGGCCGCCGCGACCGGGAGCAAGAGTTCGAAAGGTGTCCACGATGGCCAGCCAGAACGTCGCTCCGGCTCCGCAGGGGAGCTGCGCCCTGATGGGCGCACCGGCGAGCGGCTCGCCTGTGGGCTCGACCGCTCGCCTGCTCCCCCGCTCCGCCTCCGCTCCCGCGGTGAGAGGCTCCTCCGTCGCTGGAGCTTTTCGAGACTCGTCTCGCCGCGAGCTAAACAATCCGTGTCGACGGAACAGCCCGGCCTCGGTTTCGGGTCGCAGGGGGGGGCTTGCCCATCCCGTCCGGTCGGATCCTTGTAGGACTGAAGCTGGAATCGGGGCGTCTCGCGGCGTCGGCTAACCGAAATGCCACAATACAGACCGATCCCCGTTGATCTCCTCCGACCGGAAGTCCAGAGGCTACCTGCTCGTGCCCAGGCGACACGTGGCCCACCGTCGCCAGCACCGTTGCCGGGCTCGGTGGGCGGCTAGTTTCTGCGCGGTTCCTTCATCAGGCGAAGCCCGGAAAGAAATCGGTTTTGATCCGGCTCTTCGCGATGCCGATACTTCTCAAGCTCTTCTCGAAGCCGACCACGAGCGGGCGCGGGCCGGAAAGATAAAACGTCCTCTCGCGGTAATCCGGAACTATCTTCGCGATCATTTCCGCATCCACACGCCCGGTCGCGCCCAGCCATCCCGGTGGAACACGATCCGCATCGGTGAGCGTGTACAGAGTCTTGATCCCCAGGCGCTCGCGAGCCTCCTCGAGGACGTCCTCATAGACAATCTCTGGCGCGGATTTGTTGGAATAGAGAACAGTGATTGGACGCTGCTCGTTACGATCCAGAAGAGACTTGATCATGCTTCTGAACGGCGTGATCCCGATACCGCCGGCCATGAAGACGAGCTTCTCCCGTTTGTCGGCCGGCAACACGAATTCACCGGCAAGCCGCGAAGCGGCGATCTCGCTTCCCGGCTTCATCGCCAGAAGCGCTCTCTTGAAACTGCTCGCGGCGGGGTAGAACTTCACCCCGAGCCGAACCTCCGGCTCGTCCACCGAGGAAGCGATCGTGAAATACCGCCTGTTTCCACGGCTATCGGGATGCGAATGCCGCAGCGTCCACTCCAGGTATTGCCCGGGTCGAAAACGAAACTTCCCGGCGCCGCTAAACCGGAATTCATAGATGTCGGGGGCAAGCTGTGTTTTGCCCTCGAGCTTCAGTCGGTAGCCCGCCTTCGGGCTCGTCAGATATGAGAATACGTTCCCTGCCAGAAGAGCGAGCTCCGGCGTCGAGTACACGTGGCCGACATGCAGGAAGGGCGCAAGCAGGAACCCGACCATGGCGCCGTACAGGATCCGAGGAACCCTCGCGGGCGGCGTCGTGGAAGGTTCCGTGAGCATCACAAACGCAAAGAAGAGGATCGGGCTATCGGCGAGCAGCTGGCCCCCGGCGGACAAGACGCCGGCCCCTTTTGCGAGCGCAGTTCCGAGAGTCACCGCGCACGCTGCCGCGAGGAAGCTCAAGATCAAGTCACACCGAGCTAACTTTCTTGCCACGAGCACTCCGCCCGACAGGACGAAGGGCATCATGGCTCGCGTTCCCACCCACCAGCTTGCCTCCTGGTTCAAGCTGAATGCGGCGACAGCCACTGCCAGCGCCGCCGGATTGAAGATGTGCCTCCTGCGGATCGCGAGGAGGTATTTCGACGCCATTGCCCATACCCCGGCCCAGAGGAAGATCGCAGAACCCGCGGAGAAATACCGCGAGGGCGATCTCGGCGTGATGATCATGGCCAGAATGAACGCGGTGATGTAGACCGACTCGGTATTGGCCGGAACGCGAAATACTCTCGCGAAGATGCCGTTTGCGATCCAGCAAACGAGTACGAGAGCCGAAACCGAGACTAAGAGATCAAGCGGCCGGAACGGGAGAAGTCCGAAGAAAGACAGCGCGACCGCGGCAACCACGAGGAAGATGAGGTAGTAGAGAACGAGGCGGTACATCGTGATTCGGTTCAGGGAATTGTCGATTCGATCAATCATGAGCTTGCGTTCCCTTCCGGGAACCGAAGAAGGCGCTCGGCTTTCCTTCAACGAACATCGGTGCCGATCGCGGTTAGATCTGCGTTGTCCGTGACTCATCTTCGTCTCGGGCGGCTGCTGTGGGCGGCGTCGCAGCGGCCCCGGTGACGGAGTTCTTGAAACCCTGGATTGCTTCACCCAGCCCTTTGCCCAGCTCCGGGAGCCTTCTCGGCCCAAAGACCAGCAGGGCGATTCCGAAGATCACGACCAGGTGCATCGGCTGCAGGAGACCTTCAAACATGGCGAACCACCTCCGTTCGGGCTTGCTCCGTTGTCGATGCGAGTGCGAATTGCGGTGGACCGGACGGATTCGCGAAGCCAGGGCTACTCGTCAAGACGCACCAGCCCGGCCTCTTCGGACATCTCGACGAGCCGGCGACTCCACCAGCGCGCGCCGTATTCCGA
>DATFQY010000222.1:0-111345 GCA_035263845.1 Thermoanaerobaculia bacterium | reverse complement strand
TTCGCCCGCGGGAGCGGGTTTTTCGATTACAGGGGCCGGCTTCTCGATGATCGGGGCCGGCGCGGGCGCCGCCGCCACGGTCTCGACCGGCGCGGCCGCGGGCGGCTCGGCGACCGTCGTACGAGAAGGAGCGGGGGGGCTCGGGAGGTCTCCCCCCGCCAACTTCGGCGCGGGCTGCTCGAGCGACGCTGCCGCGTTCCCCACGACGACCGTGAGGCGCTCCCCTTCCGGCACGACCGCATGCGGCGCCGACTTGGCCAGGTCGAGGACGACCCGGGTCACCGGCTCAGGGGCCGACTGGAACTGCGAAACTCGGACGCGAGAGACCAGGTCGCTCTGAACCGGGAAGACCCGGTGGCGGACCTGGTTCTTCACGCCCGGCAGGTCAATGACCAGCCTCGGCGGGTTCTCGAGAACGAAGTCGCGGGAGGCGAGCGTCCCGTCTCCCAGGAGAGAGACCCGAACCTCGCGCGCCGGTCCGACGCTGACTTTGACTTCCTCGAGCAGGTGCGCGACCTCTGCGCGGGCCGTAGGGCTCGGCAGGTCGCTTCCCACCGGCTTCATCGCCGGAGCCGGAGCCTGCGCGCGCCCGATCTCCTCGCTCACCACCGCAGGCGCCGGAGCCGACGTGGGTGCGGCTGGCTCCGACGGCGGGGGCGGGGGCGTTGCGGCCGCCTGGCTCTCGGCCGGCGCCGGGGTCGATGCGGCCGCCGAAGCCTCGGCGGGCTCGAATCCGATCGCCAGCCCTTGGCCGACGCTGCGGACGTCCGCGCGCAGCCCCTCCTTGTGGGAGATCGAGATCCGGGTCATCGGCTTGCCGCGCTCGACGACCGCCTCGAAACGGATCGCGGACACCAGGGTCCCCAGATCGCGGGGAGGCGCGAAGTTCTTGCCGGTCTCCGTGCCCGGAAGGTCCACGACGAGGAGGTCCGGACGGGGCTCGTAGGACGTGTACAGCAGGGGCGCGTCGGCGGAGAGGACGACCCGCGCGCCGTCGGAGTCTTCGTTGAACATGGCCCCGGAGAGGCGCACCGCGGCGGGCGCTGCGGCCTCGGAAGAAGTGACCGTCGAAGAAGCCCCGGCCGACAGCGCGGCCTGCCGCGGCGGCGACGTAGCGTTCCTGGCGGCGCATCCGGTCGCCGCCGCCATCGTGGCGGCCACGATCGCCGTCGCGGACCATCCTAATGTCCTTCGCATCGCTCCTCCCGTCGCGCCGGAAGACGTCTTCCTTCCGAAATCAGGGCTTGATCGTCGCATTGAGCTGCTTGGTGATGTCCCGGAATGGCTTCACGCTCTGGGGATCGTTCAGGTTCTGACGGAACGTGACTTCGTTGGGGGCGATCCTCAGCACCTCGCCGTCGTAGAGCTGGTCGCCCGAGCGCAGGAGGTAGCTCTTGTTGTCGGTTCCCCGGATCTGGGCGACGTATCCGGCGCGCGTCCTCCAGATCCCCTGGAGCGTGACGTCGTCGATGGCGATCCCGGCGATACCCGGCGCACGGTGCCCGCCCCCCTTGTCCGACCGGATCAGCAGCGAGCGGAACGGGTCGCGCCGGCCGGCGGGATCGTAGGAGTAGGACCGTCCCGACATCGCCGACTCCTCCTGCTCGATCAGGGCCTGGCCGGGCGATTCCCCGGGCGTGGCCGGGGCGGGCGTCGGGACGGGCGAGGGCGTCGCCTGCGGCGAAGCGCCGAACGCCGAGCCGGCCAGGAGCGCGGCCGCGGCCGCCACGGCGAGCCTTCTCAATCCGCACCCGTTTCGGACTTCTTCTTGAGGGCCTGCGCCTTGGACGCGGCGCCGCCGATCGGATTGGAGGGCTGGCTGCCGGCGGCGGCCTTCTTCGCCTCCGCCTTCTCGTCGGCGGTGTAGATGAAGGTCTTGGCCACGAAACTCGCCGCGATGGACTTGCCGGGCGCGTCGAGCGTTCCGATTCTCATCTCCTCGACGTTGATGATCCGCGAGAAGCGGCTCATCCGGTCGAAGAACAGCGCGAGGTTGTGGTACGTCCCGTCGAGCTGGATGGTGATCGGCCACTCCGAGTAGAAGTCCTTGCCGATGAACTCCCCCGGCGTGAATTTCTTCAGGGAGAAGTCGCCCTGCCGCGTCAGTGCCTCGATCCTCTTGATCAGGTCCTCGGTGTTGCGCTTGGAGGGGAGGATCTGGAGGAGCTTGGCCAGGTCGATCTCCAGCCGCTTGACCTCTTCGCGGAACTGGGAGAGCTTGCGCTCGGCCGCGCGGCCCTTCTGAATCTCCTGGTTCAAACCGTCGAGCTCCGTGCGCTTGGCTCGGATCTCGTCGTGGAGCCCGCGGATCCACGCGTAGTGGACCGCGCCGGCCAGGGCGGCGCCGAAGGCGATGCCGAAGGCCAGGGCCACCCACCACTTCCGGTCCTCGAGCCTCAGCTCCAGCGCCATCGAACGCTAAGCCCCCTTCCCTTTCTTCTCCGGGACGGGAGGAGCCCC
The DNA here is from genome assembly GCA_035263845.1 of Thermoanaerobaculia bacterium. GTDB lineage: Bacteria > Acidobacteriota > Thermoanaerobaculia > UBA5066 > Gp7-AA6 > JAWOLE01. The sequence continues at coordinate 108,885 of DATFQY010000222.1, read as the reverse complement.
GGCGCCGGGGGTGGGCGCGGGAGCCGGCGCGGAGGCCAGCACCGCGGCGGGGTTGAAGGTCAGCGTCATCTCCCAGCTGTAGGTCCCCGCGTTCCCGCCGTCCTGCCCGAGCGACTTGAAGACCGGCTCGGCGAAGAACGGGCTCTTCTTCAGGTTCTCGAGGTAGGTCGCGACGGCGTTCGGCGAGAGGGTCTTGCCCTTCATGGAGATCTGGTTGTTGGAGACGTCGAGGTTGGTCAGCCAGACCAGGTCGGGAAGCGCCTTGGAAATCTCGTCCATCAGCCGGACGGGGCCCTTCTGGTTCGTCTTCAGGGCGTTGATGAGCTGGATCTTCGACTCCAGGTTCGACTTTTTGGCCTCGTACTCCTTGACCTCTTCGATGATGGACTTCAGGCGCTCCGCCTCGAGGCGGGCCTTGACGATGTCGTCATCCAGGCGGCTTCGCTCGGAGATCGCCAGGAGCCCGAAGACAGCGATGTAGAGCACGCCCAGCACGAGCCCGCCGAAGAAGAGCAGATTGTTGAGCCGGGCGCCGCTCGGCAGCATCGGCGCCCTCTTCCTCGCCGCGGCGGCCTTGGCCTCGGTGAGAAGGTTGATCCGGATCAAGCGGCTTCGTCCCCGATGTGCCGGGTCGCCAGCCCGACGGCGACAGTCAGGCTCGGGGCGTTCTCATTGAGCCACTCCGCGGAGACCGAAGCCCCCGAGACGTCGATCTGGCGGAAGGGGTTCATGATCTCGACGGGCATCCCGAACCGCTCCTTCAGCTGGCGGTCGAGGTTGACGATGCGCGAGCAGCCCCCCGCGATGAAGAGCTGGTCGATGCGCTCCGTCGAGGTCGTGGCTCCGAAGAAGTCGAACGTCTTCTGAAGCTCCTGGGAGAGGTCGTCGGAGACCGACCGCAGGATCGGGAGGATCTCCTGCATGGAGTGCTCCCCCGAGGCCTCGCCGCGCTTCAAGGAGTCGGCCTGCTCGAAGCCCAGCGAGAGCTGCTTCTGGATGGCGTCGGTGTACTGGTTGCCCCCGAAGGAGATGTCCCGCCAGAAGATCGTGCTGGCGCCCGACAGAATGTTCACATTCGTGACGGACGCTCCGATGTTGACCAGCGCGACGACCCTGCCCGGCTCGACCGGGTAGTTGATCTCGAAGGCGTTCTGGAGGGCGAAGGCGTCCACGTCCACGAGCACCGGGGTCTTGCCGGCCTGGTTGATGACGCTGGTGTAGTCGCCGATCTTGTCCTTCTTGACGGCGACCAGCAGGACGTCCATCGAGTCGCCACCGCCCGGCTCGAGAACGACGTAGTCGAGGTTGACGTCGTTGATGTCGAAGGGGACGTACTGCTCGGCCTCCCAGCGGATGGACTCGGACAGCTCCTCGGCCGACATCGCCGGAAGCGAGATCTTCTTGATGATCACGGAGTGGCCCGAAAGCGAGGTCCCGAAGTCGTTGTTGCGGACGTTCAGGGAGGAAATGACGCGGTTGACCGTGTCCACGACGAGGGAGGCGTCCATGATCGCGCCGTCCACGATCGCCTCGGGAGAGAGCGGTTCGATCCCGGTGCGGACGAGCCGGTACCCGCCCCCTTTGGCGTCTTTCAGCTCGACGAGCTTGACCGCGGAGGAACCGATGTCGAGACCGACGAGGTTCTTCGATTTCTTAAACAGCACCTAACGCCCACCGAAAGAACTAAAACGGTTTAGGGCTTCAACTAAGGGTTTTTACGGCTGTGGCTCAAGGTAACAGAAGATTTTTCCCCAGTCAAGGTGCCGCGGCTCCAAACACCTCGCCTTCCAATCACTTAGCGCGAGGTACAGGGAAAAGGACAGGTTCCGGAGCCGAAAAAGATTCGGGTTGCGCTGAAAGCCCGCAGAGGGTAGGATTGCCCGCTTTTCCGACCCCGACGGGGTCTCTATTCTTTGATCGAGGGAACGACGAATGGCCCAGCACTGCCAGTTTTGCGAGAAGACCCCGATGACCGGTCACCGGGTCAGCCACGCGCACAACGTGACGAACCGGAAGTGGCACTTGAACATCAAGGAAGTCCGCGCCGTCGTCGGCGGCCGGACCCGCCGCGTCCGCGCCTGCACCCGTTGTATCCGATCTGGCAAGCTGACGAAGCCCGCCGCAAGACCGAAGACCGCAGCGGTCTAGCTCTTAGTCGCGCTCCCCGGCCACGGGGACGTTGTACTTGCGGATGACTTCCTGGACTCCGCGGATCGCCTTGAGCTTGGCGAGGATCTTCTCCAGGTGCTTCAAGTCCGAGGTCTCCAGGGAGACGGAGACGTACCCCCTCCTCCCCTCGTCGGCCCGGGCCTCGATGCGGCGGATGTTGGAGCCTTCGCCGGCAATCGCCTGGGTCAGGTCGGCCAGCAGCCCCGGCCGGTCGTCGGAGACGACCTCGAGCTCGATCGCGTACGTCGTGGACTTCTCGCCCGCCCACGCGACCTCGATCTGCCTCCCCGGGTCGTAGAGGAGGTTGCGGACGTTGGGGCAGCTCTCCGAGTGGACGGAGACGCCGCGCCCCCGGGTGATGTAGCCGACGATCTTCTCGCCGGGCACCGGCCCGCAGCACTTGGCGAGCGAGGCGAGCAGGTCGTTATGCCCCACGACGACGATGTCGGGCGACCCGAACGGGAGGATCTTGCGAACGACCCGCGTGACCGCCGTCTCCCGCTTGGGCGGCTCGACCTTCGAGATCTCCTCCGCCGGGACGAAGCGCTCCAGGGCCACCCGGGCGGCGAGCTTGCCGTAGCCGATCGCGGCGTAGAGATCCTCGGGCTTCGAGAACCCCCACGTCGCGAGCACCTTCTGGAGCAGGCCCTGCTGCTCGAGCTTCTTGACGGTCCGCTTGTACTTCTTCAGCTCCCGCTCGAGAAGCCGCCGGCCGAGCTCCATCGCCTGCCGCTTCTCCTCGGTGTGAATGAAGTGGCGGATCTTGTGGCGCGCCCGGCTCGTCGTGACGAAGGAGAGCCAGTCGCGGGAGGGGTTCTGGTTGGGCGCCGTCAGGATCTCCACGATGTCGCCGGAGGAGAGCGGCGTTCGGAGCGGGACGAGCTTGCCGTTGACCTTCGCGCCGACGCAGCGGTGGCCGACGTCCGTGTGGACCCGGTAGGCGAAGTCCAGCGTCGTGGCGCCCCGGGGGAACGCGAAGACCTCCCCCTTCGGCGTGAAGGTGTAGACCTCGTCCGGGTACAGGTCCACCTTCAGCGCGGAGAGGAACTGGCGCGGATCGGAGACCTCGCTCTGCCAGTCCACCAGCGACCGCAGCCACTGGAACCGCGCGTCGTCGGCGTGCGGGCCGATCTTGCCCTCCTTGTACTTCCAGTGCGCCGCGATGCCGCGCTCCGCGATCAAGTCCATTTCCCGGGTCCGGATCTGGACCTCGAAGGGCTGCGCGCCGCTCATGACGGTCGTGTGGAGCGACTGGTAGAAGTTCGGCTTGGGCATCGCGATGTAGTCCTTGATCCGGCCGGGCACCGGGCGCCAGCGCTGATGGACCAGCCCGAGCGCGGCGTAGCAGTCCCTCGTCTCGGGCGCGACGATGCGGAAGGCCAGGATGTCGTAGAGCTGGGCCACTTCCACGCCGCGCCGGCGGATCTTCGACGCGATCGAGTAGATGTGCTTGCGCCGCCCGGTGACCTCGGCGGCGATGCCGGCCTCGTTCAGCCTCTTCTCGAGCTCGGTGCGGATCTGCTCGATCATCTTCTCGGAGCCCTCGAGGCTCTTCTCGACCTCGCGCTGGATCCGGGCGTACTCCTGCGCCTCCAGGTAGAGGAACGCGAGGTCCTCGAGCTCCCCCTTGACCAGGCCCATGCCGAGCCGGTTGGCGATCGGCGCGTAGATGTCCATCGTCTCGCGGGAGATCTCGATCTGCCGCGCCTCCGGGAGGAAGCGCAGCGTCCGCATGTTGTGGAGCCGGTCGGCGAGCTTGACGAGGACGACCCGCAGGTCCGACACCATTGCCAGGATCATTTTGCGGAAGGTCTCGGCCTGGGCCTCCTCGCGCGAGACGTAGGAGAACCGGCCGATCTTGGTCAGGCCGTCGACCAAGTCGGCGACCTCAGGGCCGAACTGCTGGGCGATCGACTCCCGGGTCGTCAGCGTGTCTTCCAGGACGTCGTGGAGGAGGCCCACGACGATCGAGACGTCGTCGGCCTTCATCTCGGCGAGGATCGCCGCGACGTTCAGCGGGTGGACGAGGTAAGGGTCGCCCGACCGCCGGACCTGCCCCCGGTGCTCCCGCGCCGAGAAGACGTAGGCCCGGCGCAGCAAATCCTGGTCGGTCTGGGGGTTGTAGGACTCGACCCTGTCCAGGATCTCTTCAAACCGGATCATGCCGGCTCAATTATGAGCCTACCGGTCGTTAGCGGCGTCCGGACTTCTTCTTCGCGGGAGGGTTGGCGGGCGCCGGTGTGACCGGCTTGGCGGCCGGGACCGGCGCGAGCTTGCGGCGGCCCGTCCACTGCTTCCAGATCACGACGATCGGCGCGGCGACGTAGATCGAGGAGTACGTCCCGATGATGATCCCGATGATCAGCGTCAGCGCGAAGGTGTTCAGGACCTCGCCTCCGAGGAAGAAGAGCGCGACGACGACGAGCATCGTCGCCCCCGAGGTCAGCACCGTCCGCGACAGCGTCTGGTTGATCGACCGGTTGATGACGACCTCCAGCGCCTCCTTCTTGGGTGTCCGCAGGTTCTCGCGGATCCGGTCGAAGACGACGACCGTGTCGTTGACCGAGTAACCGACGAGCGTCAGGAGCGCGGCGATGACGACCAGGTTGAACTCGCGCTGGAAGATCGCCAGCAGCCCGACCGTGATCAGCGTGTCGTGAAGCGTCGCGACGACGGCGCCGAAGCCGAAGGGAAACGAGCGGAACCGCCAGGCGATGTAGACCAGCATGCCGGCCATCGAGGTCGCGACCGCCCAGAGCGCCTTCTGGCGCAGGTCGGCGCCGACCTGGGGACCAACGTTCTCCGCCGAAAGGAGGACGAACGGGCCGGTCGAGGCGTTGGCCTGGAGCCAGGTCTTGACGTTGGAGGAGAGGCCAGGGGTCCCCGCCGCGTCGGACGGGGAGTTGAAGAGGCCCATCTGCGACCGCCGCGCGATGACCTGCTCGGCGATCCGCCCGTAGTAATCGGCCGGCGTCTGGCCGCCCTTGCCGGCGACCTGGTCCGGGTCGGCGGCGGTCAGCCGCGCCGCAAGGCTGTCGCGCCCCTGCGTGTTCAGGTCGATCTTCGCGGCGTCGGCCTGGGAGCCGAGCCCCTGCCTCAGCAGGTTCAGGACGTCCGCGGTGATGTCGCGGCCTTCCTTCTTCTGCTGCTGGACGCGGATCAGGACCTCGTTCTTCTCCGGCGCCTCGTAGCGCTGGATCCCCGTGTCGCCGAAGTTGCCGGCGTCGAGGATCTTTCGCAGGTGGTCGATTTCCGGTCGGGAGCCGAACTTCAGGGCGATCTGCGTGCCACCCGCGAAGTCGATCCCGAACCGCAGCCCCTTCTGGACGAAGATGGCCAGCAGCCCGACGAGGATCAGCGCCCACGAGGCGCCGATCGCCCACCACTTCCAGCGGAGAAAGTCGATGTTGGTCTGTCGAAAGAGTTCCATGCCTGCCTCAGATCGAAAGCGCGTCGATGTGCTGCTTGCGCCCGTACTCGATCTCGAACACGGTGTGCGACACGAAGACGGCGGTGAAGACGGAGATGAGCAGACCGATGATCAGCGTCACGGCGAACCCCTTCACCGGCCCGGTGCCGAACTGGAAGAGGAAGATCGCCGAGATGATGACGGTGATGTGGGTGTCGATGATCGTGGCGAAGGCCTTCGAGAAGCCGTTCTCGATGGCGGTCTTCGGGGCGCGGCCGCCCCGCAGCTCCTCGCGGATGCGTTCGAAGATCAGCACGTTGGAGTCCACCGCCATGCCGATCGTCAGAATGAAGCCGGCGATGCCCGGAAGGGTCAGCGTCGCGTTGAAGAGCGACATCGCTCCGAGGAGAAGCACCGCGTTGAGCAGGAGCGCCAGCACGGCGTTCCATCCCGCCCGGCGGTAGTAGACGACGACGGCGATGAAGACCAGCAGCGCGCCCGCGATCGAGGCCGTGATCCCCTTGCGGATCGAGTCGAGGCCGAGCGACGGCCCGACCGTCCGCTCTTCGAGGTAGGTCAGGCCCGCCGGCAGCGCGCCGGCCCGCAGGACGAGCGCGAGGTCGTTAGCCTCCTCGGGCGTGAAGTTGCCGGTGATCTGGCCGGTGTCGCTGATCCGCTCGTGGATCCGCGGAGCGGACTGGACCCGGTGGTCCAGGATGATCGCCAGGAATTTTCCGACGTTGGCGCCCGTCGCGGCCGAGAACTTCTCGGCGCCGGAAGCCGTCAGGAAGAACGTGACGGAGCTCGACCCGAACTGGCCGCGCGAGGGGCGGGCGTTCTTCAGGTCCCGGCCGGTGATGACGGCTGCCTTCTTGACCAGGTACCATCCCGGCTGGCGCTGCCCCGACTGGGCCTTCTCCTCGACGAGCTCGAACTGGGGGGGCACCTGGCCCGAGTAAGGGGCGAGGAGGGCCGCCTTGTCCGTCGTCGGGCCCTGCTCGACGAGCTTCAACTCCAGGAAGGCGGTGCTCTTGATCAGGTCCTTGACGCGCTTGGGATCGTCGATACCAGGAAGCTGCACGAGGATGCGCTCCGCCCCCTCGCGAGCGATGAGCGGCTCGGCAACGCCGAACTCGTCCACGCGATTCCGGATGGTCTCGACCGCCTGGGACACGGCGTTGTCCGCCGTCTCCCGCCGTCTCTGGTCCTTCAGGGCGAAGGTCCACTTACCGCCGGCCGAGCCGACGTTCCAGTCGGGCAGCCAGCGTTTGACGATCTCGTCGAGCTTCTTCTCGTCGGTCTGCGGGGTCACGCCCACCGTGAAGGCGGCCTCGGAGGGGTACTCGACGGCCCCGAGGGTCAGTCCTCCGTCCCGGGCCTGGGACTGGAGCTGCTCGACCGCGTCGTCGCGCTCGGCCTTGATCGCGTCCGCGGTGTTGACCTGGAGGACGAGGTGGATGCCGCCGCGCAGGTCGAGCCCGAGCTTGATCCCCTTCTTCAGGGCGTCGGAGAACGGGGGCATCCCGGAGCCGATCCACTCTTTCTGGGCATGGGAGTAGCCGGTGGCAACGTAACCGGCCACGAGGCCGGCCACGACGAGCAGGATGAGGAGCACACGCCAGCGAAGTCTTTTACCCAAAAGGCCTCCTGAGAGAACGGCGGATGATACAGGAAAAAGGACCGACTGTCAGCAGAGGATGTGTCCGTTGTCCGTAGTACTTAGTCCTTAGTCCCTGATCGATTTCCAATGAAGGACTACGGACTAAGGACCAGGGACTAAGGACTGGCCGGGGGCTCCCCGACCAGGCCCGCGATGGCGGCCCGCTGGATCTTGATCTTGGTGTTGTCCGAGACCCGCAGGATCACGAAGTTGCGCTCCTCATTCAAGGCATCGACCGTCCCGTAGATTCCGCCGGTCGTGACGACCTCGTCCCCCTTTTTCAGCTTCGCCAGCATCTCCTGCGTCTTCTTCTGCTTCTTGCGCATCGGGGCGATCAACAGGAAATAGAAGATGACGAAGATGAAGATCATCGGCGCGAACTGGAGCAGTCCGCTCGGCGCCTGCGGGGCGGCCGTTTGAAGCAGGTCAATCATGGCCGGGCGATCATACCCAAGTCGTGACGCTCACGGCTTGGTGAAGGGCGGCGGCCCCGTCCGGGGCGGAAGGGTTTTGCGCGCGGCTTCGGCGCGCTCCCAGAAGGCGAGGAAATTTTCCCCGAGGACGCCGAGGACTTCCCGGTCCGAGTGCCCGCGCCGCAGGAGCTCCTCGACGACGATGGGCAGCTTCGAGACGTCCTCCAGGCCCTTCGGCGCATCGTCGATGCCGTCGTAGTCCGTGCCGAGGCCGACCGCGCCGGGCCCGGCCACCTTCATCACGTGCTCGATCGCGTCCACGACCGCCGTCCAGTTCGCTCGCGGAATCTTCTGGTCGTCCAGCAGCTTCGAGATCTCGCTCTCGCGCTTCTTGGGGTCATCCCTGTATTTCTCGGCGAACTCCGCGGCCTTCGGCGCCAGCGCCGCCTTGAGGGCCTGGAAGTCGTCCACGAACCTCTGGTCCACGAACGTCGAGCTGAAGTTGATCATCACGACGCCGCCCTTCGCGGCGATCGCGCGGATCTGGTCGTCGGTCAGGTTGCGCGGCATGTCGGCGAGGGCGCGGCAGGAGGAGTGCGAGGCGAAGACCGGGGCCTTCGAGACCTCCAGTGCGTCGGCGAGCGTCTTGTCGGAGACGTGGGAGATGTCCACGAGGATGCCGAGCCGGTTCATCTCGAGCACGACCTCGCGGCCGAACGGAGTCAGCCCGCCATGGACGTCGGTCTTCGGCGCGTCTGGCGAAAGCGTGAAGAAGGACCCCGAAGAGTCGGCCCAGTCGTTGCTATTGGTGTGGGTCAGCGTCATGTAGCGAACGCCGAGCCGCCGGTAGGAGGCGAGGGCCGCGAGCGAGTCCTCGATCGCATGGCCGCCCTCGATCCCGATCAGGACCGCGATCTTCCCGGCCTTCTTCGCGGCGCGGATCCCGGCGACCGATCCCGCGAAGACGAGGTCGTTGGGGTGCTCGTCGATCAACCGGTGGATGAGCGCGATGGACTCCAGCGCCTTGCCGGCCGCCTTGCCCGGCGCGACGTAGCGCGAGGAAACGTAGGCGGCGAGGAAGGGCGCGGTCACTCCTCCCTCCTTCCATCGCGGGATGTCCAGGTGCCCGGTCCTCTGCCGGACCCCGATGTCCACCCACTCCTTCTCGAGCTGCTCGGGCATGTCTTCGTGCGTGTCCACGACGATCGCGCCCTTGATCAGGCGCGCCGCCCGCTCCTTGACGTCCTCCGCGGGGACGCCGGCCGCGAGGAGGGAGAGAACGACAGCCGAAACCGCTTTCCTCATCGCCGCCGAGAGGCTACCAGACGCGCCGCGGGTCAGAAACGCATCAGCACATTCGAGTTCGACGTGATCCAGAACGCGATCCCGTCGCTGCACGCCGCGGTCGGAGTCGACGGAAGCGCGGCGGAGCCGAGCGACGTCAGGTCCGCCGCCTTCCAGAGCGAGGCCGAGGAGTTGCCGAGGTCGGTCACGAGGATGCGCTGACCGTCGAAGGCGACGCTGTGAGGGGACGACAAGCCGTTGCCGGTCAGCGTCTGGAGGATCACACCCGACGACGCCCTCACGACGGAGACCGTCGAGTTCATGATGTCCGGCACCCAGATGTTTGTCCCGTCGAAGGCCGGCAGCTGCAGATTTCCTCCGAGCGTCACTGTCTGGAGGATCGCCCCAGCCGAGTCGAGCTTCCGGAGCGCGCCGGCCCCGGTGTCCACCACCCAGATGTTGGTCCCGTCGAAGAGAATTCCCCACAACGCTCCGAAGCCCGTGGTGACCGTGGTCACGGTCAGAGGAGCGGATGTCCCGGGATCGACGATCGCGACCCCGGGCGAAGCGGGACTTCCGCTGCACGCGACCCAGATGTGCGTGCCGTCGAACGCGAGATCCCTCGGCACGCCCAGGAGGTTCGTGGCGACCGTGGTGACGGCTCCGGCAGCCTGGGTGGGGTTGATTCGGTACAGGTTGGGCGTCAAGCCCTGGCCGGACACGTAGACCGATCCGGCAACCCCGAGAAGGACATCCTGGGCATTGTCCGCCCCGTCCCACGTCTCGAGCAGCCTCCCGTCGCTCGCGCGGACGCGGGCGACCGTCCCGTTGACGTAGCTCGGCGCCCAGATGTCCTGGCCGTCGCTCTCGGGCAGGGAGCCGAAGCCCGGTACGTTCGTGATCCCGACGGATGACGCGACGCGTTTCGTCCAGTTCTGGTTGAGCGCCGCCCGCCGGCTCCCTCGTTTGAGCACCGAGTCCACCGTCCGGGAGAGGAACGTCGCCATCTGAAGCCGCGAAGTGTTTCCGTTGGGGTCGTAGGTCGTCGCCGTCGTGCCGGTGGTGATCCCCATGTAGAAGATCTCGAGAACGAGCGGGCAGAAGACGTCGGCCGCGACGTCGGTGAACGGCCCGCAGACCCCGAGCAGCTCGACCGCGGCGCCGAGGAAGACAGCGGCGGCGACAAACGGGGCGAGGACGGCGAATCGGCTTCTCATGGCTCCTCCTTTCGGTGGTCGCATCGTGATCGTCATGACGGCTCGGGAATCTTCCGCTCGGGCGGAGAATTCAGCGCGCCGAGGGTGCCCGCCGCGATCGCCTCCCGGATCGTCTTCATCCAGTCCAGGTAGAAGAAGACGTTGTGGATCGAGAGGAGCATCGGCGCGGAAAAATCCTTCAGCACGAAGAGATTTCGAAGATACGCGCGGCTGTGCCTGCGGCAGACGGGGCAGCCGCACTCCGGATCGAGCGGCGAGAGGTCCTCCTTGAAGCGCTCGTGCTTGATCGTGACCTCGCCCCGGCGGGTGTAGACGTGGCCCATCCGCCCGTTTCGCGTCGGCAGGACGCAGTCGAAGAGATCGGAGCCAGCGCGGACCGCCGCAAGGAGGTCCGCCGGGGTGCCCACGCCCATCAGGTACCGCGGCTTTTCGGCCGGGAGAAGGGCGGCCGACAGCTCCGTGATCGAGCGGATCGCCTCCTTCGATTCTCCAACGGCGACCCCGCCGATCGCGTAGCCCGGCAGGTCCAGCTCGAGGAGCGGCGCGGCCGCGTTCCGGCGCAGGTCCTCGTGCGTCCCGCCCTGGAGAATTCCGAACAGAAGGCCCGGGCCGCGGTAAGCGCGGCGGGAGCGCAGCGCCCAGCTCTGCGAGAGCCGGCAAGCCCGCTCGACTTCACTCCGATCCGCGGGGAACGGAGGGCAAACGTCGAGAACCATCGCGATGTCCACACCGAAATCCGCCTGCAGCTCCATCGCCCGCTCGGGCGTCAGGAAGTGCGCCGTGCCGTCCTCGGGCGAGCGGAACTCGACCCCTTCGTCCGTCAGCGTCCGGCGGGAGGCGAGCGACATGACCTGGAATCCCCCCGAGTCCGTGAGGATCGCGCGCGGCCAGCCGATGAAGGCGTGAAGCCCGCCGGCGGCGCGGATCGTCTCGATCCCGGGCCTGGTCATCAGGTGATACGTGTTGGCCAGGACCGCCCGGCAGTCCCACTCCTCCAGCCGCCCGAACTCCACTCCCTTGACCGCTCCCCGCGTTCCGACGGGAAGAAAACAGGGAGTCTCGATCTCGGAATGAGCGGTGGATAGAACACCACGCCTGGCAGCCGAGGATGCGTCGCGGGCAAGAATCTGAAACGGCGACATGGAGAATTTGTGATTGTGATTTGTATTTTTGTGATCAGGGCAGAAAGGGCTCTTCCGTCCAAATCACAAGTCACCGACCACCGATCACCAATCCCTCCTAGCTCGTCAGCTCCTTGCCCGCGAGGCGTTCGAGGACCGCCACGGGGGCTTTCTCGGGCGTCACGAGCGAGTCCCGCGCGATGAGGAACGTCTGCTCGAGGGCGTACTGGCCGGACAGCACGGCGTGCGTGACCATGTCGGTGAAGACCATCCACGTCGCGAAGGGAGGAAACGAGACCGTCTCGGAGCGCGCATTGTCCTGGTACGCCAGGTTGTCCTTGAGGAAGTTGTGGAAGCGGTGCATGAACTCGTCGTACGGAGGGCGCGAGTGGCGAAGCAGCTTCGTCACGACCGGAAACGGCCCCGTTCGCGAGACCTTTCCGAGAAGCCCGGAGGAGACCGCGAAGCGCTCCGCGAGCTCCGGAAAGGTTTCTCCGGTCTTCCAGACTCTCGGCGTCGCGGGATTGACGTTGGTGAAGAAGCGGAAGATCCGGTCGCCCTTCGTCGGTCTCGTCGGGAAGGAGTCCACGTGGAGCAGGTCGTTGCGGGCGTGGCGCGAGAGCTTGCGGCCCGCCTCTTCCTGCGGCCGGAAGCTCGCGTAGTCCAGCCGCCACTTCGCGGCGTAAGGCGCCAGCAGCGTCGAGGCGAAGGCGGCCGCGGCGCGGGAGTAATCCCGCAGGACGCGCTTCAACTCCCGCGCGTCCAGCTCCTGCTGCCGCGCCACGCCCGTGACCCGGTCCGAGCCCGGACGGTACGCGATGTTCTTGTGGTAGCCGGCTTCCGTCTGCCGCTGGCGAAGCAGGAACTCCCGGTCCGCGGTCGGGATTTCCAGCGGAGTCTCCCGGAACATCAGGATCTTTCCCTCTTCCAGGACCCGGCAGGCGGCGAGCGACCTCTCCCGCTCGTCTTTCGGGAGAGTCTCCGCGTCCACGACCGGCATTCCGTGAGTCTAGCCCCGTTTTTTCGCGTGGTTTTCACTCATTGACCGTTGAAAACCCGCATGCTAGGTTCCGCCTCCGAGGGGGCAGATGCCGGATCTCGGAAAGAAATACGAGTGCTTCAACTGCGGCACGAAGTTCTACAACCTCGGCAAGCCGGAGGCGATCTGCCCCAAGTGCGGGGCCAACCAGAAAGACGCCCGTGCCGATGAGTCTCCGCCTCCCCCGCCGCGTCCGCCGCGCCGGTCCGTGATCATGGAGCCGATTCCCGAGGAGAACAGCAACGAGTTCGGGGAAGAGGTGCCCGCCGCGGAAGAAGACGAGGACGGGGACGAAGACGAGTTCGACGAAGACGAGGAAGCCGAGCCGGAGCGGCCGGGCGGCGGGCACGAGGAAGAGGAGTATTGATTCCTCCCCGAGGGTCGCGTACCTCGGGCTCGGCTCCAACGTCGGCGACCGCCGGCGACACCTCGAAGATGCGATCGCGGAGATCGCCCGCTTGGGACGCCTGCGGCGCGTCTCTTCGCTCTACAGCACCGAGCCGGTCGGGTTCCGCGATCAGCGGCGGTTCTGGAACGCCGTGGTGCAGATCCTCTGGGACGGCTCGGCGGAGGAGCTGCTCGACGCCGCCAAGGAGGTCGAGCGGCGCGGCGGGAGGACGCCCACCTTCGAAGGGGGCCCGCGGGAAATCGACGTGGACATCCTGGACCTGGGAGGAATCATCCGCCGCGGGCGGCCGCCGGTCCTTCCGCATCTTAGGATGGCTGCGCGCCGGTTCGTCCTGGAACCTCTGGCGGAGATCGCGCCGAAGTGGCGCCACCCGGTCCTCGGAAAGACGGCGGCGGAGTTGCTGGCGGCGTTACCGAAGAGGCCGGGAGCTAGGAAGCTTTCTTCCAGCGGGCGAGGTTCTTCGCGGCGGCGATCTGCGTCGTCAGGTCCTCGATCAAGCGGCCCGGCGACGGGGCGTCGGCGACGAGGTCCTCCTCGAGCTTGATCGCCTCCGCTTTCTCGGCGGCCGTTCCCGACGCCAGAGCTTCGGCGAGGAAGTGGCGGTTGATGAAGCCGCGGCCCCCGACGGCGGCGGCCTTTCGCAGGTTCTCCAACGCCTTCTCGCGCGAGACCCACCCGGTCAGGAACGGGATGGACGGCGCCTGGTCGTGCAGGCGACCGAGGACCCGGTAGCCGCCCCCCTCCTCGAACTCCGGGTCGATGGCGATCACGATCTCGGCGTCGTCGCGGATCTTCTCGGCTGCGCCGGTCTTGGCGGCCTGGAGCTTCCCGGAGACGAGCGACCACTGCCCCCATCCGACCGCCGCCCAGTAGAAGGCGGGGGCCGCGTCCTGGTCGTTGCGCACGTCGGTCGCGATGTCCGCGGCCGACCGCCCTTCGAAGGGAGAGCCTCCGCGGCGCTTGACGCGGCCCTCGACCATCCGGATGGCGTCGTCGCCGGCGCGGCGCTGCTTCTCGTAGACCGCCTTCTGGGCGTCCTCGGAAAGCCCGGTGTAGGCGCCCTGGAAGTAGAGAGCTCGGGCGAGCTTCCAGCGGGCCTCCGCGCTGTCCGGCGCCGCCGACGCCTTGTCGTACGCCGCGATCGCCAGCAGGATCTCTCGGGGATTCGCGACCGCCGCCGCCCGCCCCTCCTGGCGCTTTCGATAGTGCTCGTCGCCTTCCGCGATCAGCGGGTTGACGGACGGGACGTCGATGGTGCGGGCCTCCTGCGTGTCCGAAGCGGTCGCCGCGAGCGCGGCCGAGAGGAAGACGAGCGCGATCATCGCGACACCGCGACCGGCTCTTCCACCGCCGCCTTCCGCTTGATCACCCCGCCGCCCACGACGACGTCGCCGTCGTAGAAGACGCACGACTGCCCGGGAGCCACCGCGCGCACCGGCTCGTCGAACACGACGCGGGCGGACCCGTCGCCTCGCGGATGGACCGTCGCGGAAACCTCCGGCGTCCGGTGGCGCACCCTGGCCCGCACGCGAAACGGCGCCTCCCCGCGACCCGGCGAAAGGCGAAGCCCGGCGAGGTCGGTTTCGGAAACCTCCAGGTCACCGGCCGTTCCGACCACCACCCGGTTGGCCTGCGGATCGATCGAGAGGACGTAGAGCCTCTCCGGCGCGGCGACGCCAAGGCCGCGGCGCTGCCCGACGGTGAACCGGAAGTGGCCGCCGTGGGGGCCGAGCTCTCTCCCGGTCGAGTCCTCGATTGCCCCCGGAAGGACCGGCAGCGTCATTCCCATCCCCTCCGCCTGTTCTGCCACGAAGTCCCCGGCGCGCGAGCCGGGCGGCACGAAGCAGATCTCCTGGCTCTCTTCCTTCCCGGCATTGGGCAGCCCGGCCCGGCGCGCGAGCGCGCGGACCTCGCCCTTTGTCAGCTCGCCGACCGGGAACCGGGCGTTCTCGATCTGCTCGCAGGTCAGGTCGTAAAGAAAGTACGACTGGTCCTTGGCCGCGTCCCTCCCCTTTCGGATCGCGGGGCGTCCGGAGACGGGATCCGCGCCGCGCCGCGCGTAGTGGCCGGTCGCGACGGCGTCGCACCCGATGACGCACGCCCGGTCCCGGAGCGCCGCGAACTTGACCTTCGTGTTGCAGGAGGAGCAGGGAATCGGCGTCTCGCCGGCCAGGTACGAGCCCACGAACGGGGACACGACCTCGCGTCGGAACTCTTCCTCGAGGTTGACGACGTAGTGGGGGATGTCGAGCTTCCACGCGGCGCGCCGCGCGTCGGCGATGTCGTCGAGCGTGCAGCAGCGCCCGGTCCGCCCGGGATCGCCGGAGTGGTCCCAGAGCTGCATGGAGAGGCCGACGACCTCGTACCCTTCCTCCTTCAGGAGAAGGGCGGCGACGGAGGAATCGACCCCGCCCGACATGGCGACCGCGATGCGCATCAGCCGGATTGTACGCGGGCCTCGGAGGCGGCGCGCGAAACGATCTCCACCGCGGCCTCGATCTCCTCGGCGGTCGTGAATCGGGAGAGCGAGAAACGCAGCACGCTTCGGGCTCGTTCCGGCGTGAGGCCGAGCGAGAGGATCGCGGGGGACGGAGCAAGCGTGCCGCTCGAGCAGGCGCTTCCCGCGGACGCGGCGACGCCGTCGAGGTCGAGCCGGATCAGCAGCGCCTCCGCCGGCGCGCCCTCGAAAAGGATGGCCGTGGTGTTCGGAAGGCGGGGCGCTTGCGCCCCGACGGCCCGCGCTCCCTCGACCCGCTCGAGGATCCCGCGCTCGAAGCGGTCGCGCAGCCGGCCGATCTCCTCCGCTTCGCCGAGCCTCGCCCGGGCGAAGCGCGCCGCGGCGCCGAAGCCCGCGATGCCCCCTGTGTTCTCCGTTCCCGCCCGGATCTTCTTCTCCTGCCCTCCTCCCGGCGTCCGCGCGGGAATCCGCAGGCCCTTGCGGATGTAGAGCGCCCCGGTCCCCTTGGGGCCGTGCATCTTGTGGGCGGACACCGTTGCCAGGTCCGCCCCCCACTCGCGGACGCTCACGGGAATCCTTCCGGCCGCCTGCACCGCGTCGGTGTGGAAGATCCCGCCCCGCTCCCGCAGCGCCGCCCCGATCTCCGCGACCGGGAAGAGCGCTCCGTACTCGTTGTTGGCCGCCATCACGCTGACGAACGCCGGCCCGGGCCCCGCGGCCTCGAGCACCTTCGCCGCGTCGAGCGCCCCGGAAGGATCGGGATTGACCCGGACGACGACCGCGCCCTCGCCCGCCAGGGCCTCCGCCGCCTCGCGGACCGAGGGATGCTCCGCGCCGGAGATCACGACCCGCGCTCTCGGCCCCGCCGCCGCGGCGCCCCCGAAGACCGCGAGGGCGTTGGACTCCGTCCCGCCGGACGTGAAGAAGACCTCCTCGGGCGCGGCGCCGATGAGAGCCGCGACCTCATCCCGGGCCTCCTCGACGAGACGCCTCGCCAGCCGTCCCTCGCCGTGAACGGAAGACGGATTTCCGAAGACCGCCATGGCGCGCGCCATGGCTTCTTCGACCTCCGAATCCAATTTTGTGGAGGCGTTGTTGTCGAGGTAAATCAACAGATCGTCCCGCGTTTTGAATTATCCGTCCTATCACGCAAATAAATCTTGCGTAAAGGAATAGCCCCTTCATTCCCGGGAGTTAAGATCGACACCCGATGACGACGAAGGTTCGCATCGTGCTCTTCGTCGCGGTTTCCCTCCTCTGCTCCGGGGCCGCGGTCGCCCAAACAACGCCGACCCTCTCGAAGAAACAAAAAGCCGAACGCATCAAGGCGCTCCCCGACGAGGAGCGAAAGTGGCTGACCGAGTTCGTCGGGCCGATCATCCTTCCGGAAGAAGAGAACCTCTTTCTCCAGCTCACGACTTCCTACCAGAGAGATGCCTTCAAGAAGGACTTCTGGGAGAGGCGCGAGCAGAACAACCTGAGCCCGCCCCTGGGGCCCGGTTATCACCAGCGCTACCAGAACTACTGGGACCTCGCGGCATCCGAGTACGACGGAGTCAACAGCGACGCGGGCCGCATGGTGATTCGCAAGGGAGAGCCGGTGTCGATCGACGACCAGGCGGCGTGCCACGGGTTCCGCTACGCGGAGGTCTGGAGCTACCAGGTGTCGAGCGGAAGCTCGACGCTGGAGCGGCACATCTTCTACCGCCAGACAATCGGCGCTCCGCGAAAGCTCTGGCTCCCCGGAGACCTGGGCATCCTCGAGATCGCACCCGGCACGGGCTTCCAGCGCGGGTGGAGCAGCTCCGCTTTCGACCTGGTCTGCGCGGCGTCCCAGAACGCCAACGACTGCTCCTGCTACCTCGCGACGATCGCGGCGGGGATCGCGGGGCGCGGACCGATGGAGGCCTCCGCGATCGGAACTCCTCCGAAGGTCCCGGTGGAAGGGCTCGCGGCCCTGTGGGAGCGGATCGGCTCGGCCAACGCGACGGACCCCAACGCCAAGAAGATCGGAGTCCAGAACACGGCGGACGCGGCGCAGCCCGCCGCCGCACCCGAGAAGCCGGCGGAGAAGACCGCCGACAAGACAGCTGAGAAGCCGGCGGAGAAAGCTGGCGAGAAGCCGGCCGCCGCCGCCCCCGCGAAGAACGGGCCGGCTCCTTCCCGCGCGGACCAGATCAAGGCCCTTCCGGAAGAAGAGAAGAAGTGGCTGACGGAGTGGGTCGCCCCGATCATGCTCCCGGATGAAGAGAAGGTCTTCCTCGCCCTGTCCCAGCCCTACCAGCGCGAGGAGTTCAAGAAAGCCTTCTGGGAGCGCCGCGAGGTCCCGAGCCTTCCGCAGCCCCTCGGCCCCGGCTACCGCTACCGGTACGACGAGATCCGGCGCCTGGCCGACGAGAAGTACGACGGATGGCGGGAGGACGCCGGCAAGATGGTCCTTTACCACGGCGAGCCCGCGGAGATCGTGAAGCCCAACTGCGCGGGGGACGAAACGTTTCGGGACCTCGAGATCTGGACCTACAACAACTTCGGCCCGAGCGGCCGAACGACGTACAAGTTCTTCTTCTACCGGCCCAACAACTCGGGCCCGCGCAAGCTCTGGACCATGATCGACCGCGAGTCCGACCTCTTCATGCCGAACTCCTGCCGGAAGAGCCTCGCGGACATGGCCAACGACTGCCCGGGCTCGCACAACATGGCCGACCGCTGCAGCCCGTGCACCGACCGCTGCGACGTCTACCACGCCTACATGGAGATCCGCGCGAGGCAGGGAAGCGGCCCCGGCGCGATGACCGAGCTGTCGCAGATCTTTACCGCCCCGAAGGTCTCGACCGAGGGCTTGGAGAAGCTGAAGGACAAGTGGGCGACGACCGACACGCCCGACGCGAAGAAGTTGAACGTCGAAGGGCCCGGCGGGACGACGACCGCGTCCGCCCAGGGGGCTCCGGGCAAGCCCGCCACGCCGGCGCCGGTCAAGCGCAAGTTGAACAACAAGGAGATCAAGGAGCTCACGGCGCACCTCGAGCAGAAGTACCACGACTTCCTGACGCTCGTGGACATGATCATCAGCGACGAAGAGCGGCAGGTCTTCCTCCAGATCGGCGACAACTTCCAGAAGGACCGGTTCATCGAGGCGTTCTGGAAGCGGCGGTCGATCGACAACCGGGGGCTGCGGACCGATTTCCGCCAGGTCTACACGCAGCGCGTCGAGATCGCCGTCCAGCAGTTCAAGAACTTGAACAGCGACCGGGCCAAGGTCTTCGTCTTGAACGGCCCGCCCGACGCCGTGATCCCGATCAACTGCGACGACGTCTACGTCCCGATCCAGATCTGGTTCTACGAGCGGCTCGAGGCGTTGAAGAGCAAGGTCTACCTGATCTTCTACCAGCCCATGGGAATGGGCGAGTACAAGCTCTGGCTGCCGCTCGACGGGCCCTACGTCCTCCAAGTCGGCGGGGTCAGCGGCCTTTCGGGTCCGCAGGCCAGCCGCAGGGTGGACCCCACCCGCTGCACGGAGTGGCGGACGGTCCAGCAGGCGATCGCCTACACGACGACCGTCCTGGGCTCCGGCGCGATGGGCATGCTCGGGGCGAGCAAGCTCTTCCAGCCGCCGACGGTCGAGACGGAAGGCGTGGACCAGATCCTCTCGATGACGACGGACCTCGCCGCGGGGTCGGTGCCGCTCGGCGTCGTCAAGCTGGTGCGGTTCCCGGAGCTTCGCGCCAACAAGATCGGCGTGGACCTGTCGCTGCTCGTCCCGAAGGCGGACCTGAAGGCCCGCGAGCTCGGCGAGGAGAAGTTCTACAACGTGGACGTCATCGGCGAGGTCGTCAAGGGCGAGCGGCTGATCGACAACTTCAAGTATCGCTTCGACGTCCCGATCGGCGAGGTCAACGCCGACAAGATCCCGCTGACGGTGAGGCGCTACCTCTATCCCGGCGAATACAACCTGATCCTCAAGGTCTCCGACGGCAACCAGAACGCCGAGGGACGCATCACCGACAACCTCAAGGTCCCCGAGCAGCCCGACGCGCCGCCCCCGGAGGTGCTCGCGGCGAAGGCCGCCACCCGGGCGACGATGGAGAAGGCGAAGGACATCGGCCTGCTCCCGTCTGCCATCTCGATCCTCCCGGTCGCCAAGGAGATCGTCACGGGCCTCCAGAGGTTCGAGACGAAGACCGCCGAGGGCATCAAGGCCGTGGACTTCTACCTGAACGGCACGAAGGTGATGACGAAGACGCGTCCGCCCTACGACGCCGATCTGAACCTCGGGCCGCTCCCCCGCAAGCACACGATCCGGGTCGTCGCCTACGGTGATTCGGGCCGCGCGGTCGGCGAGGACGAGTACACCGTCAACGAGGGGCGGGAGATCTTCCGCGTCCGGGTCATGACGCCGGAGAAGGGGGCGAAGGTCTCCGGCCCGACCAAGGTCATCGCCGCGGTCGCGGTGCCGGAAGGAAAGAGCCTCCAGAAGCTCGAGTTCTACTCCAACGAGTCGCGGGTCGCCACGCTCTACCAGGCGCCGTACGAGCAGGTCGTCAACATCAAAGCGGGAGGGTCGCTGGGCTACGTCCGGATCGTCGGGACGCTCGACGACGGGACCGTTGCCGAGGACCTGCGCTATGTCAACGCCCCCGCGTACATCTCGGAGGTCTCGGTTGACGCTGTCGAGCTCTACACCACCGTCCACGAGCACGGCCGGCCGGTCGCGGGACTCCAGCAGGGGGCGTTCAAGGTCTTCGAGGACGGCGTCATCCAGAAGGTCGAGTCCTTCGAGTACGTCAAGAACCTGCCGCTGACCCTCGGGGTCATGATCGACACCTCGGCCTCGATGCTCGAGTCGCTGCCCGACGCCGAGCAGGCCGCGATGGGCTTCCTCGACTACTCGATCGGTCAGAAGGACCGCGCCTTCACGATCTCCTTCGACAACGAGCCATACCTCCTGGCCAAGATGACCAACCGCAAGGACAAGCTCTTCCGCTCCTTCGCCGGGATGCGGGCCGAGGGCTCGACGGCCCTCTACGACGCCATCGTCTTCGGCCTCTACCAGTTCACCGGGGTCAAGGGGAAGAAGGCGCTGGTCATCCTGACCGACGGTAAGGACACCGCCTCCAAGTTCGACTTCGAGACGACGGCCGAGTACGTCCGCCGGGCCGGGATCGCGATCTACGGCATCGGCCTGAGGATTTCCGGCGCGGAGCTCGACGTCAAGTACAAGCTCAACAAGCTCGCCTCGGCCACGGGTGGCCAGACCTTCTACATCGACTCGGCCAAGAACCTGGAGGCCGTCTACAAGCAGATCAACGAGGAGCTGCGAAGCCAGTACCTGCTGACTTATTACTCGACGAACACCGCCGGCAAGGACAAGTGGCGCAAGGTCGAGATCAAGGTCGAGCCCTCGAACCTCCAGGCCCGCACGATCACCGGCTACTACCCCTAGTCGCCGCCCTGGCCGCTCAGAACTCGGCGTGTAGCCGCAGCCCGGGAATGAGAACGGGCCCGCGATCCTCGTTGTATCCCGGGTTCTGCACGAGCTGCAGGTCTCCGGTCAGCCACAGGAAGCTCCGTAGCGAGGCGTTGTAATAGACCTCGCCGATCGTCTCGTAGCCGTAAGTCAGCTTCCCGTCGCCGATCATGAAGCCGTAGCCGCCCGCCGCGAGGTAGTCCCGGTGATCCCGGGACAGCCCGTTCATGATGAACGCGAAGCCGGCTTCGTCGGACGGGCGGAACGAGAAGGGCCGCTTCCACGCCGTCCCCATGGTGATGGACCAGTCGATCTCCGCGTACGTCCAGGTCTCGTTACGCCCGTCGTTCCAGCTCGCGCGAAGGAAGAGGCCCGACGCCTCGCCCAGGCCCAGCTCGAGGTTCAAGACTCCGCCCCACTTGCTGCGCCCGGGGCGGCGGGTCAGGGTCACGTCGGGAGCCGACCCGGCAGGGGCGGTTTCGATCGCTTCCCGGTAGTTGCCCATGTTGGCCCGGTTGAAGAACAGGATCGCCTTCGCGCTCCCCTTCCGGCCTCTCAGGACGAAGCGGCGCTCGAACTCTCCAGACAGGGCGTAGGCGTGGGCGAGGTCGGTATCGAACTCGAGGCCGTTGGCGACCTTCGGTTCCGCCGTCGCTCCGAACCGCGCGGCCCAGGATTCCGCGTCGAACTCGACGGCGACTCCCCAGGTGTAGCCGCGCGTGTCGGCGGAATAGTCCCAGGCGCCCGCCGTCCAGTCCGCCCAGTTCAGGAATCGGGTCCGCGGATCGTGCGAGTACTCGTTGTCGTCGAAGATGTCCGTGATCGCGAACCGTCCCGCTGTCACCGTCCAGCGGCGCACCGGCCGCCGGCCGCCGAGCTGGTTGGCGTCGTCCTCAACGGCCTCGGTCTCCGGCCCGGCGGCGAAGGTCTGCCGGAGGAAGGCTCGGGCCAGGTAGACGTGCGGCTGGGCGTCCGCGACGCGGAACGCTTCGCCGTTGGGAAAGCCGCCCACGCCGAGCGTGTGGCTCAGCCCGCTTCCACCGGACAGCTCGGGGTTGACGTAGAGCTCGGCTCCCTTCCAGAGCCGCGCCCCGAGGAAGAGCGTGGAGGTGATCGTCGTTTCGTGCTCCGGGTCCGCCTGGAGGCTGTTGCGGCCGGAGTAGGGAGAGTCGAAGGACCGGTGCGCCTGCGTCACCGTGGTGAGCTGGAAGTGAATCTCCGCGCGCTTCTCTTGGACGGAGCCGGCGGGAGTCTCGAGCTCCTGCGCCGCGAGGGCCCTCGCTCCGAAGAGGAAGGCCGCCGCGACTCCGCGCTTCAGATCCAGGCCTTGCGGACGAGCCAAGTCTTCACGATCTGGGTCAGGACGACGTAGCAGAGCAGCGTCGCCGCAAGGATCGGCCAGTAGAGCGGCGGGAGCGGGACGAATCCCAGGGCTCCGGCAACGGGCGAAAACGGCAGCCACGCGCCGAGAGCCATGATCAGCACCGTCGTGACCGTCAGGGGCAGGCTAGCGCGGCCCTGGACGAACGGGATCTTGTTGGTCCGGATGACGTGGATGATGAGCGTCTGCGTCATCAGAGACTCGACGAACCAGCCCGTCTGGAAGAGCCTCGCGTTGTTCCAGGCGTGGAAGACGAAGAGCATCACGAAGTAGGTCGTGTAGTCGAAGATCGAGGAGATCGGCCCGATGAAGAGGATGAACTTCGTCAGCTCGCCGATCTGCCAGGGCCGCGGCCTCGCGGTCTGCTCGGGCCCGACGGTGTCGGTCGGGATCGGCACCTGGGAGAAGTCGTAGAGCAGGTTGTTGGTGAGGACCTGGAGCGGGGCCATCGGGACGAACGGCAGGAACGCGCTCGCGCCGAGGACGCTGAACATGTTGCCGAAGTTGGAGCTCGCCCCCATCCGGATGTACTTCAGGATGTTCACGAAGACCTTGCGGCCCTCGATGACGCCCTCCTCGAGCACCATCAGGCTCTTCTCGAGGAGGATTACGTCGGCCGACTCCTTGGCGACGTCCACGGCCGTGTCCACGGAGATGCCGACGTCGGCCGTGCGCAGCGCGGGCGCGTCGTTGATGCCGTCGCCCAGGAACCCAACGACGTGGCTCCTGGCGTGCAGGGCGCGGATGACTCGCTGCTTGTGCGCGGGTGAGAGCCTCGCGAACACGTTGGCGCCCTCCGCGGCGGCGGCGAGCTCCTCGTCGGTCATCCTCTCGACGTCGGCGCCGAGCACGACGCGGTCGGCGTTCAACCCGACCTCGCGGCAGACCTTGCGGGTGACCAGGTCATTGTCGCCGGTCAGGACCTTGACGGTGACGCCGTGTTTCTGGAGCGCCTCGACCGCCGCCGTGGCCGTCTCCTTGGGCGGATCCAGGAAGGCGATATAGCCCTTGAGGGTCATGCCCGCCTCGTCGTCCTTGGTATAGGCCGGTCGTCGCTCCAATTCCTTGTAGGCGACCGCCAGGACGCGGAACCCGTCGGCGCTCAGCTCCTGGTACTCCTCCGTCAGGTCGGCCATCAGGACCGGGTCCATCGGGTAGATCTCGCCGCGCAGCTCGAAGCTCGTGCATCGCGGGAAGATCGCCTCGGGGGCTCCCTTGGTCAGGAGCCGGTGCTTCCCATCCGAAGTCTCGACCACGACCGACATCATCCGGCGGGCGAAGTCGAACGGGATCTCGTCGAATTTGGCGTGATCGTCGATCGAGACCTCGCGGTGGTCGAGCACCGCGCGGTCGAGGGCGTTCTTCAGCCCCGTCTGGAAATGGCTGATCAGGTAGGCGTCCCGGAGCACGGACTCGTCCTCGTCCTGGACGACGTCGCAGTGTTTCTCGAGGATGACGCGGTCGAGGGTCAGGGTACCGGTCTTGTCCGTGCAGAGGACGTCCATCGCTCCAAAATTCTGGATCGCGTTCAGCCGCTTCACGATGACCTTCTTCTTCGACATCGCCAGCGCGCCCTTGGAGAGGCACACCGAGACGATCATCGGCAGCATCTCGGGCGTCAGGCCGACCGCGACGGCGACGGCAAAGAAGGCCGCCTCGTGCCAGTTGTGCTTCGTGAAGCCGTTGATCAAGAAGACCAGGGGGACCATCACCATCATGAAGCGGATCATCAGCCAGGTGAACCGGTGGATCCCCTTCTCGAAGCTCGTCTCGACTCTCTGGCCGGCGATCGAGCTCGCCATGCTTCCGAAGTAGGTCTGGGGCCCCGTCGCCACGACGAGTGCCCTCGCCGTTCCGCTCTCGACGCTCGTGCCCAGGAAGCAAACGTTCGCAAACTCCAGCGGCGACACCTCTGTCCGCGTCTCCGGCATTTCGTGCTTCTCGACCGGCAGCGACTCGCCGGTCAGCGCCGCCTGCGTGACGAACACGTCCTTGGCCGCAACGAGGCGGACGTCGGCCGGGATCATGTCTCCCGCGGAGAGCTTCACGACGTCGCCGGGCACGAGGTCCTTCAAAGGGATCTCGACGGACCTGCCGTCGCGGTCTACCGTCGCCGTCACGTTGATCAGCGCCTTCAACCTCGCCGCCGCGGCGTCGGCCCGGGATTCCTGGAAGAGGCGGAGCGAGACGCCGAGGACGACCATCAGCATCATCACCGTTCCGGCCCTCAGGTCGCCGGTCGCGAACGAGACTGCCGCAAGGCCGGTCAGCAGGATCACGAGCGGATTACGGACGGCGGTCCAGAGGTGCCACGGCCATCCGCGCTGCTTCTCGGCCGCGACGACGTTGGGGCCGAATCGCCCGAGCCGGGCTTCGGCCTCGCCCTCCGTCAGCCCTTCGGGGCGGGTCTCGAGACGGGCGAAAACCGCGTCCCGATCGAGGCGCGCGACCTCGGCCAGGAGCGGCGAGACCCGGATGGCGGCGGGCCTCCTCCCCGTGGGAGCGGGCGAAGCGACGGCGGCGGACATGGCAACAAGCTAGATCAGTCCTGTTAACCTGAAAAGAATCTCGCGTCTACGAGGCGGGGGCGACGATGGCGGCGGACATGGCGTCAGGCTAGATCACGATTCTCTTCGAAGGCAAGAAAAAAGACTGAGAGCAGGAAAAATCCGACGTCTATGATGGACGGCTCCGGGGGGCCAGAGATTTCAAACCTCGAACGAAAAATGCGACCCGAGAGACTCGCGCTCGTTCTCGCCTCCTCGTCGCCGCGGCGCGCGGAGATCCTGACCTCGCTCGGGATCCCGTACGTCGTGGATCCCGCAGACGTGAACGAGGAGATCCGTCCGGGAGAATCCGGCGAGGCCGCCTCCTCGCGCCTGGCATCGGAGAAAGCCGCCTCCGTCGTCAAGCGCCACCCGCATTCCTGGGTCCTCGCGGCCGACACGCTCGTCCTGCTCGACGGAGACATCCTGGGAAAGCCTCGGGACGACTCCGAGGCCGCCGAAATGCTCCGCCGGCTTTCCGGCCGGGAGCACCGCGTCGTCACGGCCGTGCGCCTCCGAAAGGGCACCGACGCCGGCCGCAAGACGGTGGCGCTCTCCGGTGTGCGGATCAGCGCGCTCTCGCCCGACGAGATTCGCTGGTACGTCGAAACCGGCGAGCCGCGCGACAAGGCCGGCGCTTACGCCGTCCAGGGGCTGGGGGCCCGCTTCATCGAATCGGTTCACGGGTCCTATACCAACGTGATGGGGCTGCCCGCGAGGGGCGTCTATTCATTGCTCAAGGAGACCCGGGACCCGATCGTCGAAGGTTGGCTGTTCCGGACGAGTCTACAGTCGACTTCTCCTTAACCGCCCGCCTGCCTCCCGCGCTGCTTGCGGTCGTACATGCGGGCGTCCGCTTCGGCGAGCGTCGCCGAGAACTCCTCGCCGGCGCGGTGGGTCGCCCATCCGACGGACAGGCTCGGCGAGACCCGCTCCACGCCGGGAATGTGAGGGAGCCGGCGGCCGAGCTCCTCGGCCTTCTGCTCCGCGGCGGATTCGTCCGTGCGGGGCAGCAGCACGAGAAACTCGTCGCCTCCCCAGCGGAAGACGTAGTCGGTCTCGCGGACGCACGAGGTCAGGTAGTTCGCCACGAACTTCAGCACGTCGTCGCCCACCGCGTGGCCCAGCCGGTCATTGATTTGCTTGAAGCGGTCCACGTCGGCGAGCAGCACCGACACTTCGACGCCCGCGAGGCGGGCGCCGACGAGCTCCCGCCGAAGGACGTCGTTGAAGTGGCTCCGGTTGTAGAGGCCCGTCAGCGGATCGCGAAGGCTCTTCTCCTTGAGCAGCAGGTCGAAGTGCTTGAGCTGCTCCATCTCCGAGGCCAGCCGCGTCTGGCTCGCCTCGAAGAGGATGAGAATGACCCCGACGGCCACCATCATCTCCAGCAGCATCGCCGCGAAACCGGCGTACTGGACCGTGAAGGGCATCCGGGCGCCGTCTTCGAACCGCAGCGAGGCCGCGCCGACGACGGCCTGCTCGACGCCCCACAGGAGAAACGAGATCGAGAGGATGAGCCTTCCGACCGTGGATCCCGGAGTGACCGCGAAGGAAACCGCCGCCGAGACGTACACCGCCGCCAGGATGAGCGGGACGAACGCCGCGGACCGCGGCTCCGACGACGTCAGCCAGGCGACCCCGAAGACCGGCGCGAGCAGGAGCAGTTCCCGGAGGCGTCCGCCCCTCGGGTCGCGCAGGCGGCGGATCCCGCGCAGCAGAAACAGCGCGTGGGCCAGCAGCGCGGCGTGCTGGACAAACAGAAGCCGGCGGTCCGGTCCCACAGCGGGGATGACCCAGAGGAAGGCGAGGCCGGCGAGGAGAAACGCCCACGAGGAGATCCACTCCAGCAGCGCGGCAAGCCGGATCCGCCGGTAGACGAGGACGAACAGCGCCAGCAGCAGAGCCGTCCCGGCCGCCTGGATCAGCAGGGAGAATTGGTAGATGGGCATCGACGGTTCGTGGATCGAATTTTAACCGGGGAGCCGGTCGAACCAAAAAAAGGATGAAATCGTCCAACTCTTCCCTCGCCGCCGTTGCGCCGACGGAAGCCGCCGCCAGGAGCGCCGCGGCCTACCTCGCGCGCGGCAAGAGTGCGCGGCTCGTTCCCTTCTCGCTCGCCCGGTACCTTCGGTCGGCGCGGGCTCCCTCCCGGATCGTCCTGTGCCCGGCGGGACGCGATCCGGTCTCGGACCTCGCCTTCCTTCGAGACGCCTCCCGGCGCCTTCTCTGGCCTCGGCCCGCGGACCTCCTCGCGGAGGCCATCGAGGGAATGCTCGGACTCGAGGAAAGGCGCAAGACGGCCAGCGGCCGGCGACGGCGACAGCCCGTGGCGCCCACGGACGAAGCCGGCGGAGCCTATTTCGTCGAAGGCGCGATGACGCCGGCCCGGGCGGAAGCGCTCGCCGCCGCCGGAGTCCGGAGGTGGATCGCCGTTCATCCGCGCGCGGTCCGGATCGGCGGCCGACTCTTCACCCGACTCGACCGGCTCGGCGTACGGTGGCTGGCCCTGGAGCCCATCGAAGCGGCCGCAGTCCTGGCCTCACCGGCGCTGGCGAGTTCGCGATCACGCTGGAAACCGCTCCTGCCCGAGGGAGTCCGGGTCTGGGTGCGCAAAACCCGTTAGCGAGTATCCTGTCGCGAGGCTTCCTCATGCGCCGCGTCCTCCTGTCCGCACTCCTGGCCGCCGCAGTCGCCAACGTGGCCGCGCAGGGCTTCCGCGAGCGAGTGGACGTCGAGATCGTCCGGCTCGAGGTCCTGGCGACGGACTCGCAGGGCCACCCGGTCCGCGACCTGAAGGCGGGCGATCTGCGCGCGACGGTGGACGGCAAGCCGGTCTCGATCGACGGATTCGAGACTCCGCCGTCTCCCGACGCGCCGGCGGCCCTTCCCTCTCTTCCCGGCCCGCGCCCCGCCAACCTGGCGCCGGATCCCGCGCGTCCGACGGAGGCACCGCGAGCCGCTCCTTCGACCTACTGGATGGCGTTCCTCGCGGATGAAACCTCCTCGGAGCAGTCCAATCGGCAGGCGGTCTACGCGGAGATGTTCCGTTTCTTCGAGGCGGGGCTCGCCCCGGGCGTTCAGGCCCAGCTCATGGTCTTCGACGGGCGGCTGCGCGTCGAGTGCCCCTGGACGGCGGACGCCGACCGGCTCCGCCGGACCGTCGCCATCATGTCGAAGCGCCCGGCGGTAGCGCGCGTCGGGCAACCGGGCTCCCTATCCGGCAACCCGGAGCACGGTTCCTTCCGCGTCGAGCTGGACTCGATGGAGGCGAACGCTCATGTCCGGACGTCCCTCGCCGGCCTCTTCGACTCCCTTCGCACGTTTCCGGAGAGCCCGGGCCGGAAGGCGCTCTATTTCCTCTCTGACGGCGCGCCCTTTCTCGCGCCCTCCGAGATCGCCCGGGATCTGATTGCCACTTCGACGAGCAGCGCCGATGGCAACGATCCTGTCTCGGAGTACCTGAGGGCCCGCGAGGCGGAGATGGACAGGGACCTGCTCTGGGACAGCCTGACGTGGAACAAGACCGGCTCGGCCTCGCTTCTGACCGACATCTCGCGCCTGGCGCTTCTGCGGGGGATCGAGATCCACCCGGTCCGCTCGGCCGCCCATGACTTTTCCGGCCGCGTGCGGACCGACCGGAGCTTCTCCGGCCGCGCGAGCGCTCCTTCGCGGACGGATCCCCGGAGGTCGACCGCGTCCGCGCGGGACGCCGAGACCGTACCGACGACCGACATCGCGGCCGGCCAGAGCATGGAAGCGATCGCCGAGACGACCGGGGGCGACGCGGTCCTCTCCCGGCGGTTTTTCCAGGACGGGTTGAATCAGGAGGTCGGCAACCGCGACGCCTTCTACGTCGTCACGTTCCGCGACCCCTTCGCCGGCGACCATCGCTTCCACCGGATCGAAGTGACGTCGGC
This sequence comes from Thermoanaerobaculia bacterium, assembly GCA_035263845.1. Lineage (GTDB taxonomy): Bacteria > Acidobacteriota > Thermoanaerobaculia > UBA5066 > Gp7-AA6 > JAWOLE01. The sequence continues at coordinate 80,398 of DATFQY010000222.1, read as the reverse complement.
GAGGTCGGGGGTGAAGCTGCGGTACCGCCGCGGCTACCGTGTTCTCGACGTGGCCGAGGCGCTCAACCAGAGCGCGGCGAACCGACTCTATGAGAAGGCCGACGACAACCCGCTCGGCGTCCGGCTCAACTTCCAGGGCCTCGGCATGGACAAGGGAAAGGCGGTGGCGTCGGTGCTCGTCGCCTATCCGCCGCCGCCGCGCGCGGGAGGCGAGCGCGCGACCGAGGACGCGATGCGGATCGTCGCCTTCGCTGCGGTTCGCGACGGGACGCTCCGTCATCTCGATCTGAGCGGGAAAGCCGAGATGACGGAGGCGAGCGGATCCTCCTGGCTGATGCGTTCCGGAACGATCACGCTGCCGCCCGGCTCCTACCGCTGGAGCTTCGCGATCCGAGACGAGCAGACGGGGATCACGTCGTATCTGGCTTTCGACCGCGCGTTGCCCTGAGCTGGGCACGAAGCCCGAGGCCCACGATAGAATCGCCGGTCTTGGACAACGCGACGACAGCGCCAACCCCTGCCGGGAGGGACTTCCCTCTCGGCGTACCCGGCTTCACCTACCAGGACCTGCACCGCGAGGATCGGCTCGCCGACCTCGACCGGGCCTTCCTCGAAGATCTGGCAGAACACGACGCGCCGCTGCACGCCCGCCTCGTCGCCTACCGCACCAATCCGGCCTCCTTCGATCCCCTGGCGCGGTCGAGGCTCCTCGTGGAGGCCGCCAGGCCGATCGGGGCGTTCCTGGCGGGGCTCTTCGGGATCGAGCGGGAGTGGCGCGCGCAGGCGGCGACCGCCCGGCCCGAAGCGGTTCTCTTCCGCTTCCGGCGCGACTTCCTGCAGCGGCGCGCCGTCAAGGCGAAGCTCCCGGCGGACCCTGCCGGCGAGGAGGCCACCCGCATCGAGCTGACCGGCCGCGCGATGGAGCAGGTGCTCTTCCCCGAGCTGCCGTGGGCCTCAGACGCCGAGCTCTCCACTTCGCGGATGGCCTCGGACCTTCTCGACCTGGAGAGCGACTTCCTCGCGGCGGTTCGCCAGAAGAAGATCCCCGCGGTCCCCGATGCGTCGCGCCAAAGGGCCCGTGAGCTCGCCCGCCTCTCCTCCTCCGCGCCAGGGGCCAACCGGATCCCCCGCCCCGAGGGAGACTCCGACGAGCTCCTCCTCGCGTTCCTCGAAGCCCTGATCGCGACCTACGCCGCCTGGTCGTGCCTGCGGCTGAAGCGGCCCGACCTTCGCCGGGAAATCCGCTCCTGGAGCTCCTTCCACCTTCCCGAGTCGGTGGACTACGACGCGCTCGTCGAGACCGAGAGGCCCCGTCCTTCGATGCCCGAGGAGCGGGTCGGCCCGAAGTCGCGGCGCCGGCGCCGCGACGGCTTCGCCCTGACCGACCGCAGGATGACGCGGCGGGAAGTCCTGGGCCAGACGCACTACTGCCTGCTCTGCCACGAGCGGGAGAAGGATTCCTGCTCCAAGGGCTTCTTCGACGTCAAGACGAACACCTTCCAGAAGAACCCGCTCGGGGTCGCCCTGCCCGGCTGCCCGCTGGACGAGAAGATCTCGGAGATGCACCAGCTCCGCCGCGAGGGGGACTCGCTCGGCGCCCTCGCGCTGGTCTGCATCGACAACCCGATGTGCCCGGGAACCGGCCACCGGATCTGCAACGACTGCATGAAGGGGTGCATCTTCCAGAAGCAGGAGCCGGTCAATATCCCGCAGATCGAGACCGGCGTCTTAACCGACGTCCTGTCGCTGCCGTGGGGAGTCGAGATCTACGGGCTGCTGACTCGCTGGAACCCGCTGTCCCCCGCGCGCCCGTACGCGCTCCCCTACAACGGCAAGAACGTCCTGGTCGTCGGCCTCGGGCCCGCCGGGTACACGCTGGCCCACTTCCTGGTCAACGAAGGGTTCGGGGTCGTCGGGATCGACGGGCTGAAGATCGAGCCGCTGCCGGCGGACTGGACGGGCGAGGACGGTGAAGGGATCCGGCCGATCCGCGACTGGAGCGAGATCGAGCGCCCGCTCGACCGCAGAGTCCTGGACGGCTTCGGCGGCGTCTCGGAGTACGGCATCACGGTGCGCTGGGACAAGAACTTCCTGACGCTCCTCCATTTGACGCTCGCGCGCCGCAAGCTCTTCTCGATCCTCGGGGGCGTCCGCTTCGGCGGCACGATCACCGCGGACCAGGCCTTCGACACGGGCTTCGACCACGTCGCGATCGCGGCGGGCGCCGGGCGGCCCACGATCATCGGGATGAAGAACAACATCATCCGCGGCGTCCGCAAAGCTTCCGACTTCCTGATGGCCCTCCAGCTGACCGGCGCCTTCAAGGAGGAGGCGCTGGCGAACCTCCAGGTCGAGCTGCCCGCCGTCGTCATCGGCGGCGGCCTGACAGCGATCGACACGGCGACGGAGCTGGCGGCCTATTACCCGCTGCTCGCCGAGAAGACCCTGGCCCGCTACGAGAAGCTCGTCGTCGAGCGCGGCGAGCCGGCGGTGCGGGCGACGATGGACGGTGAGGAGCGGGAGATCCTCGACCGGTTCCTCCACCACGGCACCGAGATCCGCCGCGAGCGGGAGGGAGCGAAGGAGGCCGGCGAGGAGCCCGACTTCGCGCCGCTGGTCGCCCACTGGGGCGGCGTCTCGATCGTCTACCGCCGCTCGATGGAGGAGTCGCCGGCGTACCGCCTGAACCACGAGGAGATCATCAAGTCGCTCGAGGAGGGGATCTCCTTCATCGAGAACATGGAGCCGGAGGAAGCGGTCCCGGACGGCAACGGGCACCTCGAGGCGGTGCGGTTCCGCCGCTCGCGCGGAGGAGACTTAGTCGAGCTGCCGGCCCGCTCCCTGTGGGTCGCCGCCGGAACGACTCCCAACATCACCTACGAGAAGGAGCACCCGGGCACCTTCCCGATGGACGAGAGGCGGCGGTTCTTCCTTCCCCACCGCGCGGAGCGGGACTCCTCGGGCAACTGGAAGCTCGTCGCCTCGACCGCGATGGACGAGACGGCCTTCTTCACGGGATACCAGCGGGGCGGCCGGTTCATCACTTTCTTCGGGGACAACCACCCGGCCTTCAACGGGAACGTGGTCAAGGCGATGGCCTCGGCGCGCAAGGGATACGCGCCCATCACCGCCGTGCTGCTCGGCGACTCGGCGGAAAGGCCCGTCGTCCCGGAGGAGCGGTGGCGGGACTTCCGCGCCGCCGTCGAGGACCGGCTCTCGGCCCGCGTCGTCGAGGTCAACCGACTGACGCCCACGATCGTCGAGGTGGTCGTCCGGGCGCCGGCCGCGGCTGCGGCCTTCGAGCCGGGCCAGTTCTACCGCCTTCAGAACTTCGAGTCCCGCGCTCCGGTCATCGACGGCTCGCCGCTCTTGATCGAGCCGCTCGCCCTGACGGGCGCCTGGGTGGACGCCGAGAAGGGGCTCCTCTCGATGATCGCCCTGGAGCTCGGCGCCTCCTCTCGCCTCTGCGCGGTCCTAAAGCCCGGCGAGCCGGTCCTGGCGATGGGGCCCACGGGGGCGCCGACGGAGCTGCCGAGCGGCTCCACGGTGCTCCTGGCCGGCGGAGGGCTCGGAAACGCGGTCCTCCTCTCGATCGGGAAGAAGGCCCGCGCCCTCGGAAACCGCGTCATCTATTTCGCCGGGTACAAGAAGGCCGAGGACTTCTACAAGCGGGAGGACGTGGAGGCGGCCGCGGACGTCCTCGTTCTTTCCGTGGACCACGGGGCCACGATCCCCGTCACGCGGCCGGACGACCGCACCTTCACCGGCAACATCGTCGAGGCAATGGCCGCCTATGGCGCCGGCCGGCTGGGGAGGACCCCGATCGCGCTCTCCGACGTCGAGCGGCTGATCGCGATCGGATCGGACCGGATGATGGCGGCGGTCTCGCGGGCGCGCCACACGGTGCTCGCGCCGTACCTTTCTCCGCGGCACGTGGGCATCGGCTCGATCAACTCGCCGATGCAGTGCATGATGAAGGAAGTCTGCGCCCAGTGCCTCCAGCGCCACGTCGACCCGGTCACCGGAGCGGAGAAGGAGATCATCTTCTCCTGCTACAACCAGGACCAGAGGCTCGACGAGATGGACTGGGGAAACCTGGCCGCGCGCCTGCGTCAGAACACGGTGGTGGAGAAGGTCACCAACCTGTGGTTGGAAAGATTGATGGCGATGAAGGACGTGCGGACGGTTTAGGGGACGCCGGCGAGGAACAACAGGTAGGGGTTGATCGCCATCCCGGCCTTGAAGTTCTCGCTCTGCTCGGGAAGGCGGGTCACCGAGAAGTGCAGGTGCGGGCCGCCGATGACGTGGCCGGTCGCGCCGACGTATCCGATGACGTCGCCCTTCCGGACCTGCCGGCCCGGCCCCATGCCCGTGGCGTAGCCGTTCAAGTGGCAGTAGAAGAGCAGGTACTTCCCGGTCGCGTCCTTCTGGTAGATCGACTTGCCCCCCCGCTGCTCCCGGCCTACCTTGACGATCTGGCCGTCCGTCGTCGCCAGGACCGGGGTCCCCCGGGGCGCCCCGATGTCGATGGCGAGGTGCTTGGCGTACCTGCCGCGCGAGTTCAGGAAGGAGTCACGGAGCTTCTCGATGTCGACTCCTTCCACCGGGATCAGGAGCCCCTGGGAAAGCAGGACGTCCAGGTCCACGTCTTCGGGCCGAACCGCGACCTCGGAAGACTTGGGCCGGAAGAACGACCCCAGCCTGGAGGCGATCCGGGAAAGGCTGTGGACGGGCTCGGTGGAGGTCCGGGCGACCTCGCGGGTCACCTCATCGGACTCGACTTCGAGGGTATCCGGATTACCGGAATCCTCGTCGTGCAGCTGGACCTCGATGACGGTATCCACCGGCTCACAAAGGGGTTGGGGGTAGTTGTGCGGCTCGATCGGGAAGATCGGGCCCTGGATCTCCAGGTTGATGGTGTCCACCCGGTCGAGGACGACTTCCCCGGCGTCGTTCTGCCGGATGACGGTCTTCCCGCCACGGTTCTTGAAGACTTTACCCCCGCTCGACAGCGCTTCTCCCTTCGCCGGGTACAGGAGGAGAGCAGCGGCCGCCAGAACGGGCGCAATCGCCGACGCCTTTCGCACGGTCGGGATTATTGTGGGTCGCCCGAACGGGCGTCAAGCAGAAAATCCAATTAAATCAGGCACTTATGCTCATACAGCATATCGCCGCGAACACAAAAACCTGTCCCGAATCGAGGTCAGCCGCGCTCTAAGTAGCTGTTGTCGCGGGTATCGATCTTGATCCTGGTGCCGGTTTCGACGAACTGCGGCACCATGACCTGCAAGCCGGTCTCGAGCGTCGCCGGCTTGTAAGACGCCGACGCCGTCGCGCCCTTCATGCCCGGCTGGGTCTCGACGACCTTCAGGGTCACGGTGTTGGGAAGCTCGATCCCGACCGGGTTGCCCTCGTAGAAGTCCACGTGGATGACGGTGTTGGGGAGCAGATAGCGCATCTGCTCGCCGATGACCTCGTCGGAAAGCGCGACCTGGTCGTAGTTCTCCTGGTCCATGAAATGGTGCCCTGCCGCGTCGGAGTACAGGTACTCCATCTCCCGCTCGTCGAGGGACGCCTTCTCCACCCGGTCCGTCGAGCCGAAACGGTGCTCGTTCATGGAGCCGCTGCGGAGGTTCCGCATCTTGGCCTGGACGAATCCGCGGAGGTTGCCCGGTGTCTTGTGGACCACGTCGTGGACCCGGTGCAACTCGCCGTTGTAAATGATGAGCGTACCGCTCCGAAGCTGTGTCGCCGGAATCATCATCGCCAAACCCCCAAGAAAAGACCGCGAAATCTAGCAAACCCCCGCCCAAAACGAAAGCCCCGGGCGATGGCCCGGGGCTTGAGACGCGGCTCGTCCGAAATCAGTCGCGGGGGGAGCGGTGGCCCGGGAGGACGACGGGCGCCCGCTCCGGCGTCTCCTCGCCGGCTGGCAACGCGACCTTCATCGAGGCATCCTGGAGCGGGAATTCCTCGAAGAGCCCCCTCCACGTCTCTTCCGTGAAGAAGAGCGATGTGTCCACGGGGCCGATCCCCGTCGTGCCCGCGGCCGGGACATCCGGCGTGAAGAGGGCGATCGACATGTCGGGCCTCGGGACGCTGACGTTGTAGGCCGAGTTGATGAACTTGATCAGCTCGTCGGCGAGGATCGTGTAGCCGATGTTGGAGAGGTGGACCGGGTCGCCATAGGCGAACAGGCCTCCCGTCACGAAATCCTTGGAGATGTGGATGCCGCCGAAGTCGCGTCCATTGGCGGAGATGTCCTGGCTGAGGGCATAGAGATCGAAGTACTGGAAGCCGTTGGCCGTCGCGGCCGCTTTGATCGCGGCGTTCATATCCAGGATCCGCTGGACGATCGCGTCCACCTCGTCGGGGTAGAAGAGAACTCCGGCGTTGACCGTCGCGGGCGGAGTGAAGCTTCCGTCGGGAAGCGGCTTGCCGCATTGCGGCAGCGCCGGCGCGACGGCGCAGGGAATGCCGAATCCGAGGCCCAGGAGGGACTTGCCTCCCAGCGCCGCTTGCGGAGCGTTGGCGGCGAGACTCACGAGCGTGCCCGCGGGCAGAGGACATGCCGCCGCGCCCCCCGGGCACGGATACTTCGCGTTACCCGGGCCCAGCAACGGAACGGTCTGCCCGCCGACGATCAGGGGCTTGTTGGTCGCGGGGTCCAGGACGACCGGCGGAAGCGTGCTGATGAGGGGCGTCAGTCGCAGATCGGGAATCGAGAGGAAGACCCCGGTTCGTCCGTTCGCCTTCAGCGAAGCGGCGACCGAGTTGAACTTCGCGGTGAAGGCGGGCAGGGGCGTGACCGTGACGCCGTCGAGCATGAAGCCGGCCAGGCCGACCGTGCCGATGTCGTTGACGATGACCGAGAGGGTCACGAACGTCGGGCTCAGCGACAGGGCCTGGCTCAGGGCGGACCCCTTTCCCCGGAGGACGAGGTCGGCCGCGCCGCCGCCGTCCGTGAGCTTGTCGGAGACGTCGGCGATCTTGTAGCCCGGAACCGAGAGGTTGTCGTAGGCGCGCGCCAGCGCCAGGTTGGTGGGGGCTCCGGTTTTTGCCGAGATCGGCCCGAAAGTCAACGGCGAAAGGCTCTTCAATCCCGTGCAGGTCGGCAGGCCCGGATCGGAAACCGTCGGCTGCTGGAAGTCGGTGATCCCGAGCTGGTGGGCGAGCGTGGCCGAGAACGAGAATTTCTGGTTCCGGTCCACGAGGCAGCCCGCCGAATAGCCGGCGCCGTAGCTGTCCCCGAGAGAGACGTACTTGGTGAAGTTGGGGGTCGTCTGACCCGCGAGCGGAGCCGCGGCGAGGATCGCCAGGGCGGCCAGCGTCGAGAGGGCGCGCAGCGTCTGTTTCTTCATCGTGCTCTCCATGGTTAGAAGGCGAACCGAAGGCTGAAGGCGAAGATGTTCGCGGATTCCTTGTACGTCCCGAAGAAGTTGTCCTGCGATTCTTTCGTAGCGTCGAGCTTCTTGAACTTCAGGTAGAGGTCCGAGACCTCGACCCCCCACCGCGGCGTGTTGTAGCCGAACCCGATGGTGTAGGCGTCCCGGTCGTTGTCAGCCAGCAGCGGCCCCGCGTTCGAGACGGGCTGCGGCGTGTTGTCCCGGTAGTAGCCGACCCGGAAGGCCCACACGTCCCACTTCTTCTCCACGCCGACCCGGTAGGCCCAGGAGTTGTCCCAGTTCATCTCCCGGTGCGAGTTCCGGCCGACAAGGTCGGGGAAGATGATGTCGAGCGACTTGAAACGCTCCCACTTCGTCCAGTCGCCCTCCAGCGAGAGTGTGAACTGCGCGGGCAGCCCGATGGCCATGCCCAGGTTCACGCTCTCGGGAAACACGATGGACGTGTTGACCGGGTGGTTCCCCTGAGGAAGCTGCGAGGCGACGACCGCGTCGAGCTGGGCGTTGCCCGTGGGCCGCTGCTCGAACTTCGCGGTGCCGTCGTAGTCCACCGTGATCTTGCTCCGGTAGCTCGCGCCGATGGAGAACTGCGGAACCGGCCGGAACAGGATGCCCGCGTTCCACCCCCAGCCGTGGTTGTCGGTCAGGTCGCTCTTCAGCTTCACGTGCGCCACGTCCACGGCGGAGTTGGTGAACGGGTTGATGGCCCCGAGGTTCCTCTCGAGCTGGACACCGGAGAGGCGGTAGTCGGCACCGACGGCGAGCGAGAAGGACTGGAAGGGTTGGAAGGAGAGCACCGGGTTGATGTCAAGAGACTGGATCATCGCGTTCTGGCTGATGAACCGGCCGGAGAACTGGTCCGGGTTGTCCCAGCGGAACGCGAGTCCGTACTGCGAAAAGATCCCCAGCCCCAAGTTGATCTCGTTAGTCAGTGGCATGACGGCGTAGATCGTGGGAAGCACGAAGGTCGTCTTGTGCTCGTCCTCCACCCGTCCCGCACCCGGATACGGATTGGCGCCGGCGACCTCTCCTTCGGTCTTCGTGATGAAGGAGCTTCCGACCTCGACCTCGAAGTGCTTCTGCCATCCCAGGCCGGCTGGGTTGAAGAAGATCGCCGACGGGTCGTCGGCAACTGCGGCGAAGGCGAGGCCCATGCCCATCGCCCGTGCACTCTGCGTGTTGACCTGGAAGCCGGAGGGGAAGGCGGGCGCGGCGGCCAGGAGGAGCACCAGGGCCAGGGGAACGGAGACAGCCCGGAAACGGACGCGACGAGGTCTAGTCACGTTGACCCTCCTCTGTAAGCGCGGACACACACCGGTCTGAGGAAATCGAATCTATGCCGCCCCCGGCTCGAAGTCAAAGGTCGATAGAATCCGGGAGTGACGCGAGACAGCGATTTCCCGACACGCGAGGCGTATGGTCACGCCCCCCGTGACAGCCGTGACCAGCCCCTGGAGAGCGGCACCATGCTGGGCGACCGCTACCGCATCGAGGCGGTCCTCGGCTACGGCGGAATGGGAGTCGTCTACCGGGCGCGCGACGTCAAGCTCGACACGGACATCGCGTTGAAGCGAATCCGGCCGGACCGGATGTCGCCCGAGCGCTCCGCGACGTTGCGGCGGGAGATCATCCTCTCGAGGCGAGTCACCCACGAGAACGTCTGCCGGGTCTTCGACCTCGTCGAGTTGAACGGCGAGGAGTTCGTCTCGATGGAGTTCGTCCCGGGCCGAACCCTCAAGGAGATCGAGACCGAGGAGAAGATGCTCCCGCTGGGTAAGGGACTGGCGATCGCCAAGAAGATCTGCCGCGGCCTCGCCGCCGCCCACCGCTTCGGGATCCTCCACCGAGACTTGAAGCCCGAGAACGTCATCGTCACCAGCGACGGGACCCCGAAGCTGATGGACTTCGGCATCGCCGTGGAGAAGGCACTGTCCCACGGCGAGTCGGAGTCGGTCCCGGGCACGCCGCAGTTCCTCGCGCCGGAGCTGCTCCGCGGCGAGGCCCCATCCGTCGTGACGGACGTCTACGCCATGGGGGTGCTGCTCTTCGAGATGTTCACGGGCCGCGTCCCGTTCGACGACAACGACACCGCCAGGATGGTGCGCCGGATCATCCTCGAGGCGCCGCCGAAGGCCGGCTCGTTCCGGCCGGACCTGCCGCCGGACCTGCTCTCGATCCTCGACCGCTCCATTGCCAAGGACCCGCAGGCGCGCTTCCCCGACGCGGACGCGCTTTCCGACACCATCTCCGCCTTCGAGGGGAACGTCCTCGACCGCGTCCTCGCGGAGGTCTCCGTCACGCGCGCCAAGATGGTCAAGCTCATGGTCATCCTCGAGGCGAACAAGTCCCTGGCGGCGACGTTCGACCCGACCGAGATCCTCCACATCATCCTGAAGACAGCGACCTCCGAGACCGACGCCGAGCGCGGAACGATCTTCCTGCGGGAGCCGGGCTCCGACCACATCGTGGGCCAGATCCTGGAGGGAGGGTCGGTCGCGCCCATCATCCTGCCGCTCGGCCGCGGGCTCGCGGGGACGGTCGCGAAGACCGGAGAGATCGTCAACATCGCGGACGCGTACGACGACCCCCGGTTCGACCGGGCGACTGACTCGAGCTCGGGCTTCCGCACCCGCACGATCCTGGCCGCCCCGCTTCGGACGCCGGCCGGCGAGATTGTCGGCGTCGTGCAGCTCTTGAACAAGCGCGGCCGGTCCTTCACCAAGGAGGACGAGGAATTCCTGGCCGAGGTCGGCACCCACTCCGCCCTCGCGGTCGAGGCGGTCCGGCAGCACGAGGAGGCTGTCGGGCGCGCCTGCCGCCAGGGAGTGGCGTCCACGATCCGCCGGATTCGGGCGCTCCTGCCGCCGGGAGCGTGGCCGCGGGTCCGGGGCGGCTGGCTCCGCTCCCGGAAGGACCGGGGCCCGGGCTCCTGACGCCGCCGTGGCGACGGCGCGGATCTGGACGATCGGGCACTCCAATCGTGCCCTCGAAGACTTCGTCGCGATCCTGAAGGCACACTGCGTCGAGCGGGTCCTCGACGTCCGGCGATTCCCGGCCTCCCGCAAGTGGCCGCACTTCAACGCCGCGAGCCTCGCGAGGACACTGCCCGCCGTCGGCATCGATTACATCGGCCTTCCGGAGCTCGGTGGGCGCCGAAAAGCCGACCCTCACTCGCCCCACACGGCCTGGCGACTCGAGGCCTTCCGCGGCTACGCCGACTTCATGGACACGCCGGAGTTCGACCAGCCCTTCGAGAAAGCGATGGAAGCCGCCCGCGAAAAGCCCTCGGCCCTAATGTGCGCCGAATCTCTTCCCTGGCGCTGCCACCGCTCTCTCCTCGCCGACGCCTTCTTAACCCACGGCTGGGAAGTCTTCGAGATCCTCTCGGAAAAGGAGGCCCGCCCGCACAAGCTTCCCGACTTCGCCCGCCTCGAAGGCACCCGAATAATCTACGACGTCCTGACCACCCGTCCCCTCGACCTTCGACCTTAGACCTTCGACCGACCTTGGACCTTGGGCCTTGGACTTCGTCTCCTCTTACGGCAGCACGGCTACAGCTACGGCTCCCGGCCCTCCGTGCGCCCCCAGCGCCGGCCCGCACTCCGTGATCATCACGTCGGACTCCGGGAACCGCTCCCGGATCTCCCGCGCCAACGATTCCGCCAGCTCCGGCGAGTCGCAGTGCGCCACCCCGAACCGCCTTCCCGAATCGCCGGCCTCGGCAGCATCGAAGAGGAGCCCCATCATCCGCTGCCGGGCCGAGTCGAAGCCGCGGGCCTTGGCGGCGGCCTCCGCGGCCCCCTCCTTCGAGATCGTCAGCACCGGGAGGAGGCCGAAGAGCTTCGCCACGAATCCCTTCAGGGGCGACACGCGACCTCCGCGGACCAGGTGCTCGAGCGTGGGCGCGGCGATGAAGAGCCGCGCGCGGGAGGACGCGTCCTTCGCGATCCGGGCGACCTCCTCCGCGGGCGCCCCGGCGGCCGCGGCCTCCGCCGCCGCACGAACGATGAGCCCGAGCGCCACCGAGACGTTGCGGCTGTCCACGTGCTCGAACGTCGTCTTCTCGACCTGCCGCGCTCCGACGATCGCCGCCTGGAACGTGCCCGACACGGCAGCCGAGAGGTGGATCGAGACGACCGAGCCGGCGTGTGTGGCCATGTTCTGGTAGACCTGCGTGAAGTCGGCCGGCGGCGGCTGAGACGTCTTGGGCGCCTCCGACGTCACGGCGAACCGCGCGTAGAACTCCGAGGGCATGAGCGTCACCTTGTCGAGGTAGTTCTCGGATCCGAAGTAGACCCGCACGGGAACGACGCCGACGTTCAACTCCTCGAGGACCGATTGCGGGAGGTCGCAGGTCGAGTCCGTCACGACCGCCACGCGCGAGGCGCGGTTCTTGTCGAAGCGGGTCTCGTGCTGCGCGTGCATGTCCTCGACCTTGGTCTGGGCAACCTCGGCCAGCTTCGCCGCCGCCTCGAAAAGCTTTTCGGGCTCGTTGGTGTGGACGTGGAGCCGGACCTTTCGCGCGCTGCCGGCGATCACGATCGAGTCCCCGAGCAAGGCCGCCTGTCGCCGCAGCTCGTCGCGGTCGATCCGGTCCCCCTCCAGCAACGCCTCGGTGCAGTAACGGAAGAGGATCGACTCGAGCTGCTTGTCGAAGACCGCGGCCTTGACGTCGTCGGGCGGCTCGGGCACGGAGTGGCGGGCCGCCTCGCGCAGGTAGCGGACGATCCCCTCGACCAGGTACACGAAGCCCTGCGCTCCCGCGTCCACGACGCCCGCCTTGGCCAGCGCCTTCATCTGCTTCGGGGTGTTCTCGAGCGACTTCCTCGCCTCCGACAGTGACTCGGGCAGGAGCTGCGCGAAGTCCGCCACCGCGTCCGCCCTGCCCCGCACCGCCGCCGCCCAGTCCCGGATGACGGAGAGGATCGTCCCCTCGACGGGGCGGGCGATGGCGCTCCAAGCCGACTCCGCGGCCCGCACCACCGCGGCGCCGAACTCCCGCGTCGAGACACGCGGCGCCGTAGGCAGGCCCTCCGAGAAACCCGAGAAGAACTGCGCCAGGATCGCGCCGGAGTTTCCCCGGGCGCCGGCGACGGCTTCGTCGGCGATGACCCGCGACATCTCGCCCACGTGGCGCTGGCGCACCCGCGCGATTCCCGCGGCGATCCTCTGCAGGGTGGTCGCGAGGTTCGTTCCCGTGTCGCCGTCCGGCACCGGGAAGACGTTGATCTTGTTCAGCGGCTCGGCTCGCTCCGCCACGAAGCGCGCGCCCGCGATGACGGATCGCGAGAGGCGCCGCCCGTCGAGGTAGCCGACCGCGATCACGACTTGAAGTGCGCCGGCTGCGCCCCGGCGGCGACCGACGGCGCGCGCTCGGACTGGGTCTCCTCCGACAGGACGGGAAGGCGCTCGAGGTAGAGCAGCACCACCCCGCAGCCCATGCAGGCCCAGGGGAACACCCTCTCGTCGCCCCAGTCAAAGAACCGGCGCTTCCAGGGGTTTCGCCAGAAACGGAACGTCGCCCGCCGGGACCGGATCAGCTCTCCCCCGCAGAGCGGGCACTTGCGACGAAGCTCGTTCATGAGCGCGCCGGGGAGGATATCTCAGCGGGAGTCGCCGGACCCCTTGCCCTGGCCCGTGTCGGGCGGGCGTTTACGTCCTCGGCCCGGGGCGCCAGCGCAGGACGAGGTTCCTCGCGGCGGCGACCTCGTCTACACGGCGGACGGGAGTCGTGTGCGGCGCGTTGCGGATCACTTCCGGGGACTCCTGCGCCTCGCGCGCGATCGCGCGCATCGCTGCGACGAACGCGTCGAGGCCGGGCTTGCCCTCGGTCTCGGTCGGCTCGATCATCAGCGCGCCGTGGACGATCAGCGGAAACGAGATCGTCGGCGGATGGAAGCCGTAGTCCATCAGCCGCTTGGCCATGTCCATCGCCTGGATGCCGTGCTCGGCCTGCTTCTTGTCGGAGAAGACGACCTCGTGCATGGATGGGGCGTCGTACTTCAGGTGGTAGACGCCCGTCAGCCCCGCGCGGATGTAGTTGGCGTTCAGGACCGCGCCCCGGGCCACCTCGCCGATCCGGTTTCCGTACGCCGAGATGTAGGAGAGGGCGCGCACGAACATCCCGTAGTTGCCCAGGAACGTCCGCAGCCGCCCGATGGACTCCGGCCGGTCGTAGTCGAGCGTGAAGGTCCCGTCCGCTCTCCTCTCGACGGTCGGGCGCGGAAGAAACGGCGCGAGCTTCTCGGCGACCGCGACCGGTCCCGAGCCGGGGCCGCCCCCGCCGTGCGGGGTCGAGAAGGTCTTGTGCAGGTTCATGTGCATGACGTCGATGCCCATGAGCCCCGGCTTGGCCATTCCGACGAAGGAGTTGAAGTTCGCCCCGTCGCAATAGAGGTACCCGCCCCTGGCGTGCACGACGCGGGCGATCTCGAGGATCTGGCTTTCGAAGATCCCGAGCGTGTTGGGAACCGTCAGCATCAGCGCCGCGACGTCCTCGGTCATCGCCTCCTCGAGGACGTGGAGGTCGAGCGTGCCGCGGGCGTTGGACTTCAGCTCCCGGACCTTGTAGCCGGCGAAGTGCGCCGAGGCGGGGTTGGTTCCGTGCGCCGAGTCCGGGATGAGCACGATCTTGCGCGGGTTGCCTTCCTTCGCCAGAGCGGCGCGGACCATGAGGATCCCGGCGAGCTCGCCCTGGGCGCCCGCGGAGGGCTGGAGCGTGACGCGGGACAGGCCGGTCAGCTCGATCAAGAACCGCTCGAGGCGCCACGCCAGCTCGAGCGTCCCCTGCGAGACCTCCTCAGGGGCAAACGGGTGCGAGGCGGCGAAGCCGGGAAGCCTCGCGGCCTCCTCGTTGGTCCGCGGGTTGTGCTTCATCGTGCAGGAGCCGAGCGGGTAGAGGGCCTGGTCGATGGAGAAGTTGAGCTTCGAGAGCCGGGTGAAGTGCCGCGCGATCTCCACCTCCGAGACCTCGGTCTCCCCTTCGATCTCCCACCGCACGAGGCCCCCGGGGATCCCGGCGCCCTCCGGAACGTCGAGCGGCGGCAGCGAATAGCCGACCTTTCCTTCCCCGGAGCGCTCGAAGATGAGCGGCTCGGTTCGAGGCTCGGGGCGAAGCTGTCCCGCGGAGCCGGCTTTCGCGGCCTTCTCTTCCAGCTCGACGCTCATCGGGGTTCCCTGAGCGCGGCGATCAGCCGGTCCATCTCGTCTCTCGTGTTCATCTCGGTGGCCGCGACGAGGAAGCGCCTGGGATCGCTCTCTCCGCCGAAGCGCGACAGAGGCACGCCCGCGAGGATCCGGCGCTGCGCGAGCGCGGCGAGGAGCGGCCCGGCCGGGCCCGGCCCCTCGACGGTGAACTCGTTGAAGGTCGGCCCGGAATACGGGATCCGGTAGCCGGACACCTTCGAGATCCCGGCCTTCAGGTACTCCGACTTCGCGTGCGACTGCGCCGCGACTTCGCGCAGTCCCTTCTTGCCCAGCAGCGACATGTGGATGTTCGCCGCGAGCGCCATCAGACCCTGGTTCGTGCAGATGTTGGAGGTCGCCTTCTCCCGGCGGATGTGCTGCTCGCGCGTGGAGAGCGTCAGGCAGAAGGCGCGCCGTCCCTCCCCGTCGTGGGTCTGGCCCACGAGTCGGCCGGGAAGCTGCCGCTGGTGCTCCGAGCGGCAGGAGAGGAAGCCCACGAGCGGCCCGCCGTTGTTCATCGGCACGCCCAGCGACTGCCCCTCCCCGCACGCGATGTCGGCGCCTCCCTCTCCGGGCGGCGACAGGAGGGCCAGGGACGCCGCCTCGGCGATGACCGCCACCGACAGCGCGCCCCTGGCCCGCGCGGCCGCGGAGCCGGCCTTCCAGTCCTCGATGACCCCGTAGAAGTTGGGCGACTGGACCGCAACGGCGAACGTCGCCTCGTCCACGGCGGATTCGAGCGCGGCGGCGTCGGTCCGGCCGGTTTCGGCGTGGACCGGGACCTCGACGACCTCGAACCCGAGGTTGGCGAAGTAGGTGCGCACGGTCTCGCGGTACTCCGGGTGGATCCCGTGCGACAGGACCGCCCGGCGGCGGCCGCGCACCGCCCGCTCGGCCATGAGCAGCGCCTCGACAAGGGCCGAGGCGCCCTCGTAGAGCGAGGCGTTGGCGACGTCGAGGGAGGTCAGCAGGCAGATGTGGGTCTGGAACTCGAAAATGGACTGCAGGGTCCCCTGCGAGACCTCGGGCTGGTAGGGCGTGTAGGAGGTCAGCCACTCCGCCCGCAGGAGCATCTGGTCGGCGATGGCCGAGACGTAGTGGTTGTAGAGGCCCGCGCCCAGGAAGAACGCGCTGTCCCGCGCCGTCGCGTTGCGGGAGGAGAGCCCTCCCATCAGCCGGCGGATCTCGATCTCCGAGAGCGGAGCCGGCAGGTCCGGCGCCTGGCGGACTTCCTTCGGAATCGAGGAGAAGAGCGCCTCGACGGACGGGGCGCCGATCGTCCGGAGCATCTCGGCGCGGTCGGCTTCCGAGACCGGGAGGAACTTCACTTCTCTTTCTCTTCTTCCTTCAGGTATTCGGCGTACCTCTCGGCCGTCATGAGCTTCTTGAGCTCCTCGTCGGTCGAGAGCTTGACCTTGATCAGCCAGCCGTCGCCGTACGGGTCGTCGTTGACGATGCCGGGCTCGGCGACCGCCGCTTTGTTGATCTCGACGACCTCGCCGGAGACAGGCGTGAAGAGCTCCGAGACCGCCTTGACCGACTCGACGGTGCCGAACTCCTCGTCGGCGTTGTAGGCGTGGCCCACCTCGGGCAGCTCCAGGTAGACGATCTCGCCCAGCTCCTTCTGGGCGTGGTCGGAGATTCCGATCGTTCCGATCTCCCCGTCCACCCGGACCCACTCGTGGCTGGCGGCGTAATGCAGGTCTTCGGGATTCAAGCCGATACCTCCTTCTTGCGCTTGTAGAACGGCGTCTCGACGACCCGGGCGCGCGCCTGGCGCCCGCGGATGTCCACGGAGAACTCCGAACCGACCGCCGCGGCCGCCGCCGGCAGCAGGGCGAGGCCGATCGGCTTGCCGAGCGTGGGCGAGTGCGTGCCCGAAGTCACGAGGCCGGCGCCCGCCTCGGTCTGCGCGGCGTAGCCGTGCCGGGCGATTCCGCGGTCGCTCATCTCGAACCCGACGAGCCGGCGCGGCACGCCCTGCGCTTTCTGCTTCTCGAGCGCGTCGCGGCCGACGAAGTCTCCCTTCTTCATCTTGACGATCCACCCCAGGTCCGCCTCCCACGGCGTGATCGTGTCGTCGATGTCGTTTCCGTAGAGGGCCATCTTCGCCTCGAGCCGCAGTGTGTCGCGGGCGCCGAGGCCGCACGGCTGGATCCCCTCGGGCTTGCCGGCCTCGAGGAGCGCGCGAAAGACTTTCTCGGCGCTGTCCGGCGACAGGTACAGCTCGAAGCCGTCCTCTCCCGTGTAGCCGGTGCGCGAGACGATCGCTGGGGTCCCGAGGACGGCGATCTCGCGGAAGCCATAGTACGGAAGGTCGGAGGGGTCTGACGCGCAGACCCTCGCCGTGATCTCCGCCGCCTTCGGCCCCTGGACGGCGAGGAGCGCGTAGTCGTCGCTGCGGTTCTCGACCTTCGCCCCGCCGGCGTGCTCCTTCGCCCAGGCGAAGTCCTTGGGCGTGTTGGACGCGTTGACGACGAGGAGGTACGAGTCGGCGGACCGGCGGTAGACGAGCAGGTCGTCCACGAAGGTCCCCCGCTCCGTGAGGAACGCCGAGTAATGGCAGCGCCCGTCGGAGAGCTTGCCGACATCGTTGGGCGTGAGCTTCTGGAGGGAGTCGAGCGAGGAAGGCCCGGTGAGCTCCAGCTCTCCCATGTGCGAGACGTCGAAGATGCCGGCGCGCTCTCGGACCGCGCGGTGCTCTTCGAGGATCCCCTGGTACTGGACCGGCATCTCCCAGCCGCCGAAGTCGATCAGCTTCGCTCCAAGCTCG
This sequence comes from Thermoanaerobaculia bacterium, assembly GCA_035263845.1. Taxonomy (GTDB): domain Bacteria; phylum Acidobacteriota; class Thermoanaerobaculia; order UBA5066; family Gp7-AA6; genus JAWOLE01. The sequence goes on along the minus strand of DATFQY010000222.1, from coordinate 63,037 downwards.
CGGTGCAGCGAATAGAGCGGGGTCCTTTTGAGCGACACGGCCTCCGCGGATGAGGACATGAGGAGGGGAAATTAGCACAAGGAGAGTCGGCGGCGAATGACGCGTCCGGTCCCCGACCGATCATTCCTTCTTCAGTTCGAGCTTGACCTTGGCCACGTCGCGTCCGGCGTTGGAACCGACGAGGATCCGCAGATGCCGCGGCTTGTAGCCGGGCGCGGTCAGCGTGAAGTCGTGGACGGCGGGGCCCGTCAGCCGGAGAGGAGAGCCGGGACCGAAGGAGGAGACGGGGCCCAGGACGCGGCCGCCCTCCGACAGCTCGGCGTCCGGAGGCGTCACGTTGAACTCGACCGGCCCGACGGTCCGGTCGTCCAGCTTCGGGATCTTCGGGTACTCGACCTTGGATTCGCGCTGGAGGTCGTCCCCGATGTCCACCGTCTCGTCCTTAGCGGAAGGCGTCGAAACGATCTCCAGGTTCAGCGTCCGGTAGCCGGGCAGCTCGAGCCGCACGCGGTGCGGTCCCTCGCGCGAGAACTCCAGCGTCTTTCCGCCGCCGTGGTCGTCCCAGTCGTCGGCGATCCCGACGTAGCGCCCGTCCACGTAGATGCGCGCCTGGTCGGGGCTGACGCTGAACTTGGCGTAGCGCCGGGTCTGCACGCTTCGATCCGGCAAGGACCCCGACGGAATCGCCGCGGGCGCCGATTCGGGAGGAGCCGGCGCAGGCTCGTTTCGGGCAACTTGCGGAGGAACCGTCGGCCGGCGGCCTCGGGGCGCCGGCTCCGCGCCGCCGCCCGACCGCGGGACCCCGACGCTCGCGTCCGCGGCCTCGCGGGGTCCTCGGGTCGGCAGCGCGGCCGCGGTCGCCACCGAATCCGGAGTCGCCGCGGGCGCGGCGGCGGCCGCCTCGGTCGGGACGGCGGGCGCCGCCGTGGGAGGCGCGGGCACAACGGCGGCCGCAGTCGGGGCGGGGGCGGCCTCCGCGACCGGCCTCGACCTCCGCCAGAGCGCGAAGCCGATGGCGCCGACCAGGAGGACCGCGGCGATCGCGAGAAGGTACGTCAAACCCGAGGCGCGGGGCGCTGGCGCGGGTTCGGAGGTCTGCGTCCCGACCCGTTCCTCCGGCGGCTCCGCGGCGGCGGCGCGGGCCACGGCGGCGGCGCCAGGTGTCACGGCGAGGGGCCGGGTCTGGAGGTGGAGGCTCTCGACTTCCTTCTCGATGGCGCCGACCTCGCGGAGGAATTCCTTCGCCCCGGCCGGACGCTTCTCGGGCGCTTTCGCGAGAAGGCGCGCGAAGACGTCTCGGGTGGAGCGTGGAAGGTCCGCCCGCAGCCGCAGCGGATCGCGGGGCTCCGTGTGGAGGATCTGGTAGACGAGAGTCGTGATCGTGTCTCCGGGGAACGGGCGCGACCCGGTCAGCAGCTCGTAGAAGACGACGGCGAGCGAGAAGAAGTCGCTCCTCCCGTCGAGCTTCTCGCCGCGGATCTGCTCCGGCGACATGTAGGCGGGGCTTCCGAGCATCTGCCCGGTCCGGGTCAGGTCGCCGGTCCCCTCCAGCAGCTTGCCGATGCCGAAGTCGGCCACCTTCACGCGCCCCTCGCGCGTGATCAGGATGTTCCCGGGCTTGATGTCGCGGTGGAGCACCCCCCTCTCGTGCGCGTGCTCGAGGGCGAACGCCGCCTGACGGACCACCTCGATCCTCTCGGAGAGGGAGAAGTCCTGGTCCGAGAGCAGGCGGTTGAGCGGCTCGCCGTCTACGTACTCCATCGCGATGAAGTCCACGCCCTGGTCCCGCCCGGCCTCGTAGATCGTGACGACGTTGGGATGCTGGAGGCGGCCGGCGAGCTTCGCCTCCTTCAGGAACCGGCTGGCCAGCTCCTCGGCCCTCTCGCGCCCGGCCTCGATCCGCAGCGTCTTGACTGCCACGGGCCGCTCGATCTGGGGATCGTGCGCGAGGTACACCGTCCCCATCGCGCCTTCGCCCAGGACTCCGGTGATCTCGAATCGCCCGAGCTTTGAGCCCAGCGACAGGGTCATTCCGCGGCGTCGTCCTCGGGGGAAACCTCCGGCGCCTCGCTCTGGAACTCCCGCTCGCGCCGTTCGAGCACCGCGCGCGCGTCGGCCGCCCGCTCCGGCGGAACGAGCACGCGGCTGACGCCGAACGCCCCGAGGTTCTCGGGCCACGGCGACCCGCCCGTGGGGCCCTCGATCTCGACGGGGATCTCCTCGGACTCGAGGAGGCCGGCGATCAGGGAAGCCTCTTCATCCTGGCCGGTGGACGCGACCTCGACCCACTCCGCCTCGTCATCCTCTTTCGCCACCAGTCCCCCCTTTCACCACGCGAAGCGCCGTGTTCCCCCGCTCGACGACCCGTCCGACGACCGCCGCGCAAGCGGCCCCGCGCTCGCGGCACCGGTCCGCGTAACTCTGCGCCGAGGAAGACGGCAGCGCGACCAGCAATCCCCCGGAAGTCTGCGCGTCGCAGAGAAGCAGGAAATCCTCTTCGCTCACGCCTGGCCCCGCCTCGACCCTCGGCTTCATGCTGCGGACGTTGACCCGCGAGCCGTCCGGCGCGATCCCCTTCGCGGCGAGCCGCCGAGCCGCGGGCAGAAGCGGGATCTTTTCGACGCCGAACTCCCCCGTCACGGCGGACGCTTCCATCATCTCGTGGGCATGGCCGAGGAGGCCGTACCCGGTCACGTCGGTCGCGGCGTGGACTTCGAAGCCTTCCATCGCCTCGGCCGCGGCGCGGTTGAGCATCGTCATCGCCTGGACGGCGGATTCCATCTCGCCGTCGGTCAGGAGGTTTCTGTGGAAGAAGCGGGCCGCTCCCTCTCCGGCGATCGTGTCGGCGCGCCCCGCGCAGACGGTCACGCCGATCCCGAGCGGCTTGGTCAAGACCAGCGCGTCGCCGGGACGCGCCCCGGCGTTGCGCGTGATCCGCGCCTCATCGGCCAGCCCGGTCACCGAGAGCCCGTAGAGAGGGATGTCGTGGTCGATGGAGTGCCCTCCCCCGACGACCGCGCCCGCCTCGGCGACCTTCTCGACCCCGCCGCGAAGGATCTCCTCGAAGACCTCGGGCGGCAGGACCGTCGTCGGAAACGCGGCGAGGGCCAGCGCGAGGACCGGCTTCGCTCCCATCGCGTAGACGTCGGAGAGCGCGTTGGCCGCCGCGATCTGGCCGAAGAGGTACGGATCGTCCACGACCGGCGTGAAGAAATCCACCGTCTGGACGAGGACCTTACCGCCGCCGATGCGGTACACGGCCGCGTCGTCGGCCTGGGCGTTGCCCACCAGCAGCGCCGGGTCCGCCGGAGACGGAAGCTTCGAGAGAAGCGCTGAGAGGTCGAACTGACCGATCTTGCAGGCTCAACCCGCACTCGACGCGAACGTCGAGAGCGCGGGATAGCCCGCCTTCTTGTAACTCACGCTTGGATTATGTCCCGCCGCCGTTTCCCGATTCCAGATTCATTCGTAACATCCGCCCCGGCGTCGGTTGCGCCTCCCTCGTCGGCACGCGTCGGCCCGGCCGCGAACTGGAGTTCCGGGCCGCCGCTCGTCGCTCAGTCGCATTCGCAGCGTGGCTCCAGAAGCTCCGCGGTGCGCTCCTTCGCTCATGGCCGCCGCGGGAGGCTCCACCGCCGCCGGGGCTTCAGCGACGCGACACGAGGAGCTGAACTCTTGCCAGCCTCAACAGACGTCAAGCCGGGGAAGGCGGGGTCTCCCTAAGGGGGATTGGATGACGAAAGCGACCCGGACCGTCGGGGTTAGTCGTCGCCCCCACGGAGGAAGAAGCCGAGGAGGAAGCCGACGCCGAGGGAGACGGCCACCGCGGTGCCCGGATTCCCCTTGACGTAGTCCAGCAGGTCTTCCCAGACGTCCCCGTAGTCTTTTTCCAGGCGCTTCGCCGCGGCCTTCATGCCCTTGCGGACGTCGCCGCTCACGTCGTCGAACTGATCCCGGGCCTTCGTGTAGGAATCCCCCAGGACTTCCTTGGTCTCCTCGATCTTCTCCTCGACGTAGTCGCGGGCGCGATCGAAGGGCGTTTCCTTGGCCATCCGCCACCTCCGGTTTCGAAAGCCGGATCATATACCCTTGCCTCGTGGAGAGGTCTCCTTCTCCGGCGCGCCGCGAGCAAGCGGATTCGCGGACCGCGGAGCACCGTCCGAGAGGGGCCCGCGCGCTCTTCCAGACGATCTCCGCAGCGGTGCTGGAGACCTACCACGGCTTCCGCGCCGACCGAGGCGAGGACCTCGCCGCCTCGCTCGCGTTCACGACGCTGCTGACGGCGGTCCCGCTGCTGGCGACCTTTGCCCTCTTCCTGGCGACGTTCTTCAAGCAGAACGTGGCCACGATCTTCGACCTCGTCAACGTGATTCTCCCGTACCACAGCGCCCAGGTCACCGAGAGCCTGCGGGACTTCATCCACGAGTCGAGCACGATCACCGGCATCGGCCTGCTCCTGCTCTTCGTCGCGTCGCTGCGGCTCCTGTTCATCATCGAAGGCATCGTCAACACGGTCTGGGGAGCTCCCCGGCGCCGCCGGCTCGTCCCGCGCCTGCTCCTCTACACGGCCAGCCTCGGGGCGCTGGCCCTCCTGATCGGCTCGATCGCGCTGGGCGTCCGGTTCGTCAAGCGCTTCACGATGGCCAACGAGATCCTCTCGGCCCCGGCCACGGACTTCTTCTTCCCCATGCTGATCGAGTTCGCCGCGCTCACGCTGCTCTACAAGATGCTGCCCAACGCGCCCGTAAAGTGGACGCGGGCGGCGGCCGGCGGAGCGTGCGTCGCGGTGCTGCTGGAGCTGCTGCGGTTTCTCTTCGGCCTCTACGTCCGGGCCCTCTCGAAGGTCAACCTGATCACCGGCTCGCTGACGCTGATCCTCCTGATGCTGCTCTCGGTGTACTTCGTCTGGGTCCTGATCCTCATGGGCGTGGAGCTCGTCCATGTCCTCCAGGTCCACGCGGTCGGCCGCCGCCGGATCGGCGGTCCGCGCGCGGGCGCTGCAGAGAACGCGATCCGAATGCTCCTGCAGCTCGCGCGGGGCGGGACCCACGACCTGCGCGAGCTCTACACGCAGCAGGAGGAGAACTCCCTCGAGGCCGAGAAAATCCTGGGAAAGCTCGAGAAGGCGGGCCTCATCACCGGGGACCCGGCCAAGGGGTTTGCCCTGACGCGGCCGGCCCGCCGGATCACGGTCGCGCAGGTGGTGGACGCGCTCTCCCCCGACCTCTTCTCGATCACTCCCGACGAGGAAGACCAGGTGGTCGAGATCCTCGAGCCCCTATTCGCGCGCCTCCAGGGCGAGCGGCGGGCCCTGCTGGGAATGCCCCTCTCCGACTTCCTGAAACGGCGCTGACGCATGGTATCCTCCGCGTCTTCGCTGGGGCTGTAGCTCAGTTTTGGGAGAGCGCCTGAATCGCACTCAGGAGGTCGCCGGTTCGATCCCGGTCAGCTCCACCAGCTCCCGAACCTGAAACTTCTAGAGGGAGGTCACGCCCGCGGTTCGGTGGCGGGCGAGCACGACCGCTCCCATCAGGACGAGGACGATTCCGTCGAGGATCAGGACCTTCGGTGCGGTCAGCCAGCTCGCCAGCGCGCCCGCCGCCAGGTTGCCCAGGGGCATCGCCCCGCGGAACGCCAGCGTGTAGACGGAGACGACGCGCCCTCGGAGCCGGTCCTCGACGTTGGCCTGAACGAGCGTCATGAACATCGCGAAGACGATCATCAGGGCGGCGCCGGCCGCGAAGAGGATCGCGTAGGAAACGGCCGGGTTCCTCGAGACGGCGAAGGCGATCATCAGCAGGCCGAAGGCCGACTGCATCGCGACGGCCAGCATTCCCTTGCGCCGCACGTGGCCGAATCCCGCGATGCCGACGGCGCCGACGACCGCCCCGATGCCGAACGCGGCGAGCAGGGTCGCGTACCCCTTGGCGTCGCGGTGGAAGACCTTCTGCGCGAAGACCGGCAGGAAGGTCACGAGCGGCATCGCGCAGAAGCTCCCGACGAACGCCAGGCCGATCAGGCCGCGCAGCGCCGTGCCATCCCGCACGGCCCGCAGTCCCGCCTTGAGGCTCTCCCGGAACGGCTCCGCCTTCTCTCCTCCCGACTCGAGCGCCCCGCGCTTGAGGGAGAAGAGCGCCGCGATGACCGCGAGGAACGAGACGCCGTTCAACGCGAAGCAGGCGGCCGCGCCGAACTTGTAGAAGGCGAGGCCCGCCAGCACCGGGCCGATGATCCGCGCGAGGTTGAACTGGATCGAGTTGAGCGCCACCGCGTTGGGGAGGTCCGGCTTGTCCACGAGCGTCGGCACCAGCGCCTGGTATGCGGGCCCCCCGAAGGACTGCGCGAAGCCGACGACGAAGGAAAGCGTCAGGATCGTCCAGACCTGGATCGCGTGCCCCCAGATCAGCCCCGCCAGAAGAAACGCCGAGGAGAGCTGGACGAACTGCGACGTCAGGAGGATCCGGCGGCGGTCCACGCGGTCGGCGAGGACTCCGCCGAAGAGGGAAAAGGCGAGGAAGGGCGCGTCGCCGAGGAACGCGTCGAGGCCGAGCAGGAAGGCCGACCCCGTCATCGTCAGGATCAGCCAGTTCTGCGCGACCTCCTGCATCCACGTGCCGACGCTCGAGGTGAACGCGCCGGCCCAGAGGAGGCGGTAGTCCCGATAGGTGAACGCCCGGAACGTCCGGACCATCCGCGAGGGGCGTGGCGCGGTGCCGTCCGGCAGAACGCCGCCCGGCTGGAACTCGGGCCGGCTCACTCCGGTTTCGCGGGCGTCTTCTCGACCTCCCCGGTCATCGGGACGAAGCGCACGGGGAGGATGTCCTTCTCCGTGATCTTGCCGTTCTTGTCCTTGGAGAGCACCTTGAGCTCCTGGAAGAAACTGCCGACCGGGATCACCATTCGCCCGCCCGGGGCGAGCTGGTCGAGCAGCGGCTGCGGGATCCGGTCCGGAGCGGCCGTCACGATGATCGCGTCGAAGGGCGCCTGTTCCGGCCAGCCGCGGTAGCCGTCCCCCTCGCGGACGAGGACGTTGTTGTAGCCGAGCTTCTTCAGGCGCTCGGCGGAGTCGCGCGCGAGCTCCGGCACGATCTCGATCGAGTAGACCTCGCGGGCCAGGCGGGCAAGCACCGCGCTCTGGTAGCCGGACCCGGTCCCGATCTCGAGCGCCTTCTCCTCGGGCCCGATCTCCGCGAGCTCCGTCATCAGCGCGACGATGTAGGGCTGCGAGATGGTCTGGTTGCCGCCGATCGGCAGCGGGTGGTCCTCGTAGGCGTGGGGAGCCTCCGTCGCGGGAACGAAGAGGTGGCGCGGGACCTCCCGCATCGCGGCGAGGACCCGCGGGTCGCGGACTCCCCTGGCCACGATCTGGCTCTCGACCATCTTCGCGCGCCGTTCGGCGTCGCCGTCGCCGGCCGTCGGTGTCAATTTCGGAGCCGCCGCCTTCTGCTCGCCGCAGGCCATCGGGAGACAGGCGGCGAAGAGAAAGGATAGCGCCACCCTCCGACCTCTCAAGGCGCCTTCTCTCCGGAAAGCCCCCGACCCCACGACACCCGCCCGCCGACGATCGTCAGGATCGGCGCGATGCCGGGCATCTCCCTCTCGGCAACGGTCATGGGATCGCGGGGCAGGATCGTGAGGTCCGCCTCGAAGCCTGGAGCGACGCGGCCCCGCCGGTCCTCCTCGAAGGCGGCGTACGCCGCGTCGGAGGTGAAGAGGGCGAGCGCCTCGGAACGCGTCAGCCTCTCCCCCGGCAGCCAGCCGCCCGGAGGCTTCCCGTCCAGGTCCTGCCGCGTCACCGCGGCGTAGAAACCCAGGAGCGGGTTCTCCGATTCCACCGGGAAGTCGCTGCCGCCGGCCAGGCGCGCTCCGGTGTTCTTGAGCTTTCGCCAGGCGTAGGCGCCGGCGATGCGGTCGGGCCCGACCCGTTTCTCCGCCCACGGCATGTCGGAGGTCGCGTGGGTCGGCTGGATGGACGCGATGACCCCCTCGCGCGAGAACCTCGGGATGTCGGAGGCCGCGAGGATCTGCGCGTGCTCGATGCGCGGGCGAGTCCCGCCGGCGGGCGCCTGCGGCACGGCCGCGGCGGCCTTCGCGTAGGCGTCGAGCGCGAGCCGGTTGCCGCGGTCCCCGATCGCGTGGACCCAGAGCTGCCAGCCGTTCTTGCGCGCGTCCAGGGCGACCTCGTCGAGCCTCTCCGGAGGCGTCACGAGGAGGCCGCGGTTCCCGGGCTCGTCGGAGTAGTCCGAAAGCATCGCCGCGCCCCGGCTCCCGAGCGCGCCGTCGGCGAGGACCTTGATCGCCCGGACGGTCAGGAAGTCGCTCCCCTTGCCAATCCGCGTTCCCTTCGCGATAAAGGCCGGGAGGACAGACGCGTCGGCGGAGACGGTGGCGTAGACGCGGATCGGGAGCTCCCCCGCGTCCGCGAGCTTCACGAGCCCGGCGATCTGCTCCGGCCCATAGCGGGAGGCGTCCTGGACTTCCGTCAGCCCCCGCTTCGCGCAGGCACGGGTCGCGGCGAGGATGCGCCGCTCGAAGTCCGCATGGGAGGCGCGCGGCATCGCCGCGTCGATCAGGCCCATGGCGCGGTCCACGAAAACTCCCGACGGGCTTCCGTCCGGCCGGCGGAGGATGCGGCCGCCGTCCGGGTCCTTCGTCGAAGCATCCACGCCGGCGGCCCTCAGGGCCGCGGAATTGACCCACAGCGCGTGGCCGTCCACCCTCCGGGCGGCCGCGGGCCGGTCGGGCAGGGTTGCGTCGAGGTCCCGCGCGTCGGGGAAAGCCTGGCCCGGGAAGCGGTTCTGGTCCCACGCGCGCCCTTCCGCCCAGCTTCCCGCGGGAAGCGAAGCCGCGGCGGCCGCCATCCGCTTCGCGGCCTCCGCCGCGCTGGCCGAGCCGCGAAGGTCAGCCGTTTCCAGCGCCTTGCCGAGGCCCTCGAGGTGGCCATGGGCGTCCGCCCAGCCCGGGAAGAGGAACGTCCCCGTAATGTCCACGCGGGTCGCCGAGGGAGCGAGCTTCCTTGCCTCCGCGGCGTCGCCGACGAATGCGATCTTCCCGTCCCGGACGAGAACGGCCTTCTTCGCCGGCTTCTCGGCGGCGGAAACGTAGACGGTCGCGCCCTCCAGGAGCAGCCCGGAGTCCGAGCCCTGGGGGACGACCGCGGCCAGCAGGGAAAGGGCCAGGCCGCAGAAGAAACTCACCGGCTGATCTTAACCCGTCGAGTGGAGAGGCCCGCTGGCCTCCCGCTCACGCCCGGCGCACGAGGAGCAGCGTCTGGTCGTCGTACTGCGGCATCTCTCGCGCGAAGTCCGCGACGTCCGCGAACACCCGGTCCGCGACCTCGGGCAGCGGCTTTCGCAGGCCCGCCGCGACGACCGCGGAGAGGCGGTCGAGCCCGAACTCCTCCTCGCGGGTGTTGACGGCCTCCGTCAGCCCGTCCGTGAAGACGCAGAGAAGGTCGCCGGCGGAGAGCGCGACGGTGACCTCCTTCCAAGCGGCGTCAGGGAACATGCCGACGGGCACGCCCGTCGAGCCGAGCGTCTCGATTCTCCCGGCCCCGCGGATCAAGAGCGCGGGGTTGTGGCCGGCCGACACGTAGGTCAGCCTTCCCTCCGAGGGCTCGATCAGGCCGAAGAAGAGCGTGAGGAACTTGCGGGTCGCGGCGTAGCGCCGCAGATGCCGGTCGATGCGCTCCACGAGCTCGACCACGGTCTTCGCCTCGTCGATCTGCAGGTGCACCGCGGCGTGGACCGTGGACACGAGCAGAGCCGCCGGGATCCCCTTTCCGGAAACGTCCGCGACGAGGAACCCGAGCCGTCCCCGCGACAATGGAAAGAGGTCGTAGTAGTCGCCGCCGACCTGCCGCGTGGGAAGGCTCGCCGCCGCGAGCTCCACGCCCGCGACCTCCGGCAGGGACCTCGGAAGGATCTCCCGCTGGATCGCGGCGGCCAGCTCCAGCTCCCGCTCGATCCTCTCCTTCTCGATCGCCGCGCGGTGCAGCCGCGCCGTCTCGATCGCCGCCGCGGCCTGGTTGGCGAAGAGGGAGAGCAGCCGCGCGTCGGCCGGAGTGAAGTCGAGGACGCTGCCGTCCCTCGACTCCTTGTCGGCGACCGCGAGCACGCCCAGCCGCCGCCCGCCGACGGAGATCGGCACGGCGAGGCACTTCACGCAGGAGGCCAGCCGAACCCCGGCCGTCGGAACGGAGGCGGCGGCGTTGTTGATGACGGCATCGCCCTCGGGAAGCTCCCACGTCGCGAAGAGCTCGGCCGGCAGCAGCTGCTCGCCGAGGCTCCGCTCGAGAAGAAGCCGGCCGTCCTCGTGGAAGAGGACGAGGGTCCCCTTGCCCGCGTCCGTCAGCGAGATCGAGCGGAAGAGCACCTCGTCGGCGAGAGCGGAAACCTCGAGCTGTCCGCCGAGCGAGAGGCCCAGGTCGTAGAGGGACTCGAGCTCGACCAGCCGCGTGCGGACCTCGAAGTCCGCTTCCTTGACCTGCCGGCTGTAGCGGTGCGCGGCCAGCAGCCCGCCCAGCAGGACTCCGAGGACCGGAGCGATCCCGCCGCCGTCGCCGCCGGGCAAACCCTCCAGGGCGAGCTGGCCGTGGACCTCACCCTCGGCCGTCAGCGGCACAAGGACGAGCTCCGTGCGGCGTTCCTCAGGGTCGAGCGATTCGGGCAGCTCGTCCTCGCCGCCGTCCCCGGAGACGGCGGAGCGGACCCAGCTTTCTTTCTCCGGCAGGTAGATCGCCGCGCGACGCGCCCCGCTGCATCGCAGCGCCGCCGCCGCCAGCCGGGCGGGAAGGGGAAGATCGGAGCCCGCCAGCGGCTCCTCGAGCGCCTTCCAGAGACCCGCGAGACGGGAGGCGGCGGGAGTGGAAGGCGACTCGGTCACGCCGCCGCGACGGCCCGAACGGCTTCCGCTTCGGTCGGGTAGATCGACGCGTACTGGGCCAGTCCCATGATCCGAAACGTCTTGTCGATCGTCGGCGTCAGGCAGCAGAAGGCGAGCTGCCCCTTGCGGTCCATGACCTTCTCGAGGACCTCGATCAGGATCGAGATGCCGATCGAGTTGACGATGCGCGTCTTCTCCAGGTTCAGGACCAGCGCCCGCGCGCCGGATTCCAGCTGCGCGTACGCCTGGCGCGCGATTTCCTCGCCCCCCTGGTTGTTGATGTAGCCGTCCGTCGAAAGGACGGCCACGTCTCCGCGCCGCTCCGCGGCGACCCTGCAGACCTCGCTCACTTGTACTTCCTCATGAGGATCCGCGTCCCTCCCTGCCCCGACGAAATGTCCACCGAATCCATCAGGCTCCGCATGATCTGAAGGCCCCAGCCCCGCTTCTGCCGGCCCTGGAACGTCTTCTCCGCCGAGGGCGGCTCGACGGAGGCCTGGTCGAAGCCCGTCCCGCGGTCCAGCACCTCGACCTCGAGGTAGTCGCGCTCGTCTTCCCGGCCGACGCGAAACGTCAGGTGCAGCCGGTCGTCCCGAGCGTGAGCGTGCTCAAAGGCGTTGATGCAGGCCTCCACGAGAGCGAGCTTGACCTCGTCGATCTTATCGTGGGCCATCTCGATGAACTCGCCCAGCGCCGCCGCCTGCGCGGTCGCGACGATCTCCATGTCCGGGGCGACCGGGATCGTCAGGGAGATCTCCCGCGCGCCCGTCGAGTCCACGCTCATCCGGGCCGATTCTCGCCCAGACATCTCAGGCGCCTCCGGGTTCGCGCAGCGTCAAGTCGCCAGAGAATACCGCGCGGCTCTTTCGCGCCGGGTTGGGCTCGGCATCGCCAAAACGGCGGCGGCTGGGGGTCAGGAGACCCGTGGGTCCCCTGCCCGGGCTTCCGAGTCTCACTGTCTGGACCTAAAAACGCAGGAAGACCTGGAGCGCGCGGACGACGGTCGCCGGGACCAGGCCCGAGGAGAAGAGTGCGAACACGGCGCCGATTTCCGCGGCGAGCAGGGCCCAGGCCAGTCCGCGAGTCTCCGACCGCTCCCGCCGCGCGGCGGCGGAGATGCGGGCCGAAGCCGATTCGAAGGTGGCTGCCTGCGTTCTTTTCATGTTCGCTCGAGCAGGGGAAAGGCAAGCCCTCTGCCACGTCCCGGCCGGGACGGTCGAGGAGAGCAAGCGCTTGCAATAGAAGGGCTTGCCGCGAATTCGGGATGCGAGCACGGTTTGTCATTATAGTGCCATTAAGATACACTTTCCGAATGTCAGGAACGACAATGAATAGATAACTCCTTTTTTATTAGATGCTTATATAAGAAAGCGTGACTTTTCGATACTGCGACTTATCGGCTCAATACCTTCTTTCGGTAGAGCGTTCTCCGGCTGATTCCCAGGAGTCGGGCCGCGCGGCTCTTGTTGCCACCGGCCATCTTCAGCACCCTGCGGATATGCCTCTCCTCGAGGGCGGCCAGGTTCGGAACCTCGCTGGACTCGCCTTCCGGCAGCGCGTCCGGCCGTCCGGGCGCCCGGGCCGGCAGCCACTGGAGATCCTCGAGCTGGATGACGCCTCCGCGGCAGAGCGAGGCGGCGCCTTCGAGCAGGTTCTCGAGCTCCCGGATGTTGCCCGCGTAGTCATGAGACAGGAGAGCGGCGAAGGCCTCGCGGTCGATCGTCGGCGTCTCGCGCCCCTCCCGCGCGGCGAAGCGCTCAAGGAAATGCCGGGCGAGCCTCGGGATGTCCTCGCGCCGCTCTCGCAGCGGCGGCAGCGCGATCTCGATGACCCGGAGACGGTAGTAGAGGTCCTCGCGGAACTCTCCCGCGGCGATCTTCTCCGGAAGCCTCGCGTTGGTTGCGGCGAGAACGCGAACGTCGATGGGCATCCGCCTTCTGCCGCCGACGCGCTCGATCTCCCGTTCCTGCAGGACCCGCAGGAGCTTGGCCTGGAGCGAGAGCGGCATGTCCCCGACCTCGTCGAGGAAGAGCGTTCCGCCGTTGGCCGCCTCGAAGCGCCCGGCCCGCGCCTCGACACCCGTGGCCACTCCGCGCTCGATGCCGAAGAGCTCGGACTCCAGGAGCGACTCTGGCAGGGCCGCGCAGTTGATCGCGACGAACGGCCTCTCGGCGCGATCGCTCCTCGCGTGGATCATCCGAGCGACGAGCTCTTTGCCCGTGCCGCTCTCACCCGTGATGAGGACCGAGGTCCGCGACGGCGCGACCCGGCCGATCAGGTCGAGGACCCGCCGGGCCGCGGGAGAATCTCCGACGAAGAGACGCCCCGCGGCGGCCCGTCCGGTCTCGTCGAGCAGGCGCCGGTTCTCTTCCTCGAGCCTCTCTCTCTCCCGCGTCAGCTTCTCAAGGTGCCGGCGGTTCTCGATGGCCATTCCGCACAGTCCCGCAAGCGAGGTCAGGAACCGGGAGTCGTCCTCGTCGAACGCGATGCGCCCGCCCTGCCGCAGCTCCTTGTCCGCGAGGACCAGCACCCCGACGGTCCGCGCGCCCGCCCGGATCGGCACGCCCACGGCCGTCGTGATCGCCACCCGCAGCAGCTTGAAGTTCTCCCTCTGGAGGGCCGTGTCGGCCCGGAGGACGTCGGCCAAGAACTCGTCCTCGGCGACCGTGGACTCCGAGAGCCGCTTCGGAAATCCGACGCGGGCCTCGGCCAGCCTCGCTCCGCCTTCGTTGAAGGTGGCGAGGTACCCGCGCGAGGCGTCGAGGACTCCGACGGCGCGGCCGAGGACGTCCTCGACCAGGGCCTCCTCATCGGGAAGCGAGCCGAGCGAGCGGCCGGCGTCGTAGAGGGTCTCGAGAAGAAGGAGCTTGTGCTGGGTCTGGAAATCCGGCACGGGTCAGCGGGCGCCCTTGCGGTCTCCGTTGTCTGCAGCGGCGGCGGCCAGGACCTTGTCGCGCCGGGCCTGCTCCACGACGAGCTCGGCGGGGCGCGTCGGGGCCCAGCTGGGGTTCCACGCCTTGTTCTCCGCGAGGAGCTTCTCGGCGCGGTCCAGGTCGCCTTTCTTGGCGAGCAGGGCCGCGAGCCGCGCCCTGGCTTCGAAGATGGAGCGCCGGCCCTCGAAGGCGTCGGCACGATTGGGCGGATTGACGTTTTGCTCGTAGAGCGCGATCGCTTCGTCGATCTTGCCCTGACGGGCCTTCGCCAGCGCCATCAGCCCGTTCCAGACCGGGAAGAAGGGCTTCCTTTCCGGATCGCGGTTGTCTTTCGTGAATTGCTCGAGCAGCCGCGGACGGAGCTCGGCGAGGCGCTTCTCGGCGCCTGCCGGACGGCCCTCGGCCAGGTCCAGGGCGGATTCCGTGAACGCGTTCCAGACTTCCGAGTCCTTGTTCTTCGGAAGCTGCGCGACACGCCGTGCGGCGTCGCGGACGGCGGCCGCATTTTCGGAGACGATCCCGGTCCGCATCACCGACGCGTAAAGGTCCATCCTCTTGCCGTCGGTCAGGGCTTCCTGCGCCGCAGCCAGGTATTGCTCGATCGCCTTGTCGGGCAGGCCCTTTCCTTCATAGGCGACGCCAAGGTGGTAATGCGACTCGAAGAAATCGGGCTTCAGCGAGAGAGCCTTGTTGAGGTTGGCGATCGCCTCGTCGTAATGACCCATGTAGGCCTGGATTTCGCCGAGGCTGTCCCAGGGATTGGCCTGGTCGGGGGCCATGAACTGGTACTTCTTGACGTTCTCGACGGCCTTCTCGTATTCCCCGCGGAAGGCGTAGTAGTAGCCGCATTGGTTGTAGACGTCCGCGATGTTGGGGTCCTGGGCGAGAAGGCCCATCATGATCCGGATCGCTTCGTCCGTCCGGCCCTGGGCCATCTCGTCCCCAGCGAGCCAGTGCGCCGCGTCGATGTCGTCGGGATACTTCTCGTGAAGCTCCTTGGCGATCTTGAGTCTCTCCTCCCGGCTCCCTTTTTCGCCCGTCATGTAGAGGTCCACCCACAGGCGCTCCCTCTCGTTCAAGCGGCCGCGGAGCTTCGAAGCGCGCTCAACCAGGGACTTGTACTGGTCCTGGTTGGAGAGGCCCGCCAGGCGCAGCATCGCCATGGCGAAATTGGGATCCAGCGAGAGGGCTCGCGCGAAGTCGACCCTCGCTTCCTTCGTATAGAAGCGACGCAAGTTATCCACCCCCGACCGGTAGGCGTCGTACGCGGCCGATGAGGAGGTCGTGACCTCCCGCCGGCTGGTGGACGTCAGGTAGAGGGCCAGCACCCCGCCCGCCACGAGCAGGAAAAGGACCGTGACCAGGGCTACGGCCCGGCGGGACTTGATACCCATCCTGCTCATATTACGGCCTCCAATCCCCTAGGTTTCACCCTCCCCATGAGGGGTCCCCCTATCCTGGCAGGAGGCGGTCGTTCCTCCTTGATCTCATTGCACTTTCAGGAGCAGGAACGTCATGTCGTCGTACTGTTCGGCACCGCCCACGTGCTTGCGGATGTCCGCCAGGATTCCGTTGGCCAGGTCCTCCAGGCTCTCCCCCTGCCGGGCGGCCAGTGACTTCATCAGGCGCTCCTCCCCGTACGGATTCATGGATTCGTCCATGGCTTCGGAGAACCCGTCCGTGTAGAAGAAGATCAGGTCCCCGCGCTTCAAGTAGATCTCGCGGGTGTCGTAGGGGACCTCCCGGAAGGCCCCGAGCGGCAGCCGGTGCTCGGGCGGGTCGAGCGGCCGGGGCCCCCCGTCGCCCGAGCGCAGCAGGATCGGCAGCGGCTGCCCCCCGATCGCGTACCGCAGGCTCATCGCGTCGGGATCCAGGACGAAGTAGCCGAGCGAGACGAACATCCGCCTCTTGATCGAGTAGATGCGCCGGTTGGACTCCTGGAAAAGGACGCCCGGGTCGCGGGTCGTCAAGGCGCGGGAGTAGACGATCTCCTTGGAGGCGACCATCAGGAGCGACGCGGGGACCGACTTGCCCGAGACGTCGCCGATGACGACGCCCAGCGAGCGGTCCTCGAACGGGATGAAGTCGTAGAAGTCGCCGCCGACGATGCGCGCGGGGAGGCTCCCTCCGAGCAGCTCGAACCCCGGCAGGATCGGGACCGACCGCGGCAGAAGGCTCGACTGGATGTCGCGGGCGATCTCGAGGTCGCGTCGGAACTCCGCCTGCCGGGTCATCTCGTCGTGGAGCAGCGCGGTCTCGATGGCGAGGGCGGCCTGGTTGGCGAGGGTGGAGAGGAGCGAGCGGTCCTCGCGGTCGAACCGCTCGCCCGAGAGCTTTTCTTTCAGCGCCAGGAGCCCCATCAGCCGCTCCCGGTAGACGAGCGGAACGACCAGCTTGAACCCCTCCTCGGAGAGCCGCTCGCGGAAGGCCTGGCTCTCCTCGTCGGCGAAGGAGAGCGACAGCTCCTCCAGCCCGACGGGCTTGCCCTCGCGGCGCAGGACCCGCCGCAGATCGGCGTCGGGCGAGAGGCGGTCCTCTCGCCTTCCCCGCCGCTCGAGGAACCCGTCCCGGTCCCGCAGCCAGACGGAGGCGCGCTCCAGTCGCATCGTCGCGGTCACGCTCGCGGTCAGGTAGTCGGTGATCTTCCCGAGGTCCAGCTCTCCCGTGATGGCCTCGCTCATCTCGAGCAGCGCCGCCTGGTAGTCGAACTTCTCCCGGAAGAAGAGCTTGTCCAGCGGCGTCTGGAGCCGCCGGCGCAGCAGTTCGAAGAGCGGCACGACCACGAGGAAAAAGCCGAAATTGAAGATCGGGGAGGCCGAGAGCCGCTCGGCGAAGAGCGCGTTGGCAGTTGCGATCGCCGCGATGTAGAAGCCGAAGAGGATCGCCGTCGTCCCGGCGTAGAGGAACGTCCGGCGCACGACCAGCCGGATGTTGAGCATCTGGAAGCGGACGATCGCGTAGGCGAACGTCAGCGGGATCAGGATCATCGGGACGATGCCGTAGAAGACGTAGTCGTCGTTGTTGAAGAGCGACGGCAGGACGATGCCCAGCAGCACGAAGGGCGTCGTGCCGAGGATCGTTCCGACGAGGACGTGGAAGGCCTGCCGCCTCTCGGAGGGCTCGCGCAGGGTGAACGCCGAGTGGGCCAGGGCCGCGAGCCCCAGGATCAGGTAGTCGCCGAGCAGGACCCAGGAGGACAGCGGTGCTCCCGAGAGGATCGAGACGCGCCGGCCCTGGAGCTGCCGGAAGACGTCGTAGAGGAAGACGACCGGCGGAATCGAGTAGATCAGGTAGAAGAGCGCGGGGCTCGCCGAGAGGAACTCCTCGAGCTTCTTCTTCCAGCCCGGCGCCTCGTCGCTCCACTCGTCGCGGTCGGCGAAGGTGAACACCTTGGGCCTGGGAAAGATCAGGAAGAAGTGGAGGAAGACGGCGGGCAGGAGGAAGAGGCTGACCGTCCCCGTGTTCTGCACGAAAACGTCGATCCACCAGTAGGAGGCGGGGCGCAGCCGGCAGACGAAGAAGAGCAGGAAGAGGACGCACAGCAGGAAGAAGACCTGGGCGGAGCGGTCGTCGGGCCGCCGCGCGAACACGAAGAACCCGATGAAGAAGAAGAGGAAGCCGAGCACGGCGGCATAGAGGTAGGTCGTCCCCCCGAGCCGGATCGACGAGAGCTTGACCGGAACGGTCCGGAGCTCTCCGCCTCCGGCGCCCGCCGTCATTCCCGGGGAGGCACAGGGCCCCCGGCGGACGAGGTACGGGACGGTCTCCCCGATCTGGTGGCGGCGCAGCTCGCGCGAGGCGTCGGAGATCGAGTTGACCAGGTGGTTGGCGAGGCCCAGGATGCAGTCGCCCGCGGTGATCCCGGCCTTCTCCGCGGCGCCGCCCGGAGCGACCATGCGGACCTCGATGCCGCCGCTGCGGTACGGGACCGGGACGATGCCGTCGTTGGGCCGCGCCGAGAACATGTCCGCGATGGACGCAACGGCGATGGCCAGGCCGATCAGCCCGACGGCGTAGAACCAGCCCCGCAGCGACCCCGCGCGCCTGGCGCGCTCCTCCGCTCCGACGCCCGTCATGCTCCTGGTACCCCCCAAACAGAGAATGTTACGGGAGAAGTCCCGCCCGGCCGTCCTTGTATCCTTGCCCGGTGCCGTTCGTCACGTTCGAAGGGGGCGAGGGATCGGGCAAATCCACCCAGGTGCGGCTCTCCGCCGAGCGCCTGCGCCGGCTCGGGCGCGACGTCGTCGCGACGCGCGAGCCGGGAGGTACGCGGGTCGGAGAGACGCTCCGGGAGATCCTGCTGAACGCTGAGAACTCCGGGCTCGACTCCGTGACCGAGTGGCTGCTGCTGGAAGCGGACCGCCGCCAGCACGTCCGGGAAATCCTCCGGCCCGCCCTCGCGCGCGGGGCTTTCGTCCTGTGCGACCGCTACTCCGACGCGACCGAGGCCTACCAGCAGCATGGCCGGGGCCTGGACGCTGTCGCGGTCCGCCTCGTGGACTCGATCGCCCGGGACGGCCTCGTGCCCGACCTGACGCTGCTCTACGACGTGGACGCGGTCTCGGGCCTCGCCCGCGCTCGGGCCCGCGACGGCGGCGTGTCGGGGCGCTTCGAGGCGGTCGAGCTCGCCTTCCACGAGCGGGTCCGGGAGGCTTACCTTGCGATCGCGACCCGCGAGCCGGAACGCGTGCGGGTCATCCGCTCCGACGCGCCCCGCGAGGAAATCTTCGAAAGGACCTGGCGCATCCTCTCCGAGAGGTTCTCCCTCTGAGCGGCGCGGCGGTGCTCGAGCGGCTCGCGGAGACGCCAGGGAGGTTTCCGGGAGCGCTCCTGCTGACGGGCCCCTCGGCGGCGCGGCTGGAGGAGGAGGCGCGGAGGCTCGCCGCGATCCTGCTCTGTCCGTCGGAAGACCCGGGCTGGCGATGCGGCTCCTGCCGTCGCGCGATCGCGGGGCTCCATCCGGACCTGACGGTGGTCCAACCCCAGGGCGTGCAGATCCGCATCGACGGCGTCCGGGAGGCGGTCGGGTTCGGGGCCGGAAAGCCGTACGAGTCCTCGCGGCGAGTGGCGATCGTCTCGCGCGCGGAGATGCTGGGCGCCGAGGCGGCCAACGCGCTCTTGAAGACGCTGGAGGAACCGGGCCGGCACTTCCACTGGATCCTGACGACGACGCGGGCGGAGGCGCTCCTCCCGACGGTCCGGTCGCGCTGCGTCGCCGTGCCGCTGCCGCGGGAGTCGCGCGCCGAGCGGACCGAGGCCTGGGTCTCACGGGGATTCCCGGCCGAGGACGCTGCGGAGCTCGTGGACATCGACCTCGAGGACCCGCGGCAGGCGGCCGAGGTCCTCGAAGAACACCGGGCCTGGCGGGCGAACATACTCGCGGCCCTCGAAGCCGGCCTCGCGCGCCGCGCCGTCGCTCCCCTTCTCCTTCTCGCCGAGGCCCTCGCCCAGGCCGACGCCGACCGCGCGAGGCTTTTCCCGGAGATCCTCGCGGACGCGGCCGTCGCGTCGGCCGGTTCGAGCGAGCTGCTCCGGCATCGGTCCGCCGCCGCGGGGATCCTCAACCTCGCCCGGACGGTGCCGGCGGAGGCCCTGCGCCGCGCCGCCGTCAAGGCCGCCGACGCCCCTCCCGACAACCGCCGGGGCAACAAGCGCCTCCACTACGAGTCGGTTCTCCTGGACCTCTTCGCGTCGGTCCCGTTGTCATCCTGAGGAACGCGAAGCGAGTCGCAAGCGAAGCCGAGGGAAGGATCTTGGTGGAGAGCTGCGTGAAAGGCTCCAGCGCGGCTCGGTCGAGAAGATCCTTCGCTGGCTTTCGGCCTCGCTCGGGTTGACAAGAGGGGACGGGGATGCGGGAAAGCTCGAAGGAGCCCCCCGAGGCTCGGATCTGGAGACGGTATCGGAGGGACCTGAGAGAGAGCGGACCTGAGAGTACGGACTGGTCAAGGCGTGACAGACATCGGAAAAGCCATCGCCCAGACCCACCCCCCCGAGCGACTCCTTCGAGTGGGCCCGAGTATACAAGATTCGACATTCCGCCACGCAAGGGCCAAAAAACGCACAAAAAAAGAGCGGGGCCGGGCCCCGCTCCGGGGTTTCGACAATACCTTGAGCTACTTCGTGAGCGAGATCTCCAGGTTGCCGGCCTTGCCTTCCTCGACCGTCACCTCCAGCGATTTCTCGCGGAAGCCCGGCCTCGACACCGTCACCACGTGGTGGCCCGGCGTCACCGTGAGGCCGCGGTCGATGGAGTTGACCTCCTCGCCCGTTCCCACGAACCGGTTATCGATGTAAACGGCGGAGTCCGGAGGCTCGACCGTCAGGTAGAGCCGGGTCCGGGCCTGGACCCGCTGGTACTGATTGCCGCGCCACGAATCGCCGTTGCCGTTCCGGGGCTGAGCCGAGGGCGCGCGCGCCGGAGGCGGCGGAGGCTGATCGTAACCGTCGTCACCTCCGTCGGCGGGAGGCTGTCCTGGCGGCCCGACCTCGACATCCCCGTGGCCGTATCCGTCCGGGCCGTTGGGAGCCGGCATGGTGCCGCGATTCCCGCCGCGCTGCCTCTTCATGAAGTAGCGCTGTACCGGGCCCTCGATCTTGGCGTCGTTGGCGGGATTGGGCTTCACGCCCGGGATGTGCGCCATCTTATCCGTGAAGTCGATGTACATCCCGGGTTGCGCGTCCACTTCCTTCACCAGGGGCTGGTAACCGTCGAGCCGGAACTCGATCTTGTAGTGGCCCGGCCCCAGGAAGAGGTAGTCGGGATAGCCGTCGAAATCATCGGCGGTGCCGATCGGTCTGCCATCGAGGTAGACCACGGCCTCCTCGGGAGCAACGTCGGTATCGATCGCGGCCCATCCGTAGCCGGCGCCCGGGCCGTAACCGTACCCGTCGCCGTAGTAGCCGCCGTAGTAGCCGGGATAACCCCAGCCCCAGCCCCACCCCCAACCCCATCCGCCGCCGACGACCACGACACCGTGGCCATGGCCGCCGTGACCGCCATGACCTCCATGGCCGCCCCCGCCGCCGTGGCCTCCGCCGCCGTGCCCGCCACCGCCTCCACCGCGCGGAGCAGCCTGCGCGGCCGCAGCAAGCAGCAGCGTCAGGGCGAACGCCAGCGGATAAATCAGTCCCTGTCGTTTCATCGCAGTCGCCTCCCGCGTGAATGAATAGCAAGACCAGGACCAGAGTGCCAAACCATCAGGACAGCGACAAACCCATTCCTCTCAAAGAGTTGAGAACTGACATCCAAAGCCTCCAAACCTCTCACTGACCTCCGAAAAGGTCACATCGTCACCCGGAAGTGCCGAAGGATCGCGCCTCCACCGGCGCCGCTTGCCGCTTGCGGAGCTCCCGGCTGAGGCCTCGCAGGTAGTCCCGCCGTAAGACGAGGTCGAGGGCTTTTCTGCCCCCGGGAACCTCCCACCTCTCGCAGAGGCCGGCCCAGGTCCGTGTCGCCCACTCCCGGACGCCTCCGACTTCGCGGAACTCGAGCGCCTGCGGCACCGCCAGGAACGGGCCGAGCTCCGGGTGCTTCTCGTAGAAGATCGCCGCGGCCTCGCCGGCCTTCTCCTGACGCCGCCGGAACGACGCGAACGTGATCTCGTGGTAGTGCCGGGCGACGGCGCGGGGCCGGTAGACGATCCGCATCCCCGCCTTCATCATGCGGTAGGCGACCTCGATGTCCTCCCACGCGGCGTGGGGAAATGTCGTGTCGAAGAGTCCGGCCGAGAGGAGCAGCGCCCGGGGCAGCGAGATGTTCGAGGTGTAGAAGAAGTTGAACGGCACCGACTCGGTGTCCTGGATCAGCCGGTAGCCGAACTGCAGGCCGTCCTCGTTGATGTGGTCGAGGAAGGGCGTGACTCTCCGCTCGTAGGGCCAGGTCGTGTATCCGAGGACGGCCGCCGGGTGCGGGCGGGGCTCGGCGTGGGCGCGGGCGTGCACCGAGAGCAGCTCCGGCTCCGGGACCGTGTCGTCGCCGAGGAAGAGGATGAAGCGGCCGCGCGCCTCCTCGACGCCGCGGTTGCGGGCCGCGGCGGGTCCCGAGTTCTCCTGGCGGAAGAACCGGAAGGGATAGGGGGGCGCCGCCGCGCGGAGGACCGCGGCGGTTCGGTCGCGCGAGCCGTCGTCCACGACGACGACCTCGAACTCGGGGGCGTCGGACTGGCGGCCGAGCGACTCCAGGACGCGGCCGAGCGTTTCGGGGCGCTGGTAGGTCGGGATGACGACGGAGAACGCGACGCTCACGAGAAGATCTCCGCGAGCGTCGTCCGCAGGAGCGGCGGCGACTCCGGGAGGAAGGCGCGGAAGAACTCCGAGTCGAACCGGTCGTCGCCGGGATACGTAGGCACGAGGCGGAGCGGGAACTTCGCGAAGATCTCCGAGTCCGACCGGCGCCGCCCCGCCTGCACGGCGCGGCGCTTGGCGGCGAGCGACTCGTGGTGGCGGTGGATCCAGAGGAGCGCCTTGAGATGGGCGATCGTCAGCGGGTCCTCAATCGCGACGCGACCCGCCCCGTTGGCGCCGATGCCGAAGAGCCGCCGCCAGCCCGCGGAATCGCGGGTGGGCTCGAGGTACGGATCCCGCTTCAACTCCTCCGCGGAAGGGTTGCGCGCGTCGAGCATCGCCGAGATCCGGCCGACGAAGGCGGCCAGCACGGCCGGCATGAAGGCCCGGAAGTGCGCGGCGTCGAAGTTCTTGTAGGCCGTCGAAAAGGCGTTCTTCTCGAAGAGGAAGCCGCGGGAGAAGACGCCGAGGGCCTCGCCGGTCGCTCCACCGCGGTGACGCGCCACGGCCCGAGGCTCCGCGAGAATCCTTTTGCCGAAGATCCACTGCCTCCAGCCGAAATCCACGTCCTCGAGATAGGCGAAGTAGTCGTCGTCGAACCCGGACTCGAGAAACTCCCGGCGGCGGACCGCCATCAGGCCGCCGCAGGCGAACAGACGCTCTTCCCCGGGGGCCGAGGCGGGGAGCGCGCCGAGGGGCCGCCCCACGTCCTTCTGGAACGCGTGCCCGTCGAAGGTCAGGAAGCCGTCGGAGAAATCGTTCTTCTCACCCGACACATCCGCCAGCCGGCCGGCCACCGCGACGACGTCCTCCGGCGCCTCGGAGAGCGACGTCGCGAGGAACCCGAGCGCCTGCGGCTCGACCGCCGCGTCGTCGTTGACGAGGGCGAGCAGCGGCGCCCGGGCCGCTTCGGCGCCGAGGCGGCACCCGGCCGCGAAGCCCGAGTTTCGGCCCGCGGCGACGCGGCGGATCGTGGGGTGGCGACGGAGCACCTCTTCGATCGGATGCCCGGCGGTGTTGTCCACCAGGATCGTCTCGAGAGAGGGACCCCCCGAGGCGGCCGCCAGGGCGTCGAGCGCCTCGATCAGATGTTCCTGTCCCCGGTGGTGAACGACGATGACCGAGAGGTCGGGCCGCTTCATCGCCGGAAGACTAACGCACCTTCCTTCGGAGGCGGCGCCAGAGCGAGTGGCTCTCCTTGCCGGCGGGAAGAGGAAGCCGTCCGGGGTTCACGCGGGCTTCGCGGCACCAGGCAGCCAGCGGCGCGGCGACGGCCGGCCAGGCGCGGGAGGCGGCGAAGCGGCGCGCGGCTGCGGACGCCTTCCCGCGCTCCTCCCGGTCCGACAGCATCTGGATGACCGCCTCGGCGAGGGCGGAGGCGGTGCCCGCGACCCGCCGTCCGGCGCCCGCCTGCTCGAGCTCCTTCGCGAGCGGGCCCCCGGCGACGGAGACCGAGGGGACGCCTCCCCAGGCCGCGTCGAGAAGCCGCGTGCGGAAAGCGAGGTCCCGCTCGAGCCCCTCCGTCGAGATCGAGGCGAGCAGGTCCACGCCCGCGTAGAGGTCGGCGCGCGAGGCGTACGCCCTCCAGGGGGAAAAGAGGACGGACTTGCCCTGGGGATCGATCGCCCTCGCGCGCTCCCTCGCCCTGGCGTACACGCGCTGGGGCGTCGTCTCCGGGTTGGGGTTTTCGAAGAAGAGCAGCTTCGCGTCCGGGCAGCGGCGCAGCACTCCGGGCCAGGCTTCGAGGAGCAAATCCGGCTCGTACCAGTCGTAGATTCCCCCGAACAGCACGAGGGGAACGTCGGGCGAAACGTCGAGGAGCCGCCGGCCCGCGGCGCGGTCCCCGGCGGCTGGCTCCGCGGGGACTCCGAAGGGAACGACCGCGAGGAGACCCGCGAGGACGGGATCCTCCGGGAAGTTGCGCGGCCCGATCCTCCCCGCCGCGTAGAGCGCGCCCGCGTAGAAGAGGCGCTGCTCGGGCGAGGCGCAGAGGAAGAAGTCCGCGCGCGAGAGGGCCAGCGAGAGCGTCGCGCGGTCGTGGACCGCGGTCTCCTCGCCGAGAGTCGGCGCGTAATGGAGGTTCTCGACGAAGAACGGGTCGTAGAGGTCCGCGGCGACGGGCACGTCGGGCACCTGGTGAAACCACCAGTTCGCGGCGTGGCCGGAAACGACGGCCGCGTCGGCGCCGACGGCCGCGGCGGCGAGCCCTCCCGGAGGCGCTGGCACGACCGGGATGTCGCCGGCGGCCGCGGCGGCCTCGGCCGGGTCGTTGCCGACGAGCAGGCGCACGTCGAACTCCCCGCGCAGCGTCCGGGCGAGCTCGAGCGCCCGGATTCCCATGCCGGCCATCTTCGGCCGGATCGGCTCCGGGGCCAGGATGACGACGCGGCGCGTCACCGCGGGAAGGCGCCCATCGGCCTCAACTCCGGCCCCGCACGCGCTCGGCGAAGAGGTGAAGCTTCCAGGTCCGAGAGGCGTAGATCTGATCGAGGATCCCGGTCAACCGGGCGACCTCGGCCTGGAGCTCCGTGGTCTTGCGGTGGTAGTCCTCGTTGGAGGAGAAGAGCCTCTCGACGCGGCTGTGGACGAGCTCGTTCTCGGCGAGGAGCCGGTCCCGCTCCAGCGCGAGATCGGCAGCGCGCCGGCGAACGTGCTCGGAATCGGCAGCGAGCCGGGCCCGCTCGGCCTCGGCGTTTCCCAGTTGCTGCCCGGTCCTCTCGAGCGTCGCGATGAGGCCTCGGTGGGAGTCGCGCTGGTACTTCAACTCGCCCTGCGAGATCGAGTCGCGGCCGGCCCAGTACGAGATCTGGGAACGAAGCCGGTCGATCACCCGCCCGAGCCCCTCCGGCGTGCGACGGCCGGCATAGCGCTCGTAGATGACCTCGCGGGCCTTCTGGAAGGGATCCTCCCCCGCCCGGACCTTGCCCGGCTCTCCGCCGCCCGTGTCGAAGACCCGGTACTCGCAGGTGACCGCGCGCAGGTGACGGAAGGAGGTCTCGAAGGACAGGCGGATCAGGAAGTCCCAGTCCTCGGAGTAGTCGAGCTTCTCGTCGAACCCTCCGGTTCCCCTGTAGAGCGAGCGGGGAAGAAGGAGAGTGTGGAGCGGTATGTAGTTGGCCAGCAGCAGGAAGTCCGGATCGTAATCGAGCGAGTACTGGAGCGACCGGTGGATCGCCTCCGGCTGCTCGTCGCGACGGCCGTAGACCGCGGTGACCGCGTCGGAATAGACGACCGGCTCGGGGCCCGCCCGGTGCGCGCGCACCAGCCGCTCGAGGTGGTCGGGGTAGGCGACGTCGTCGTCGTCGAGAAACGCGGCCAGCTCCTCGCTCGCCAGGGCGACTCCGCGGTTGGCGGCTCGCGATCGGCCCTTGCGATCCCGCAGCTCCTCGAGGGCCACTTCGAACGAGTCCCGGAAGGAGGAGGCTATCTCCGCGACCGAGCCGCCGCCGTCGTTGACGACCACGACCTGGCGGGGACGCGCCGTCTGGCGCCGGAGGCTGTCGAGCGCCTCCCGGAGGAGCGCCGGCCGGTTGCGCGTCCGCACGACGACCGAGACGGGCGCCGGCCCGCGCTCGCCGTCGGCGACGAAGGACGGACCGATGGACCTGCGGAACTCCTCGAGCGACCGCGTCGAGGCCTCGCCGTAGTCCACCACCCGGAAGGCCTCGACGGGCCCGCGCCCCTCGAGGGTCAGCCGGCGGTACGCGTTCAGGCCTCCGACGGCGCCGGCGTAGTCGCGCACCGCCTGCTGCGACTCGTACGCCGCCAGCGCCTTCTCCTTTCTGGCGGCGG
Organism: Thermoanaerobaculia bacterium; assembly: GCA_035263845.1. GTDB lineage: Bacteria > Acidobacteriota > Thermoanaerobaculia > UBA5066 > Gp7-AA6 > JAWOLE01. The sequence goes on along the minus strand of DATFQY010000222.1, from coordinate 37,145 downwards.
CCGGCGAGATGTCCACGAGGACGTTGGGCAGGATCGGGTGGGAGATCTCGTAGAAGGCGAGGCGCAGGAAAGCGTAATCGCCGTGGTCCGGATCCGTCGGGCGCGAGGAGGAGAGCCGGCCCCAGGCCGCCTCGGCGAGCGCGCGGTGGTCGGGATGGATCTCCACGGGCGAGGGGCAGAGGAGCAGATCCGGCCGAAAATCCCGGACGAGCTTCCCGATCTCCGTCTCGAGCTCGCCGGTTCTCGCCGCGAGCTCCCGGTCCGGCAGCGTGCCGAACGTGGGCGGCTCCACGCCAAGGACTTTCGCCGCCTCGACGGACTCCGCCCGCCGCCTCTCCCCGTAGTCCGCTTGCTCCCCCGCGCCTTCCTGCCGCGTGCCCGCGGTGGCGATCCAGACCCGGATGGCCTCCGCCTTCTCCGAGTTCAAGGCGAGGATTCCTCCCGCGCCGAGGCTTTCGTCGTCGGGATGGGCGGCCAGGACGAGGATGCGGGCGCCGGCGAGCTCGCTCGCGCGGTGCGGGATCAGCGAGGCTTCCTCCATCGGTGGGTCGTCGTCCTGCATTTCTACGTGAGCGGGAGTGTAACCGTTTCGAGGCGTGCTAGACGACGTCGTAGAGGGCGGGCGTCAAGTGCGCGTCGCGGGCGAAACGGTCGGTGGCGGCGTGGTCGAAGGAATGGACGACGAAGGAGAAGCCGGCCTCTCGGATTTCGCCGGGAAGGGCCTCGATCGCCGGTCGGCCCGGACCGCCGGGAGTCTCCCAGAAGACCAGCTTCGCGGCGCCGAGGCGTCGGGCCTCCGCCGCGGCGGCGGCGAAGAGCTCCGGCAGCTCGCTTCCCGCGGGATCGGCGGCCAGGAAGTCGGCGACGAGGGCCTGCTCGCCCTGCACGGAGAGCACGGCCCAGCTCGACATTCCGTCGCCGCCGCCGTCGCGCCAGACCATCCGGTAATAGCGGGTGGGCCGGGCGTGGAAGCGCCAGTTCGCGCGGGCACGGTCGCGCATCGCCGCGTTCGCCAGCGCGCGCCTCGCCGCACGCCAGAGCGGGTCGAAGGATTCGCCGACGAAATCGCCGGCGGCGAAGCCCGGCGGCGGCGCGGAGAAGGAATCGCACGGGACGTGCTTCTCGCGGATCGGCAGCAGCGTGCGCGTTCCCGCGAGGCGGTTGCTGATCTCGTGCGCGCGCGCGTTGGGGAAACCGAAGCAGAAGGGGACGTCGCGCCCGCCGAGGACTTCGTAGAAGAGGTCCGTCATCGAGCGGTAGACCCCGCGGCGCCCGCCCAGCGCCCGCGCGGTCGGGTCCGTCGCGACGTCGCCGACCGAGTAGGCGACCCTCGCCCGGCCGTCGAGGAGGACGCGCATCGCCCATCCCGCGTAGTTGCCCACGATCTCGTCGCCGCGGACCGCCACGGTCCCGAACCATCCGTCCGGATTGCGCGCGAACTTCCAGTCCCACTCCTCTTCGGGCATCTCCTTCTGGAACACCCTGTAGAAGAGCCGGCGGATCCCGGGCGCGTCGTCGTCGGTGGCGACGCGGACCTTGAAGTCGCTCACTCCATCACTCCCCCTTCTCCCAGACCCGCGTCTCGAGCGGACGCCCGTCCTCCTTGCGGAAGACCGTGAAGCGCCAGCGTCCGGCGGCGAGCCGAGCGGAGATCTCGGCGGGAAGCCGGAAGGCGCGATCGAGGTCCGCGGCGGCGAAGGGGATCCCGGATGGATTCGGCGAGACCGCGACGGCGGCGCCGGGCCGCGCCTCGAAGGAAGGTTCGATGGCGCTTGCGCTCTCGGTTCCGTTGCGCGCGAGAAGGCTCGCGCGCTCGAGGAACGCGCGCCCGAGCCTTCCGTAGCGGGAACGGTACCGGGCTTCCGAAGCGGCTCGGCGGGCAGCAGTCCCGGGGTTGCGCGAGGAGCTGACCGCCCAGAGGTGGCGGATGCGGCCGTCCGGGACGAAGAGCAAATCGAACCCTGCACGCCGCACCCGGGCCTCCCACTCGGTCTCCTCGTACTCGAAGGGGTAGCGCTCGTCGAACCGGCCGGCCGCGTCGAAGACGTCGCGGCGGGCGGCGAGGACCGCACCCGCGAGCTGCTTCGCCGTCCCGCCGCGCTCCCAGAGGCGCGTCGCCGAGCGGGCGAAGCGCGCGAACCGAGAGTCGTCGAGCGCCCGCGACCGCCCGCCGAGGAGCTGGGCGAGGTCCGTGAAGAAGCCCGGGGCGTAGCCGGGAGGCAGCTTCACGCGCTCCCCGGAATCCCAGAAGGCGAGCGGCGCGGCCGCGCCGACCCGCTTGTCGCCGACCGCTCGGACGAGCGCGGCCAGAGCGCCGGGCGAGAAAACGACGTCGGCGTTACAGAGCAGGAGGTTGCGCCCGCGGGCGGCCGCGAGCCCCGCGTTCACCCCTCCGGAGTACCCGCGGTTCTCTTCCAGGAGAACGAGAGAATCCGAGCCCGCCTCCCGGAGAGCGCGCTCTTCTTCCTTCCCCGATCCGCAGTCCACGAGGATCGTCTCCCCCGAAATCCCCTCGGCGCGAAAGCTCGAGGCGAGCGAAGCGACACAGCCGGCGGCTTCGGCGGCGCTGCGGTGCGAGACGACGATGGCGGAGACTTCCGGGGTCATGGGGTCCGGCGCGCGGCGTCGAAGGCCGCTTCGAGGCGGGCCGCGACCGCGGCCGAGTCGAAGCGGGACGTCGTCTTCGGCCCCTCGATCCAGGCCCGGGCGCGGGCCTCCGGCGAGAGCGCCGCGGGCAGCGCCGCCGCGAGAGACTCGGGGTCCCCGTCGGCGAAGTACGAGGCGGCGTCCCCGGCGATTTCGCGGTGGCCGGGCGTGTCCGAAAGAAGGCACGGGACCCCGCAGGACATCGCCTCCAGCACGGGCAGGCCGAACCCCTCCTCGGGGCGGGCCGGGCCGAGGAAGAGATCCGACGAGCGGTAGGCGAACGGCATCCTCGACGGGGGCAGGGCCTGGTGGTATTCGTCCACGACTCCCGCGCTCTTTTCCGCCTCGCCCGGGGCGTGCGTCGAGACGCGCCGGACGCGGAAGACGCTTCCCCGCTCGCGGCCGAGGCGCAGTCCCTCCAGCGCCACCGCGATCCCTTTCACGTCGGCCTCGTAGATCCCGACGACGAGGACCACCGGAGGATCGTTCGGTTTCCCGCCGTTCGAAGGCGCCGGAAGGAATGCGGCCGGATCGAATGCCTGGCCCACGCTCTCCGCCGGCCCGAATCCCAAACCGTTCAGGCGCGCCGCGAGGGAGGAAGAGACCGCGAGCTTGCGGGTCGGGGCGCGATAAGCCTCCTCGATCTCCCCTCGACGGTCCGCGTAGAAGGTGAAGCTCCCCTCGTACCCCTGGCAGAGGTGGAAGACGGGCCCCAGCGCCGCGTCCAGCGCCGGGGCGACCGTGGTCCAGAACGTCGCGACGCGGACGTCCGCCTCCGCGAGGGCGCGCGACTCGCGGAACGACGACCTCTCGAATCGTGCCTGCGCGAGAGAGAACCAGGGAGGCAAGGGCCCGGGCGACACGACCGTCACACGGTGGCCGCGGCGCGCGAGCGCCTCCGCCTGCTGGAGGACGACCTTCACTCCCCCGGAAAGCTCGGTGGATTCGAGCAGGTAGGCGACGCGCATCGGCTTCAGCGGCCCTTTCGCCGCAGCACGTAGACGTCCTGGATCGACGCCAGGGGAAAGAGGACGCGGCGGCCGCCGATCCGCCCCGCCGGGAAGCTCCCGATCATCTCGAAGGCCGGGAAGAGACCGGGGACGTCTTTCTCGGAGTGGAAGCTCGCCGACTCGTTGGCGCCGTCGGCCGCGGATTCGATCTCCAGGTGGCCGCTCTTCTCGAACTCCGTGTGCCGCCCCCGCTGGAACAGCCGGACGTAGGGCCTTCCGTGGAGGGTGACAACGAGGATTCCGCCGGGCGAGAGCACCCTGCCGAGCTCTTCGGCCCAGAGCTCCTGCGAACGCCTCCGCAGGTGCGTGAAGACCGAGATCGCCGTGACCAGGTCGAAGCTCCCGCCGCCGAAAGGAAGCGGCGGAAGAGCTGCCGTCCGCTCGAGACGGATCTTCGAGGGCAGGTTGCGCCGAGCCCACTCGATGAGCGGCTCGCTCGTGTCGCAGCCCGCCAGGCGGCGCGAGGCCGCTTCGGGTAGCCAACCCGCGAGCAGGCGGCCGGATCCGCAGCCGAAGTCCAGGACGCTTTCGATCCGCGCGTCCTCGACGCCGCTTTCCGCGAGGTATCGCTTCAGGTTGAGGATCCCCGGAAGGATCGAATCCTGGTACGCCCGGGCGTCTCGGTGGCCCTGGGTCAGGAACACGATGTCCGGATCGGGAAGAGGCAGCGCCTCGAGCGCCCGGCTCGTCCTTTCGAGCTCCGAGGCCCGCTCCCGCGGGGTCGCGACGTCGTAGTCGAAGAGCGGATCCACCCGGCCGCTCTCGGCGACGGCTTCGAAGCGAACCACGCCGGCGCCGGCGGGCAGGAAAGCGTCGAATTCGAACCGGCATTTCGCGGCGGCTGGAAGGTGCGGGAGATGGACCGCGACGTCGGCGCTGTCCCGATCGCAGGGGTAGTCCACTGCCGCGCCGCCGTCGATGGAAATCCGGACGCTTCGAACGCGGTCTCCGTTGGTGTCGAGAACCATTCCCCGAAAGCGATTGACTCCGCCCGAGCGAATCCGGTGTGGCGCCGGCGTCTCGAGAGAGCCGATCAGCGTGTCGGGGTCCGCCGCGGCGACCGCGATCCACTGGTAGGTTTCGAGGCTGTCGCGGTCGAGGGCCGGCCACGCGGCGATCTCCGCCTCGAACTCTCTCGCTCCGGCCGCCGCTGCTGCCTTCTCCCCTTCCACGGACTCGACCCGCCACCCCGCCTCCTCGAGCGCGTCCACGAGGGAAACGCGGGTGAACCACCGCAGGTGACCGACATCCGCGAGCCCCGCCGGGACCGGGTCGAAGCGGCCTCTCGCGAGGTCCCGCACCAGCGAGAGGTGCCCGGCGTTGGGCACGCTCGCGACCAGGGTCGCGCCGGGGCGGGCCAGCGCCCGGGCGCGCCGCAGCGGCTCGACCGGGTCGTCGAGATGCTCGAGGACGTCCGCGAAGAGGAAGGCGTCGAAAGACTCCCCTTCCGAGGAGAGCCGGGCGAGGGTCTCGACGGCGTCGCCGGGAAGGACGCGGTGGAGATTCGAGGCGGCCCGAGCCGCCGCCTCGGGATCCTTCTCGATCCCGGTCACGTGGAGGTCGCGAAAACGCCTCGAAAGCGCCGCCCCCGAGCCGCCCGATCCGCATCCGACGTCGAGCAGCTTGCGGGCGGCCGGCGGGATTCGCGCCGTCAGCTCGGGGCGCTCCCGCCGCGAGGGATCGCCGACGGCGAGGGCACGAAAAGCCGGGTCCGACGTCTTCGGGGAGCCTCCGGCGAGAAGGCGTTCCAGGAAATCTTCGACCGTTTCCCCCGGACAGGGAGGGAAGTCCGCCGCTCGAAACGCGATCGCGGGCGGCTTTCGAGGGTCGCCCGGCGGAGCTTGCGGCGGCGCCGGCAGCTCCTCGAGCTCGCGCAGGGTGTGGACGGCGGCGTCCGCCGGCGCGGCGGGCGAGGCGGCCAGGACCGCTCCGGCAGGAGGGTCGGGGAAGCGAGGCGAAGCGGCCGGCTGGGCTTTCTCATCGAGGACGAGGAGCCAGGCATCGGCGGCGGAGAACTCCTCGGACGCCGCCGCGCCGCGGGACAGCTCGGCGGCAAGATCGGCCGGAAACGCTGCGGCCCAGCGGCGGCGCCAGATCCTCTGGCCGTAGTCGGGTCTGCCGGGCGATTCGAGGAATGCGATCGCGGTCTTCAAGGAGCCAGGGTCCGGCCTACGAGCCGGCGGCGGTCCGGCCGGCGAGGATCTGGGCAGCGGACTCGTCCTCGGCGATGGACCAGGAGTGCCGCGGCGCGACCATTCCGACCGCGTAATCCGGAGGGACCACCGTGAAGCCGGGTTTGAGGATCCGCATGTCGTGGAGGTGGAGAGCCTTTTCGTCGCCGAGAAAGACGTAGAGGCGGAACTCGCCCTGGGCGATCGGCAGCTCCGGAAAGACCAGCCTCAGGCGGTAGTGCCGCCGGCCGGTCAGCGGCGCCCACGGCTCTTCCCGGGTATCCACGGCGAACGCCTGGACGCCGTCCTCCCGGTCCGCGCCGACGCGGGCGTGGAAGGCGAGGGTCGAGTCCTCGGTGACGAACGCCATGTCCACGGCGAGGGTCTCCCGGGCGCCGAACCTCGTGCGGGGATAGCCCGAACCGTCGTGGACGAGGACCTCCGTGATCCGCGCCGGGCGGCGCCCGTTGGTCCCGACCGGCTGCGGCTCGGGGTGGTACTCGGCCTCGTGCAGGCGGCGCTCCTTGGCCTGCAGGAACTCCTCGTAGGCCCGCACCACCGACAGCGTCCCGCCCTCGGCGGCCGCCTGGCCCTGCTTGAGCCAGATCGCCTGGTCGCAGAGGAGGGCCACGTAATAAAGCGCGTGAGAACAGAAGAGCAGCGTGCCGCCTCGCTTCTGGAAGTCCGTGATCCGGTCGATCGACTTCTTCTGGAAGTACCCGTCGCCGACCGCCAGCGCCTCGTCCACGATCAGGATGTCGGCGTCGGCGTGCGTCGCGACGGCGAACGCGAGCCGCAGGCTCATTCCGGAGGAGTAGGTCCGCACCGGCCGGTCGAAGAAGTCTCCGAGCTCGGCGAAGTCGCGGATCTCGGGAAGACGGCGGCGGATCTCGGAGCCGGAGAGTCCCAGCAGCGCGGCGTTCATCCGCGCGTTCTCCCGCCCGGTGAACTCGGGGTGGAACCCCATGCCCAGCTCCAAGATCGAGGCGACGCTCCCCCGCCTCTCAACCGAGCCCGACGTGGCCATCGTCGTACCGGCGACGATCTTCAGCAGCGTGGACTTCCCGGCTCCGTTCTCGCCAATCAGCCCCAGCGCCTTGCCCTTCGGAAGCTCGAAGGAGACGTCCTTGACGGCGTCGAACCCGCGGTGTCGCCGCCGGCGCAGAAACAGCTCTTTCAACCGGTCGGCGCCGGAGTCGTACAGCTTGTACGTCTTGCAGATTTTCTCGGCGCGGACGGCGGTTTCCGTCATCTCACTCGCCGATCGCGAACTCGCACCGTCGGCACAGGAAGTCGGAGGGGGCTTCTTCGACGCCGTACGTCCAGCGGCGAAGCCGCGCCATCGTGTCGCCGCCGAGAATCTCCGCGACGGTCTCGGTCTGGAGATCTCCGACGGTCAGGCGCTCGTAGTAGTCCTGGCAGCAGAGGACCGCTTTCGCCGTCGCGGTGACGTGGAGGTGTTCGAAGGGGCGCGATCCCATCAGCTCGCAGCCGCGGAGCTTCTTCCTGGCCGGCGGCTCGGGAACGAAGGTCCCGCTCGCGGGGCGGCTGCGGATGCGGAAGGGGCGCACCTGCCATCCCTTGGGGCCGAACCGCTGGCGGATCTCGGCGACGTCCTTGCGGTGCGCCTCGTCCTGATCGCCCAGCACGACGATCGCCGTCTCCTGCGAGAGCTCCCGCGCGCGCATCGCGTCCACGTTGGCGAGAACGCGGGCGAGGTCTCGCGTGCCGTGGAGCTTGAAGTAGCGCTCGGGATCGAGCGTGGGAAGGTTGATTCCGATGTAGCGGAACTTCCCGGCCGCCTCGAGCCGCGCGGCGCGCTCGGGCGTGAAGTGCGAAGCGTTGGTCAGGATCGAGACCGGGAGACTACGCGCGAAGAGGGCCATGCAGCGCTCCTCGAAAAGCGGGTCCACGGTCGGCTCGTTGTAGTTCGAGAGGAAGACGACGACCTCCTTGCCGCCCGCCGCGACGACCTGGTCCACGATGGACTCGAAGAGCTCCTGGCTCATGACCTGACGTTCGCGCGGGTCCACCGACACCGGGCAGAACGGGCAGCGGTGGTTGCAGCTCGTGCAGGTCTCCAGCGACAGGTAGAGCAGGTGCGACCTCCTCGTTTCGGCGTCGAGGTCCTCGATCAGGAAACGAGCGGCCCGGAGGTGCTCGAGCGCCCCGGCGGCGGCCTCCCCGGGAAGGCCCGTCTCGATCTGCCGGAGTGCCCGGTATTCGTCGCCGTTCTTCGGGATCGAGGCGCCGGTCAGAGGGTTGTAGACGACGCTCCCGCGGTCGTGGAGGTACGGGGAAACCGTCTCCGCCTCGACCACCGCGGAAGCCGCCGGGGAGGCGGGAAACCGGCTCTCACTCATTCAAAAAACGACCCTCTCCGATCTGCGATTCTAGACCGGTGTACGGTCCGGGGCGCCAGAACATCGCCCCATCGCCCCGATCGCTCCAAAAAAAGACGCCCCGGCCGGAGCCGGGGCGTCGGGAGTGCGATTCTCGCCGCTCAGAACTGCGGACGTCCCTGGATGAACGTCAGGTCGTTGGTCTTCAGGTCCACCGTGACGGCGTAGGCGCCGACGCGGCCTCCCGAGGTGACCGTGACCTTGATCGTGACCGGCGCGTCCGGGTTGTTCCAGCCGCTCAGCGACCTCAGGAAGATCTGGCCGAAGTGGCCGGCGCCTCCCTGGGCGTTCTGGTTGAGCCCGAAGTCGAACGAGCCGACCTCCTTGCCGTCCGGACCGATCGCCGAGATCCTCCCGGTCGTGACGCCCGGATCGAGAGCGAAGAGGCCGATCACGGAGTAGAAGCGCTCGCTGTCCTCGGCGCCGGCGACTAAGAGCGGCGCGTTGCCGGGCTTGGACGTCTGCAGCGAGGAGTAAACGCCGAGCTGCGTCCCGGCCGTGCCGGTGCCGTCGGACGGGTCGTCGTAGTTGCGGGAGCTGATGACGAGCGGCTTGGTCGCGGAGTCCGCGTCCTCGAAGTGGAAGATGCGAAGCATCCCGGCCGTGTCGCCCGACAGGTCCACAGCGGTGTCCTTCTTCATGAGCGAGTCCACGAGATCGTCGTACGTGAGCAGGCCGTTGCCCGGGATCGTGATCCCGACGACCTGCGCCTTCTGCTCGACGCCTCCCGCTCCGTGGGTGAAGTAGTACTCGAATCCGAGCGTCCTCGCGCTGGAGCTCTTGTTGAAGATCCTCAGGTCGGTCCGCCACTGCGCCCGCGGAGTGTCGAGGTGGCTCGCCCCGGCGACGTAATAGGAGATGACGCCGGACTCGGCCTGGGTCAGGGGCGTGTCGTCGGTGATCTGGACGAGGTCGCTCGTCTTGCGGTCGAGCGCCGTCCCCGAGGCGATCAGGGTCCCGAAGGTCGAACCGGGCGCGCGGCTGGCCTTCAGGACGTACCGCATGGACGCGTCCTTGAGGCCGAGGTCGTCGTCGCTCGGCGCCGACTGCTGGTACCCGCCGATCTTGAAGTCCCGATAGCCGACATACTGGCCCGTCGCGTCCTTGATGAACTGCTGGTTGCCCGCCTGGTCATAGGCCATCAGCCGGAAGGTGCCGGCCTTGGAGTCCGCGTTGTAGAGGGTGACACGGAAGCGGTAGAGAGCGTTGGAAAGCAGTCCGATGATCGTCTGGTCGTTGGTGACGGCCTGGCTCACCTCCTGCGTCGAGACTCCGCCGCCCGTGATCTTGTAGGACGGGAAAGCGGCGCCGTAGGAGGCGCCCTGGGGGTCGGAGGACGCGGCGAAGTAGACGCGGGCGGTCACGATCGGGTCGGCGGAGCCGTCGTACTTGAAGACGAGTGTCCCCTTGTTGCTTCCGCCGTTCAAGAACTTGACCACGTCCACCTGCGACCAGGAGGCTCCCGGCGCGAGCTGGAAGGTCAGCTTCGGATCGTAGGAGACCTGCGAAAGATCCGGCACGTCGCCGCCGCTGTCGGAGTAAGCGACGAAGGCGGGGCTGACTGTCAGGTTGCCGGTGCCGGGATTGCTGACGGTCACGTCGGTGCCCCAGACGTCCGCGCCCAGGTCGAGGTGCGCCGCGCCCGGAACGATGATCGCGCGGAACTTGACCGGATCGACCGTGAAGGACGCGTTGCCGCTCCTCGTCCCGATCGTGGTCGTTCCGTCGCCGGTGACTGTCAGCGTGGCCGTGTGGGATCCCGCTGTGGAGAAGGCGTGCGTCACGGTCTTGCCCGTGGCGGTGCCGTCGCCGAAGTCCCAGGCGTAGGAGTTTGCCTTCGTCTCCGTGGCCGTGAAGGTCATGGTCGTGAAGGCCTCGACCTCGTAGGAGTCCGGCCCGAGCGTCGTCGCGCCGGTGACGGTGAACGCCGCCGACGGTCCCGGCGGGCCGCTGATGTCGATGTTGATGGTGGCCGACCCGGTGCCCGAGGTGTTGACCTCGTCGCCCGTCACCGTGAGGGTCGCGGCGTAGGGGCCCGAGGCGGAGTAGGAGTGGGTCGCGGTCCGGCCCGTGCCGGTCTGCCCGTCGCCGAACGACCAGGTCCAGGTCGCGGCGTTGGCTTCGTTCGCCGAGAACGTGATCGGGGTGCTCGTCGGGGCGGTCCACCGTCCGTTGAAGACGTTCTGCGTGACTCCGTTGCCGGAAAGGGTGTTCTGGACTGACGGATTCCCCAGCCCGCCGATCGTGACGCTGAAGTTGGGGCTCAGCGCCGTCGATCCGCTCGAATCCCGGACCATGGCGACGATGGTGTGCGCGCCCGAGGTCGCGTACGTGCAGGTCGCCGTCTGTCCGAGAGCGGCGAAGCTCCCGAGCGGGTTGAAGTCGCACTGCCACGAGAAGCTGTAGCCCCCGGAGCCTCCCGACGCGTTCGCCGAGAACGTCAGAGGAACGTTCTTGGCGCCGTTGCTCGGCCCGGTGACGCTGACCGAAAGGTTTCCGCCTCCGATGATGGGCGGAGTCGGAGTCGGACCCGGAGGCGTCGGGACCGGAGTCGGCTGCGCCGCGGAGATGTTGACGGGTAGCGTCGTGGACGATCCGTTCACCGTGACCCGCAGGGTGCAATTGCTGCAGGCGGAATTCGGCGTCCACGTGATCGGCGAGTTGGCGTCCTGCGAGGTCCCGATGGAGTTGCCGTTCAGGTCCCACGCAGCGGGTGGATGGGGGTTCAGCGGGATGTTCTCGTTGTCCGAGAGGCTGTAGGTGGTCCCGATCGACAGCGAGCAGGGACCGAAGCAGAACACCGACGGATTGATCAGGATCTGCGGGTTGGCCACCCAGTCGGTCGTCGTGACGGAGGCCGAGACGGTCTGCGTCTGGGCGGGGCCGCTCGGCGGCGTGTAGCCGTATTTCAGGTACAGGCAGAAGTCGCCCTTGGCCGAGGGCGCGGTGACCGTGGCGGTGCCGCCGACGTTCAAGAACGTCCCGCCGACCGGGTTGGTCCCGATGGGGGGCGGCGACGTGCAGGCGCCGGGGTTGAAGAGATAGTCCACCGAGTTGAGCGTCGCTCCCGTCGCCTTCTGCATCTGGTTGGTCAAAGTCAGGGGAGTGTTGATCAGGACGGGATTCGGCACGACCGAGAAGGCCGCGACGAGGCTCGCCTGGACGACGTTGCCCGAGGCCGTCGCCTGGAACCCGCCCGGATAGGTCACCGTCAGCGTGAACGTCGTGGCGCCGGTCGGCACGCCGGGAGTCATCCCCGAGACGTTCGGCGTCCCGGTCCCCGGGAACGTCCAGTCGAACTGCACCGGGTTGCCCTGCGTCGCGCTCGCGTCGGCGACGCCGCCGATCAGGACGTTCAACGTCCCGCCGCTCTTGGCGCAGGTCCCGGTGGCTCCGGTATAGCCCACGATGTTGGCCTGGGCGCACTGAACGGCGATGAAAGAGGAAACGAACGTGTTGGTGCTGATCCCGTTCACGTTGGCCGACTGCATCGCGAAGCGGTAGCTCCCGCCCCCGGCCGGGTTCGACAGGTTGAGGCTCTGGATGCAGTTGGTCCCGAAGCGGATGTCGCCGGCGATCTGTCCCTTGGGATCGCAAGGGAAGAAGCCCGTGATCGTTCCTTCTGAGGCGGGAGGGCCGCCCTCGTCCTTGACGAACGACGAGCCGTTGTAGATGAAGTCCCAATCCACCTCGGTGATCGGCGACACGGTGGCCGAGGTGTCCTTCAACTGCCATTGGTCGCCGTAGTAGTTCGTCTTGTCGGTGCGGTTGGCGGCGGAGAGGTTCGTCGCCGAGGCGGAGGCCGTGGGGGGCGTGTTGGGATTGCCGCTGGCCTGCCACGTGAAGTTCTTGCCGTCTCCCGCGGCCGTGACCTTCCAGGTCCGTCCGGCGAGGTCGGCGGTTTGCGTCGAGGGGCTCAGGATGTCCTGGGTCGTCGGTCCCACGAACTCCCAGGTCCCGAGCTTGAACTCGAAGAAACCCGTCCCGTCCGTGCGCCCTCCTCCGCAACCGAGCGTCGCCACGCCGCACTGTCCGGAGAGCTGGCGTGCGACAACGCGGGTCCCGGCGGTGTCGACGCTGGTGATGCCGTTGCAGTCGCCGATCACGTAGATATTGGTCACCGGAGTCGGCTGACCGGTGCCGCACTTGGCCTCGACCTGGACAATTCCGCCCTGCAGGGCGACCGTGTCGAGCCAGAGAAATCCGAAGTCCGTCTTCTGCATCACGTACCGGTCGTTGTAGATCGGCGGAACACCGGTGATGCTGACGATTCCCCCGGTGTTGACCTGGACGGTCTGCGCGCTGGCCACGGTGGAGGACAGCAAGACGAGCGCGACGAGGAAAAGAGGCCAGGCCTGCAAACGGCGGCGACGCGACAGTATGTGGGGAGCGACGTTCATGAGTGGACAAACCTCCTGGGAATGCCTTCGGCGGATTGACTGCATCGGTCGTTTCCGGAGCCGGATTTCATATTCCTCTTCATGGATGTAGTTAGGAGGAATCTGAAATCGGGCCGGCGGGCTGACTCAGCGACCTCTGCTTAACTTGTGAGGGTCTGTTCTTCAGGAACGAGACCTTCCGATCTAAGAAAAAAAGAGTGGGCGGGACTTTGCGTCCCGCCCACTCCAGAAGAAACGACTATGGGCCGGTCCCGACGATCACCGGGATGGCGGGCAGAGAGACCGTCACGCCGGAGCCGGAGGTCGGACCGTAGCAACCGGTACCCGTGGTGCAGGAGACGCCGAGCGGCTGGCAGTTCGTCGGATCGAGCTGAGCCGCCGGGATTCCGGCAACGAGGAACGCGGTGGCGCCCAGGATCTCGTAGTCAACCCACGCCTGATCCAGGTTGCCGCCGAGCGGACCGGTGTTGTTGAAGAACGACATGCTCACCCAGCCGGCCGGCCACACGGGGTGGGAGAAGGCCGAGATGTTGGTGCGCTGCGTCTCCAACGGGAAGTTGAACGTCGGCTGCGAGCACGGGGACGGGCAGACGCCCTGCGTAACCGTGTTCTCGTCTTCATCGAAGAAGGTCAAGGTCACGGTCGGCTCGGACGTGTTGCACTTGCCGACTGCGAAGCCGAGCAGGTCAGCCAGACCGCCGCTGATCGCGGAGGAGCCGGCCGATCCACGCCACACGTAGAAGTTGGAAGTAACGCCAGGCGACGCATCGAACCAACGGGCCGCGTACTTGAGGCCCAGGGGCTCGCGCTGGTCGCCGCCGCCGCAGTCAAAGCCGGACTGCGGAGCCGGGAACGTGTTGAGGCAGCCCAGCGGATCCGCAACCGTCACGTAGCGACGATAGAAGGTGCGGCGTCCGACAGGAGCCGTGCTGGCGGGGTTGGTCGGGACGGCGGTGGTGTCGGCCAGGGAGGCATCCGCCTCGATGGCGACGGCCGCGTACCCTTCCGTGCCGACGCCGGCGCCGGAGGTGTAGATGTAGTCACCGAACAGGTTGTTCTCCATACCGATCGCATCGTTCGTGTAGTACGCCGGATCCGACGGGTTGGAGAGGTTGCAGTAGTTCGCGTGGTCGATCGTGATGTAGCCGTGAATCGGGTTGGTGATGACGCCGTCGGTGCCGCCGCACGTCGTGGTGTCCTTGGTCGCATCGAGCGAGTCGAGGACCGAGAACAGGAACGCGGTCGGGAACGGCCCGGCGGGATAGGAAACCGTTGCGAGTGTGTTGTCGAGACCCGTTGCCGGGCTCGTCGGTCTCACACGCAGGTAACCTCCGGCGGACGGATAGACCGGCGCGCTCGAGTTGCGCTGGCAGACGTCACCGGTGATCGTCACCTGAATGCCGTCCTTGACCTCGGGCTGGTGGTTGATGTTCACCGGCGTGATCGGCAGGTTCCCCCTCAGCACCGAGGCCACCGAGAACGACTGAATGTCGAAGCCGGTGAGCGCGATGTTGAAGTCGAGGACGAGCTCGGTCCGCTCGTTGAACACGTTGACGTGAGCGAGCATCGGCGCGGCCGAGGCGTTGCCGATCGTCACGAGGGTGTCCAGAGCGCTCGTGCCCGTTCCCTGGATGGTGCCGTCCGCGTTGAACGTCGCCTGGAAGTAGGGAATGAGCAGCGTCGCAGCGGGACGCTGGTCAATGGTGCACGTGATGGCGCCGGCGCTGCTCGCAATCGCGAGCACGGCGACCACCGCCATACACGTCAGGAAGGTTTTCTTCATTATTGAGATCTCCTCGTTACTGTTAACTGCGAAAAAAACACGCTTGAGTTCCTTCCTCCGCGCGATCCCATCACCTCCCATTTTTCTCGTTTTTCAGAACCTGATTTCAAGATTGGAGTTAACCGGGAGTTCATGCACCTCCGTGGTTTGCGGCCATCTTGGGCGCTCGGAGCGCCCCTGTCAAGAGGAAATTCCGAAAAATATGCTTCCTGATCATGAGGACAGGGTCAACTCGTTTCGGACGCATGGGTTAGCGCTTGTTCAGCCAGACCGACCAGCCGCCCTGGTCGTTGGGACGGTAAGAGGCCACCGTCTTGGAGAGAACGATGTCGAGCCGGCCGTCCCCGTCGAGGTCGGCGAGCTCGATCCACTGCCCGAGCGAGTCCAGGACCGGCTCTTCGTTCTCGGCCATCTCCGTGAAGGTCCCGTCCGGCTTCTGGAAGAAGATCCGCAGCTTGTTCTGCTCGGTATCGGCGAAGACGACGTCATCCAGGCCGTCGCCGTCGAGATCCCCCATGGCCAGTGCGTACTGCGAGGACTGTCCCGCCTTCTTGCGCCACACGCGGTGGCGGCTCCAGGTCCCGCCCTCGTAGCTGTAGACGGTGATGCCGATCGCCCGCGCCTCGGTGGGATCGTTGGTGATCATGTTGTACGCGTCGGCGAAGGCCGAGGCGCGCTGCTTGCCCCAGGTGCCGGGCACCGTCGCGAAGTGGTACGAGTAGATCTCGATGGCCGGGAACCGGATCGGCTCGAAGCGCCCGTCGCCGTTATTCCTCCAGAGAAGCGTTAGCGCGCCGATGTAGTTGGAGGCCGTCAGGATGTCCGTCTTGCCGTCCCGGTCGTAGTCCCAGGCGTGGATGCAGTTCGAGTAGAAGCCGCCTGCGATCCCGTCCTGCTTGTACTGCCACCGGTTCCCGCGGTTGAGGTACACGCGCACCTGGTCCTGGGCGTCGGAACGGCCGCCCACGTTGTCGACGGCGGCGACGATGTCGAGCTTGCCGTCCCCGTCCGCGTCGACGAGCGTGATCGCCTGCGAGGAGAAGTCGCGCGTGGGGAGCCCCGACCTCACGATTCGGAAGGTGCCGTTGCCGTCGCCGAAGAGCGAGATGAGCCCGGCGCCGTGCGAGGCCGCGACGACGTCGAGCTTGCCGTCGCGGTCGATGTCGCCGACGGCGACGGCGCCGTAGTCGAGAGAGAAGGTGGTGCTGGGCTTGCCCTCCTCGACGAACTGCACGGGCCACGGCGTGAAGTGCCCTTTGCCGTCGCCGATCCAGACGTGGAGCTTCGCGTCGCCCAGCCGCGAGGGCGGAGCGATGATGTCGGGGATCTTGTCGCCGTTGATGTCGCGGATGACGAAGGAGGCGCGCCACAACCCGCTCGCGGGAAGGCCGCTCTGCGCGACCGGCTCCAGGCGCAGCTTCCCGGCTTCGCGCCGCGGCAGAAGGTCCTCGAAGTCCGACAGCGGCGGGCCCGAGGGCGTCGGCGTCATCGCGGGCGGCGGCGGCGCCTGGCCGGGGGCCGCCGGGGAAGCCGGGGTCGGCGTCTGGGACTGCTTGAGCATCCTCTCCAGCGCCTCGGTCTCGGCGTTCCTCTTGTTCGTGTAGATGTAGTAGTACTTGTCGTCTTCCTTGTAGAACTCGACGGCGGGGCCCACGAGGGGGTGGCGGATGTGCCGCTCGTCAACCCGGATGTACTCCTCCTTGGGCAGCCGCTCGACGAAGTGGTATTCGTCTTCCTCGACGATGTTCGGATTGGTCCTCGACATGATGCCCGGCGTCGGAGTCGGAGGCGCCGAGGCCACAGTGGGCTTGGACCCGCCGGAAGGGGCGGCGCAGGATGCCGCGAGCACCGCCACGGCGAGGACGAGCAGGGATCGAGTGCGAATCACAGAACCTCCTCTTTCATGGGTGGGGTGGGGAAACCCGAGGAAACCGCTCACTGAAAACGGCCCGACCGCGAAATTCTTCCCCTTTTCTCGGCGTCTCAACACGGACACTGCCTTAGAGAAGGTCCGCGAAGTGAGGACGCGCGCGCAGGAAGAGGGCCGCGGCGAGGACTGCGGCGACGCCGGAAAACACCGTCAGGTAGAGGACGGAGGAAGCGTCGGGAGCGGTGTGGAGCGTGAAGGCCCGCCGGTACCACTCCGCTAAGTGCGCCACCGGGTTGACCGAAAGGACCCAGCGGAAATTCGACGGGATCATCGAGGGCGGGTAGACGATCGGCGTGGCGTAAAAGACGACCGTCAGCGCGATGTTGACGCCGTGAGCCACGTCCCGGACGAGAGTCGTCACCGTCGCGGCGAAGCAGGCGATCCCGAAGGTCATCAGGGTCTGGACGGCCAGGGCAGGGATGGTCAACAGCAGCCAGGGGAGCGAGAGGTGCCCGAGCCAGCCCAGGTAGGCGGCGTAGATGACGAAGGCGATGACCTGGTTGACAACGGCGGCAAAGACGACCGAGAGGACCAGCGTCTCGACCGGGAAGACGGTCTTCTTGACCATGGCAGCGTTGTCGGCCAGGACCGTGGAGGCCCGGGAGATCCCCTCCTGGATCGCCATCCAGGGCAGCAAGCCCGCCAGCAGGAACTCCGGGAAGGTCGAGAAGCCCTTTTCCACAGGGATCCGGAGGACGACGCCGAAGACCCAGGCATAAAGGAGGATCCAGAGGAGGGGCTGGGCAAAGGCCCAAAAGATGCCCAGCCGGGACCCGGCGTACCGGGCCCTGATATCCCGCAGAACCATCTCTTTGACGAGAAAAAGGCGGGCGGAGAGCCTTTTCCTGTTGCTTGACATCGGCGGTGGGATTATAGTTACGGCAGTTTATGATGCAATAGCATTTCCCGAGAACCAAAAACGCCCAACGACGCGACACCATGTCTTCCCACTCGCCCCGCAAAATCAACCTGGTCGGCTCGCGCATCCGGGAACTGCGCAAAGGCCGGCACCTGACCCAGACCGAGCTCTCCGAGAGGATCGGGATCGCCCAGTCCGATCTTTCCCGGATGGAGCAGGGCGAATACAAAGTCGGCCTCGACACCCTCTTCAAGATCCTCCAGGTCTTCGATTTGAAGATGGGCGAATTCTTCGGCGAGACCGAGGCGCCCGAGGCCTCCGGCGCCCGCGAGCTCGTCTCGGACTTCCAGGAGCTCAACGCCGAGTCGCAGCGCGAAGTGCGCGATTTCGTCCGCTTCAAGAAGCTCCAGCAGCACGAAGAGAAGGCCGCTCCGCCGGCCCCGCCCCCGCCGAAAGAGGAAGAAACATCTTGAGTTCGCGTCGCGAAACTCTAGAATCGCCAGGGCGATTCCTTCGATGAGCGAGCGACGCAAACACTTGGAGTTTCTGCGCCGGACCGCGCGAGACGCGATCTGGGCGGGCGACTACGAGCGCGCCCTGACGCTGTACGACGACGGCCTGTCGCTGGCCCGCTCGTGGAAGGACCGCGACCTCGAGGACCTCTTCACCTGCAACCGGGCCACGACGTTGATCGAGATGGACCGGCGGGACTTCGATCTCTCGCGACTGAAGGAGATCCTGCTTCGCAATCCGACGAGCTACAACGGCGCGCTCGCGGCCTACGTCTCCGCCAACGCCCACGAGGCCCGGAACGAGTACGGCCGGGCGCTCTTCTACGCGCAGACCGCTCTCGCCAAGAGCCGCGACATCGGCAATGAGGAGTTGACGGGAACGTCGCTGAACCTCCTCGCCAACCTCGAGCTCCACGAGAGCCGCTTCGAGGCGGCGCGCGACCTCTTCCAGGAAGCGGTGGACCGCCTCGAGTCGCAAGGCGAGAGCCTCTCGCGGCAGGCCGCCGTCGCGACCGACAACCTCGGCTACTGCCACATCGCGCTCGACCGCGTCGAGATCGGCCTTCCGCTCGTGCACCGCTCGCTCTCCGTGCTCGACAGCCTCGGCGCGCGTCAGGCGATGGACTACCCCGCGCTCGACCTCTGCTTCGCGCACGTCAAGCTCGAGAAGCTCGACGAGGCGGAGAACTGGGGAATCCGCGCGCTCGGACTGGGCAAGGAGTTCGGCCGCGAGGACGTCATCAAGAACTCGCACTACCTGCTGGCCGAGACGTACTCGGAGATGGGACGGACCGCCGACGCGGAGGACCAGTACGAGGCGCTCGCCAGCTACTACCCCGACTTCCCGGCCCTGAAGCACTACCTCTCGCAGATCTCGCTGATGGAAGTCATCAACCTGAGGGCCTGACCGGATGATCGCGCGCTTCCTCCGCCCGCTCGCCGCCGCCGCGCTCCTCGCGCTCGCGGCCGGTCCGCTCGCGGCCGAAACGAACGCGCCGGCGCCGGCCTACGAGGAGAAGTCGATCCTCTCGCCGGACGGCACGCTCTACGTGATCCGCTCGGGCTCCGCGACGGACCTAGGCGTCGTCGGCGGAAACCTCGGGCCATCGGACAAGCTGATCGAGTGGACCTCGCGCAGCCAGGACGGGCAGATCCAGGCCGGCATCATTCCGGGCACGGTCAACGCCGACGTCAAGCACAACCTCGACATCGCGTACGACGAGCCGTCGGACTCTCTCGTCCTCCTCTGGAACGAGGAGCTGACGGTCCTGAACGTCCTGCGGCTCGGCGTCTACCGCAACGGCACCTGGTCGGTGGGCAACCTCCTTCCCAATCTCGGGATGGCCCACGCGTACAACCCGCAGATGCTCCTCTCGCACCTCTCGGTCAACATGGTGGACCCGAGCGGAAACGCGATCACGAAGACCCGGACGCTGCTTTCCGTGATCTGGTGGGAGGAGGCGCAGTACGCGCAGGCCCGCTACGCGCCGATCTTCCTCGACGACGACCAGGACCCGGGCGACGTCCAGGTGTACGACCTGCCGGCGTTGATCGGGAGCGGCGGGTCGACTCCGACGGCCGGGCGCTCGACGGGAGCGTACATGTTCCCGGCCCTGCAGGTCGACGGCATGAGCGGGTCGCTGCTGGCGAGCTTCGCGGACCTCTCCGCGGGACGCCACTACGTCATCCGCGTTTCCTTCCCTACCGAACTCGGCCGTCCCGGTCCGGACAACGCGACGTGGATGCGGCGCCGGATCCCGGTCGTCGGCGTGGCCTCGGACAATCCCATCGGCGACGTCGGCCCGATCGTCATCGGCGACGTGAAGACGCTGATCGGCTTCGCCTACCGGCCGACGCTGGCGTGGAACACGGGCACGGCGATCGGCTACACCCGCTTCGACGGCAAGGCGTGGTCGAGCGTGCGCACGATCCAGCTCTCCGACACCATGACCGCGGACCGCGCGATGCGCCTGGTCCAGGAGATGGCCACCCGCAATTGACAGCTCGGCGCGGCTACGCGCCGCGCGGTTCGTCAATCAGAGAGACAGCGCCCCTAGTCATCCTGGGGTACGCAAAGCGACCAAAGGATCTTGGTGGAGAAGCCGCGAGAAAAGTCTTCACGCGGCTCAGTCGTGTAGATGCTTCGCTGGCCTTCGGCCTCGCTCAGGATGACAAGGGGGATCAGAGTCCGCGCGGCAGGTCCTTCCTCACCGGCTCGTCGTAGAGCGAATCCAGCAGCGTCGCCGCGTCGCTTCCCGCCGGCGTGACCGCCCGCGGCACGACCACCCGGATCGTGTAGATGTGGTCCCCCGTCTGCCCGGTGCGCGGGTTGCGCACACCCTGCCCGCGCAGCCGAAGCTTCTGGCCGCGCGTGCCGGGCGGGATCTTCGCGCGGAGCGTGCCGCGGATGGTGGGCACGTCGATTTCTGCTCCCGCGTAAGCCTCCTTGACCGTGACCGGCACGACGCCGTGGATGTCGTCGCCGCGGCGCTCGAAGTACGGGTGCGCCGTGACCCGAACGGTCACGAAGAGATCGCCCACCGGCCCGCCGCTGACGCCGGGCCCGCCCTTGCCCGGAACTCGGATGACGCCGCCGTCCTCGGTGCCCTCGGGAATCTTGATGCGCACGTTCTCGACCTCGGCGACGCGCCCGCGGCCGCGGCACGTCGGGCAGACCTCGCGCCCTTTGCGTCCCGTGCCGCCGCACTCGGGGCATTCCTTCTCGCGGCGAAGCGACAGCGACGTCGCCCCTCCAAGGACCGCCTCGCGGAAGGGGATCTCGATCGTGCCGGTCGCGTCCTCCCCTTTCTGCGGGCCGCGGGCGGCCCGGGCGCGTCCGCCGAAGAGGTTGCCGAAGAGATCGCCTAGGTCGCCGCTCTCGAAGTGGAAACCCTCGAACGGGGACCCCTCGAAGCCGCCGCCCGCCCCCGGGAATCCGCCAGGCCCGGTCCCGGTGCCCTCGAATCCCGGACCGGGCCGGCCGGCGTGCCCGAACCGGTCGTAGGCGCGGCGCTTCTCCGCGTCGCGCAGGACGTCGTAGGCCTCCTGGACCTCCTGGAACTTCTTCTGGGCCGACTTGTCTCCGGGATTCACGTCGGGGTGGAGCTTCCGGGCGAGGCGTCGGTAGGACTTCTTGATCTCGGCCTCGGAGGCCCCCTTCGCGACCCCCAGGACCTCGTAGTAATCCCGCTTTTTCATCAGTTTCCGGGATTATAGCGGTGCCGAAAATACGCTATTGACAGCGGCGGGCGGTCTAATATTATTAGTCGCAAAGCAACCAGCTTCTAATCTTTTAAGGGCCGCGGAGATGAGCATCGACGACATCGATCTCCGGATCCTGGACATGCTGCAGCGCAACGGGAAGCTGTCCCAGGCGAAAATCGCCGGGGCCGTCGGCCTGACCACGCCCTCCGTCAACGAGCGCATCAAGAAGATGGAGCGGCACGGGATGATCCGCGGCTTCGTCGCCCTTCTCGACCACGAGAAGATGGGGTTCCCCCTGACCGCGTACGTGGACGTTGCGCTCGAGCATCCCCGATTCGAGAGGGGGTTCGTGGACGACCTGGAGAAGCTGCTCGGCGTGCAGGAGTGCCATTACCTCGCCGGCGAGTTCGCTTACCGATTGAAGGTCAAGGCGGGTTCGCCCGCGTCCCTTGCCGATTTTCTCCAGCACCGCATCATGACGATCAAGGGCGTCGCGAACATCCGAACGCAGATTTCGCTTTCCTCGAAGAAGGAATCCACCCTCCTTCCCCTCCCCGTCCCCGAAGAAAAGAAGTAGTCAACGCCCGGGCCCGAGGAGCACCGCTTCTAAGGTGCGGATGCGTCTGCGCGGCGAATGTCGTGCTACGCGCTGCGGTCGATGCGCAGCCGCGGAGCGACGGTAGACGGAGGGCCACCGCCCGGCTTTCGCCGGGAGGGGTCGGCCTAATGGCCTGTTTGGCGGGAGCCTAGGAAAAGAGGAAGAAGACGAGCCGGACCGGGCGGTAGGACGCCCGATCGGTAAAGAGGATTTTTTTGGCGGGAGTTGGCCAGATGTGATTCATAGCTTTGTCCGCCAGGTCTTGCAATCGATGTGCCAGGCGGGATGCTAAAACCGGTACGTCAACCCTCCGCCAGCAACGAGCGGATAGCGTCCCTGGGTCGAGAGAATCCCGTGGACCGTCAGCCTCAGCGTGACGTAAAGGCCCTTGACGAACAGCTGGAACTGGCCGTCCGCTCCCGCGTGCCACCCGAATGCGGTCTCGCGATTGTCGCGGTAGTTCGCGAACTCCGGCTCCACGGGTCGCGGTTCAATCTTGTAGCCGCCGATTCCCACGAAGAATCCTGACTTGAAGAAGCCCTCGGAGAATTCGTACGAAACGTCCACCATCGTGTACTTGACGTCCTGAGTCAGATCGGGAAGCGGTCCCACGGTGGACCCGTCCGGGTTCGTGAAGGTCTGGCCCGCGTTCTCCCCCTTCATCCGCATCTCTCCGTAGGTCGCGCGCAGGATGACGTCCGGCTCGAGGGCGAACTCGATGTACCCGTTGACGTCCTTCGGCTTGAACTCGTCCAAACGGAAATGGTGCTCGATGTCGGCGACCGCGCCGATGTTCACGCCGACGCCCCATGTCTGCGCGCGAGCGCCCGCGGCCAGGAGAAGAGCGGCGACCGCGAGGAAAAACGTTCGCTTGAAAAGAACCACAGACACCTCCAAACGCAGTCTATCCCTTACAATCCGACGCCGATGTTTACGGACGCCGGGCTCGATTCGCGGAGACAGATCTGAGTTCGTTGCTCCGATCTGCCGCCGGCTTTTTCTTTCCGTCCCGCTGCCTCGGCTGCCACACCAGTTCGGTCGAACGGTTTTTTCGCGGAGGCGTCTGCGAGGCCTGCTGGACGGCCCTCGAGAGGCCCTCCGCGATCCGATGCGGCGTGTGCGACGAGCCACTGGGCTCTCCGGGCGTCCCGGGCCGCGAGGGAGCGGCGAAGCGTTGCGGTCGATGCATCCTCTCTCCTCCTCCCTACAGAACGCTCGCGGGGGCCGCTCCGTATCGCGGAATCGCCCGCGAGATCCTGATCGCGGTGAAGTTCGGCGGCGCCGACTTCCTGGCGCCGCGCCTGGCGGAGGTGATGACGGAGCGCCTGGTCCTTCCGCCGCGCGTGGAGGAGATCGCCGCCGTGCCGGCGACCGCCCGCGCGCGGAGAAGCTCCGACCACGCGGCGGAGTTGCTCGCGGACGCGGTCGCGAATCGGCTGGGCCTTCCCTTCGACCGCCGCCGCCTCCGCAAACTCCGCTCGACGGCCAGGCAGAGCGGCCTTCCGCTGTCGGAGCGACAGGGCAACGTCCGCGAGGCCTTCCGCGCGGCGCCGGGAGCACCGCGCCGTGTCCTTCTCGTGGACGACGTCGCGACGTCGGGCGCTACGGCGCGCGAGTGCGCTCGCGCGCTGCGGCGTGCGGGAGCGGAGACGGTGGACGTGTGGTGCTTCGCGCGCGCTTCGCGCGACGACCTCCTGCTGCGATGAACGCGCTGAACACGCTGATCGTCCGGACGCTGCCGCTCGTGCCGCTGCCGGTCGTGCGAATGGTCGCCTCGCGCTATGTCGCGGGAGAGACCCTCCAGGACGCGGTCCGCGCGGTGCGCGGCTTGAACGCGGAAGGGTGCATGGCGACGCTCGACGTCCTCGGCGAGGACGTGACCGACTTCTCCGAAACCGACCAGACGGTTTCCGAGTACCTCGAGGCCCTCGAAGGCGTCCTCGAGAACGGCCTCGACTCGAACCTCTCCGTCAAGCTGACGGCGTTCGGCTTGAAGCTCGATCCCGCCCGTTGCCGGCGGCAATTCCGCAGGGTCCTCGACGCCGCTCAGGGACGGGGCGTTTTCGTGCGGATCGACATGGAGGATTCCTCCGTCACTGAGGAAACGATCCGCATCTATGAGGAGTCGCGCAGGCTGACGCCGGGAACCGGGCTCGTTCTCCAGGCCTACCTTCGCCGCAGCCGCGCCGACGTGTCGCGGCTCGCTTCGCTGAAGCCGAACGTCCGGGTCTGCAAGGGCATCTACGTCGAATCGCCGGAGATCGCCTTCAAGGGGCGCGAAGAGATCCAGGACAACTTCATGGCCGTCGTCGAGGACCTGTTCGCGGCCGGATGCTACGTCGGGATCGCGACGCACGATGAGGTCCTCGTCGCGCGCTCGCTTGCGACGATCCGGAGGCTCGGGCTTCCTCGCGAGGCCTACGAATTCCAGATGCTCCTCGGCGTCGCCGTCGGCCTTCGGCGGCGGCTCGTGGCCGAGGGCCACCGCCTGCGCGTCTATGTTCCCTTCGGGAAGTCGTGGCACGCCTATTCGCTTCGGCGTCTCAAGGAAAATCCCTCGATCGCGGGACAGATCATGAAGGGATTCCTCCGGCGGGGCTGAGTGCCGAGCGCCGGGAATTCGAGTCCCGATCGGGCATTTTTCAACCTCGAACGAGGAGACGGTAAAGCGTTGGGAGAGAATCCGGTTGGCCTGGCAGCCCCCTTTCAAAAAGTCAGCTTGGAATCCCCATCCGGGAGTCATATACTCGGCGCCGGGACCCTTCGAGGTCCTGTTATGAGACGTCGCCCCGCTGCCGCGTTGGCTTTCCTTTTGCCGGCGTTTCTCTCCGGCGGCTGGGCTCTTGCCGCGCCGACCGCGTCGCCCGTCCTCGCCTCCCCCGTGGCCCCGCCGATCTCGGGCATCGTCAGCCACCTGGAGAAGCCCATCTCCGGCGCGCTGGTCATCCTCTACAACCTCGGCGATACGTCGCTCTCGCGCTCGCGGACGGCCACGGACGGGACGTTCGTCCTGGCGTCGGCGCCCGTGGGCGTTTACGACCTCGTGGCCTACAAGAAGGGGTTCGTCCCGGCGCTGGTGCGGCTCTGGCACCAGGCGCCGTCCGAGGGCATCAGCGCCGTACGGATCCAACTCGCCGCCCGAAACGAGAAGGCCAGCTCCAACGACCCCACGGCGAGCGTCTGGGAGCTTCGCGAGAAGGTCCCCGCCGACGTCCTGAGAGAGCTCTCGATCGAGGCCGCCGCCGATCAAGCCGCCGCTCCGGCGCTCGACCACGTCCGGCTGGACAAGACCATGGCGGGCGAAGTGCGCACCGTCACGGGGATGCCGCAGGGCGACTCGACGCTCTCCCGGACCGCGGTCGGCGTGCATGGAGGCCTGCCCAATGGCTGGCGGTACGACCTGCACGGCGACTATTCGGCGGTCTCGGATCCAGCCGGGATCTACGACACATCGGCCACGACCGGCAACGCGGCCGGCCTGGCCCTCGAGGTCGCGCCGTCCGACGATGACCAGATCAGCCTAACGACGAGGAAGCACACCCTGAACCTCCACGACGACCGGGTTGCGAGCATGCAGGCGCACGGAGTCGCCTGGTCGCGCGGCTCCGAGGAAGGCAACGTCGAGTCCGTCGCGGCCCGCTACATCGACGAGACGAACCTCTACCGGGCGACGTCGGCCGGCTCGAATCTCTTTCCGATCGCATCGCGGACCCTGGAGGTCCGCGCGAACTACGCGCGGGCAGCCACGGACACTCCCGGCGTCTCGGTCTCGATGACCTACCGGCATCGCGAAGGATTGGTCGGACCGTCCGCGGTCGGGGCCGACGGCGCGTTCCTGATGTCCGCTCCCGACGGCGAACTCTCCGCCGGGACCTCGCTAAAGGTTTCCGAACGCGCGGAGATCGACGGAGGCGTGGTCGGGCGCTACCTGGCGGGCGGCTACGGAATCGCGCCGACGCTGGGAGCGCGCTACGACCTGGGGTCGAAGACCTACGTTTACGTCCGAGGCCTCTATCGCGTCGTGGATTCCGGGACGGGCTCGGGCACGGTGCTCCCGCTCATCACGTCGGTGGACGACAACGGCGAGGCCACGTCGGCGCGCGGCGTGACGGTCGGCTTCGAGAAGAAGGCCGGCCCCGACATGTCGATCAAGGTGGAAGCCTCCGACCAGAAAGTCAGCGAAGCGGTGCGGGCGTTCTTCGAGGGCGACTTCCTGACCGACTTCGACAGCATCTACCTCTTCGACGGAAATACCGTCCGGCAGTACAAGCTCGCGGGCAGCCGCCGGCTCACCGACACCCTTTCGGGAACGGTTTCGCTTCGGTACGGCTCGATCGCCGGGGAGCCGACTCCGGAATCGGCCATGAGCTACGGCATCGTGGACAACACCGGACGCTACTGGTCCGCCCGCGCGGCCGTGGACGTCGTCCCGACGGGAACGGGGATCGCGATCCTTGTGCGCGAGGTCAGGCAAACGCTGGCGACCGCGACGACGCCGCACTCCAACGATTCCCACAAGTTTGCCGTCTCGCTCGCCCAGGACCTCTCGGTGATGGGCATCAACCCCTTCGGCTCGGTCTGCAAGCTCCTCCTGGCCGTGGAGCGCGCCCGCAGCGCCTCCCAGTCCGGAGACGACGCCCCGACGACCAACCGCCTCATGGGCGGCGTGGCCATCTCCTTCTAGCCTCTCGCCGCCTCGGGTTGCTCCTCTCCCCGATGGCAAAGGACGTGTTTGAAGGGACGAGAAGGACTTCCATCCAAAATTATTTTGGACTACATTCGGAAAATTGGATTTTTCTGGGATCGACTCGCGGCGCCGTTTACGGAAGCGACTGAGAACAAAGCTCTTTACACGATGGGGTTGCACAGGTTTGGTGGCATTCGGATTGCTGAATCCGCGCTCGTGCCTCGTCTGTTCAGGTGGGTTGCTTCGAGTCTCGCGGTGGTGATCACCGTCGCCACAGTGGGACTCGGTTTTCTCTCCTTCACCCGGAAGGTGGACAGCTTCACTCGGCCGGGCTTCACCTACCAGCGGCTCCAGGGCGCCCTGGTCGTCACCGGGGTCGAGGTGGGGGGTGCCGCGGCGACCGCGGGCCTGAAGGCCGACGACCGAATCATCACGGCGGACGGTCAAACGGCCTCCTCGCTCCCGCAGCCGGAAAAGAGCCTCGCGCGCAAGCCGTTTCCCCACCGCCTGCTGGTCCTCTCCGGCGGCGAAGTCCGGGAGATCCACCTCGAGAAGCCGCGGCTGATCCTCGACCGCACCTACCTCTTCCTTGCGTTCGTCGGGCTGCTCTACCTGCTCATCGGCCTCTTCACGGCGTCGCGCGACCGCGCCGGGGCGGCACGGATCTTCGGAGCCCTGTGCCTCTCCTCCTTCGCGATCTACGTCATCACTCCCGCGGGCCCGCGCGACACGATCTGGAAGACGTTCCTCATCGCCGAGGACCTGTACCGCGCGGTCCTGCCGGCGCTGCTGCTGCACTTCTTCCTCGTCTTCCCGAAGTCCTTCTCGGTGCGTCCTCGCCGCTGGCTCCCGCTCCTCTACCTGCCGGGCCTGGCCTGGCTGGCGTTCCAGGAGTCGCCGCTCTTCTTCCCGAGCGCCTCCGCCGCGGCCACGCTGGAGATCGCGACGCGGCTCTGGGAGGCCTACTTCGCGGTCTTCGGAATTGCCGCGATGTGGCGGCTGGCGCGGTTGCTGCGGCGCAGCCGCGAGGATGCCGAGTCGCTCATGCAGGTCCGGTGGATCGGGCTCGGCGTCGCCGTCGGGCTCGCTCCGTTCCTGCTCCTCTCGGTGATCCCGCGCATCCTCGGCCTCGCCTCGCCGCTCCTCTCGAGCGTCTCCGTCGTCCCGCTGGTGCTGATCCCGCTCGCCTTCGCCTACGCGATCCTGAAGTGGCGGCTCTGGGACGTCGAGATCTTCGTCCGCGAGGCGCTGGCGACGACCGCGGCCGTCCTGCTGGCCGGCATCACCTTCGTCCTTTTGAACGCCCTGCTCGACCGCACGCTCGAGGGAATGGCGGAGGCGGGGAAGAACGTCGTGGCGTTCGGGTCGGGCCTGGTCCTCGCCGCGCTGCTCGTCCCGATGAAGAAGCGGATCACCGGCGTGCTCGAGAAGATCCAGTACCACGAGACGTACCGGGCGCGGCGCGCGCTCCTCGACATCGCCCGGGATTTCGCGACGCCGCGAGCCCAGGAAGAGCTCTCCGCCGCCATCGTCCAGCGCGTGGAGGAGGGGCTCCACGTCGTGCCCTGCTCCTTCTTCCTCTTCGAGGACGAGGCGCTCTCTGGCGGCGAGTGGGAGCTGCTCTCCCGCCGCCTGGCGCAGGCGGACCTCTGGCGGCTCCGCGGAGCTGCGTTCGGCGAGGAGGACGAGCCGGTCGCCGGCCATCTCCATGCCGGCGGCTACCGGGTCTTCTTCGCGCTGCGCTGCGCGGGCAACCTCGTCGGCGCGCTCGGCGTCGGCCACAAGGACGGACGCGTCCCGCTCTCCTCGGAAGACGAGGCCCTGCTCACGGCTGTCATGGCGCAGGCCGGCCTCGCGTACGAGAACGCGCGGCTCTACGGCGCCCTGGCCGAGAGGCTCGAAGAGATCCGCGACCTCCAGCAGTACCAGGAGAGCGTCATCCGCTCCTCCTCCTCCGGCATCGCCGTGCTCGACGCAGACGGGCGGCTCCACTCGGCCAACCCGGCCTTCGCCGCGATCCTCGGCCGGCCGGAGAGCGAGCTGTCGGGCGCCCTCTTCGCGGACCTCCTTCCGGGCGTCGAGCTGCCTCCGGTCCCCGCGGACGGCGGCGAGAACGCGGTGGAGACCCGGTTCGTGAACCCTCGCGCGGAGGAGCGCAACCTCCGCGTCTCGGTCTCGACCTTCCGCGGCGACCCGGAGAGGCGGGTCGTCCTCGTGGACGACGTGACCGACCGGGTCCGCGCGGAGAAGGCGCTGGCTGAGCGCGAGCGGCTCGCCTCGCTGGGAGTGCTGGCGGCGGGCGTCGCCCACGAGGTCAACACGCCCATCGCCGGGCTCTCCTCCTACGCGCAGATGCTGCTGGCCGAAACGGCGCCGGACGATCCGCGCTACGCGATCCTGAAAAAAATGGAGCGCCAGACCTTCCGCGCCGCGCACCTCGTCAACAACCTCCTGGAGTTCGCGCGCCCCCGCGCCCGCGCCTCCGTCCGCACGGACCTGCGCGCCGTCGTCGGCAACGCCGCCGAGTCGGTCGAGACGACCTTCGGCTCGCGCCGCCTCCGCCAGGAGACCAACGGCGCCTCCGTGTGGGTCATCGGCGACCCGCGGGAGCTCGAACAGGTCTTCGTCAACCTGCTGACCAACGCTCGCGACGCGTCCCCCGACGGAACGGAGGTCTCCTGCCGCGTCGAGCGGGACGGGGAGTCGGCGCGGGTCACGATCGCCGACCGTGGAACGGGCCTGCCTCCCGGGGACCCGCAGAGGCTCTTCGAACCGTTCTATTCGACCAAGAAGTCGGGAGGCACGGGGCTCGGCCTCGCGATCTCCCGCGACATCATCCGGCGCCACGGGGGCGACATTCGCCTCTCCTCGCGGCCCGAGGGCGGAGTCGAAGCGATCGTCACCCTCCCGGTCGCCTCTCCGGCGGCGTCATGAGCCGGCCGCTCCGACTTCTCGTCGTGGACGACGAGGAGGTGATCCGGGACGTCCTGGGAACGCTTCTGGAGAGGCAGGGCTACGACGTGACCACGGCCGCCGACGCCTCGGAGGCGCTCGCCGCCTTCGACCCGGACAACTTCGACGTCGTGCTGCTCGACCTGATGCTGCCCGACCGGCCCGGCCTCGACGTGCTCCGGGAGATCCGCCGGCGCGATCCCGACGCGGTCGTCGTCATCGTCACGGCGTACTCCTCCATCGAGGGAGCCATCGCCGCGATGCGCGAGGGCGCCTTCCACTACATCCCCAAGCCGTTCCAGAACGAGGAGGTCCTCCTCACCGTCGAGAAGGGCGCCGAGCAGCGCCAGCTGACCGAGGAGAACCGCAGGCTCAAGCAGGAGCTCTCCAAGCGCTACGGCCTCGGCCGGATCGTCGGCAAGTCCGAGGGGATGCGGCGGGTTTTCGAGCTCGTCCGGCTGGCCGGGCCGTCCAAGTCCACGATCCTCGTCGAGGGAGAGAGCGGGACCGGCAAGGAGCTCGTCGCGCGCGCGATCCACACGCACTCGCCCAGGTCGGGCGCCCCCTTCGTCACGGTCAACTCCGGCTCGATGCCGGCGGACCTGCTGGAGTCCAACCTCTTCGGCCACGTGCGGGGCGCCTTCACGGGCGCCGTCGCCAACAAGAAAGGGCTCTTCGAGGCGGCGGAGGGCGGCTCGATCTTTTTCGACGAGATCGGGACGGTGTCGCTGGAGACGCAGGCGAAGCTGCTGCGCGTCATCCAGGAGAAGGAGTTCATGCGGGTAGGGTCGGTGGAGACCCAGAAGGCGGACGTGCGGATCATCGCGGCGACCAACGTGGACTTGAAGCAGATGGTCGCTGAGGGAAAGTTCCGCGACGACCTCTACTACCGCCTCTGCGTCATCACGATCACGATTCCACCGCTTCGGGAGAGGCGGGAGGACATTCCGCTGCTGGCCGAGCACTTCGTCCGGCTGTACGCCTCGGAGAACTCCAAGACGATCGGCGGGCTCCATCCCGACGCGCTGCGCGCGCTGCTGGACTACAACTGGCCGGGCAACGTGCGGGAGCTGGAGAACGCGATCGAGCGGGCCGTGGTGCTGTGCTCGGGCGGGCTGATCGGCCTGGACCTGCTGCCGGAGACCGTCCTTCAGCCGGACCGCGCGGAGCTGCCGGTGCGGCTGCCGGAGAACGGCTCGACGTACAAGGACCTCGTCGAGGACTACGAGCGGCGGCTCGTCCGCACCGCGCTGCGGCGCACCGGCGGTGTCCAGAAGCGGGCCGCCGAGCTGCTCCGCATGAAGCCCACGACCCTCCACGAAATCATCAAGCGCCTGGACATCCAGAGCCGCGAGACCTAGGGCGCCCTAGCCCATCCGGGACCTCAACGCTCGAACCGCGTCGCGCACTTCGTGCGGCTCGGGCTTCAATCCGCCGACCGACGGATCGCCCGCGCGGTAACGAATGACGCCGGCGACGACCGTCGCGAAGACATTCGCCGGCCCCATCGAGTGCACGATCGCGCCGTAAGGCTCCGCGGACCACTCGTCGGGCAGCGACCACCCCGCCTCGGGGTCGAGCAGGACGAAATCCGCCCGCCCCCCTGGGACGAGCCCCTCCGGACCGCCGAGGTGCAGAGCGCGCGCCCCGTTCCACGTCGCCATCCGGAGCAGCTCGAACGCCTGGATCCTCTCGGACGGCGCGCGCGCCTGGGCCAGGTCGCCGGCCCGCCGCATCTCGCGGAACGGATCGAGCGAGTTGTTGCAGGCCGCGCCGTCCGAACCGAGGGCGACGTTGACCCCGGCGCGCGCCAGGTCCCGGACCGGCGCGATCCCGGACGCCAGCCGCATGTTGGAAGACGGGCAGTGGGCCACGCTCGACCGCCGCCCGGAAAGCCGCATCCAGTCCTCCGCCCCCGTGTGCACGGCGTGCGCGAGGCAGGTCCTCTCCGTCAGAAGACCGGTGTCGTCGAGGTACTCGACGTTGTCCTTTCCCGTGCGCCGCCGGACGAGATCGATCTCGCCGCGGTTCTCCGACGCGTGCGTGTGAATCACGAGGCCGTTGGCCGCGGCGTACTCGGCCGCCTGCCGGAGCAGCCCGTCGGTGCAGCTGACCGCGAAGCGAGGCTGGACCGCCACGCCGAGCCGGCCATCTTCCCCTCCGTCGAAGGCCGCGCGGAGCCGCTCCGTCTCGGCGAGCCCTTCGCGGGCGGAGGCCCGAAGGTTCTCGGGCGTCGTCTGCGGATCGTCCATCAGGACGTTGCCGCCGCGGTAGCGGACCCCCGAGCGCGCGGCGGCCTGGAAGAGCGATTCGGAGTGCTTCACGGTCCCCATGTCCAGGACCGCCGTCACGCCCGAGGCGAGCGACTCCGAGAGCCCGAGCCGCGCCGAGACCGACATCGTGGTGGCGTCGTGGGCCGCCTCCCCCGGCCAGACGTGAGTGCGCAGCCACGGCAGAAGCTCCAGGTCGTCCGGCCCGTTTCGAAGGAGCGTCTGGCACAGATGCAAGTGCGACTGGACGAACCCGGGCAGGAGCCACTTGCCGCGGGCGTCGAGGCGGACCGCCTCCCCCCGGCCTTCGCGGGCGAGCCGCCCCGCGTCCTCGCCGGCCGCGCGGATCACGCCGTTCGCAGCGAAGAGATCCGTGGCTGGCCGGATGTCGTCCCTCCTCGTCAGTCCGAGCAGGGTTGCTCCCTCGACGAGGAGACGGCTCATTGCTGTCAGCGGAAAGAGCGGGCTCAGTTCACCGGCTGGCGTCGCAGAATCAGGATGGTCCGGTCATCGCCGTAAGGCTCGCCGGCGGAGTGCTCCTCCTGGACCCTGGCGAGGCCCGTGTCCACGACGGCGGGGTCCTTGCCGACCTGCGTCTTGAGGAACGCCTTCAGGCGCTCGAGGCCGAACTCCTCGCCGGCGGGATTGCAGGCCTCCGTGATGCCGTCGGTATAGAGGCAGACGAACTCATCGGGCTCCAGCGAGAATTTCGAGCTGCCGTAAGGCCGGCCCGGGAAGAGCGCAAGCGGCAGGCCGTGCGAGGGAAGCTCGTCGATCGTGCCGTTCTTGCGGATGACGAGCCCCTGGTTATGGCCGGCGTTGGTGTACTCGATGACGCCGGTGGCCGGGTCCAGGATCAAAAGGAAAAACGTGATGAACCGGTCGGACCCGGCCCGCTTCGAGATCGCCTCCGAAAGGCGGCCCGTCATCTCGGCCACCGGGACCTGCTCGTCGGCCCAGGCGTGGAACGACGCCTGGAGCGACGCCATGAGGAGTGCCGGCCCGATCCCCTTGCCGCAGACGTCGGCGATCGTCGCGTAGAACTTTCCGTCGCCCCGGCCGCGGAAGTCGAAGTAGTCGCCGGAGACCTGCCGCGACGGGAGGTTGGAGCCGTAGAACTCGTAGCCGGGGACCGCGGGCGGGCTGTCGGGCAGGAGCCGCTGCTGGATCTCCTGGGCCAGCGCGAACTCCCTCTGCATCTGCCGCTTCTCCGCGGCCTCGGCCATCAGGCGGGCGTTCTGGATCTTGGCGGCGGCGACGTTGGCGAGCGAGGTCAGGAGCCGCAGGTCCCCCTCCTCGAAGGAGCGGTGACCCATGCGGCAGTCCACGTAGATCAGGCCGACGACCTCGCCGCCGTTTTCCAGAGGCGCCGCGAGGACCGACTTGATCCCGGAGAGGCGGATGGACTCGGAGAGGGAGACGCCCGAACCCGTCGCCGTGTCCATCAGGAGCAGTCCGTTCTTCTTCTCGACGACCGCTGCGACGAGCGTCTTGGAGAGGCGGATGTCCTCGGCGGAGATCCCTTCGGCCACGCGGACGACCGCGGGCACGAGCTCGCCTGTAACGTTGGAGCGCAGCAGAACGACGGCACGGTCCGGCATCAGAGTTTCGAAGACCTTGTCCATGAGGAACTTCAACAGCTCGTCCACCGAGACGTCGCGCAGCAGCTCGATGGTGAGCTCGTTGACGACGCGGAGGGACTCGATCAGCTTGGAGAGCTGCTCGGCCGGAAGCCTTGGATCCGTCTCTGTGGGCTTGCGCAGCAGCTCGGCAGAGGCCTTGAGGATCGTATTGTCGAGGGAGTCTTCGCCCGCGATCTCGTCGATCCGGACGCGGGTCGTGGACTCGGACTCGACCTTGAGCGTGACGCCTCCCACGGTGATCCGGTCGCCGGACTTGAGCGGCTGGGTGGTGACGAGGCGCTCGCCGTTCAAGAACGTGCCGTTGCGGGAACCCAGATCCTCGACAGTCAACCCGCCGTTGCCGTCCCGGACGATCCGCGCGTGCTGGCGCGAGAGCATCTTGTCGGAGATCGGGAGGTCGTTCATGGAGGAACGGCCGATCGTGGTGACGGGACGGTCGAGCAGGAACTTCTGCGCCGGCATCCCGGGGGCGGTCACATACAGGTAAAACACGGAGCAGCCGATTCTAGAACATCCGGGGACGCTCCAGGCCGGGCGGGTTGATTCGGGGGCGCCCGTGCGGTAGGATTGCGGGTTCCATGAAGAAGAACCTGCACCCCGAGTATCACGAGGTCCTCGTCCACTGCGCGTGCGGCGAGACCTGGACGACGCACTCGACCAAGAAGGAGCTGCGGATCGAGATCTGCAGCAAGTGCCACCCCTTCTTCACCGGCAAGCAGAAGCTGGTGGACTCCGCCGGACGGGTCGAGCGGTTCCGCAAGCGCTACGAGAAGAAGACGGCCGGCGCGGCCTCCTAGGAGCCTCGCGCTGAGCGACCGCCGCGCTCTCGTCCTCCACTCTTTCACCGCTCTCTAGCGGTCCCGGTCCATTTCTGTCCCGCCGACAGCCCTGAGCTGGCGGCCGGAGGTTTACGCCCATGCTCGAAAAGCTCGAAGAGATCCGCCGCAAGTACGACGAGGTGAAGGCCCGCCTGGCCGACCCCGAGTTCGTCCAGGACCACCGGGCCGTCCGCGACGCCCAGAAGACCCTCACCGAGTTCGAGCCGGTCGTCGCCAAGATCGACGAGCGGCGCCGGGTCGAGGAGGAGCTCGCCGGCGCCCGGGAGATGGTCGAGTCGCTGCCGCCCGGCGACGAGCTCTACCAGCTCGCCGCGCAGGAGCGGGCCTCGCTGACCGCGCGGCTGGAGCAGGTGGACCAGGAGCTCAAGGTCCTGCTTCTCCCCAGGGACCCCAACGACTCCCGGAACGTCTTCCTGGAGATCCGCGCCGGGACCGGCGGCGAGGAGGCCGCCCTCTTCGCCGCGGAACTCTTCCGGATGTACTCGCGCTATGCCGAGTCGCGGCGCTGGAAGGTCGAGATCGTGGACCGGGACGACACGGGGATCGGCGGGGTCAAGGCGATCACGGCCCTGATCGAGGGCGCCGGGGCGTACTCGCGCCTCAAGTACGAGAGCGGCGTCCACCGCGTCCAGAGGGTCCCGGACACGGAGGCCTCCGGCCGGATCCACACGTCCGCGGCCACGGTCGCGGTGCTGCCGGAGGCCGAGGACGTGGACGTGAAGGTCGAGGACAAGGACATCCGGGTGGATCGGTTCTGCGCGTCGGGCCCCGGAGGCCAGGGGGTCAACACGACCTACTCGGCGGTGCGGCTAACGCACATCCCCACCGGCGTCGTCGTGCAGTGCCAGGACGAGCGCAGCCAGATCAAGAACAAGGCCAAGGCGATGCGGGTGCTGAAGGCCCGTCTGCTGGAGATCGAGCGGGAGAAGGCGGAGGGCGCGATCGCCGCGGAGCGCAAGAAGATGGTCGGCACGGGCGACCGCTCCGAGAAGATCCGCACCTACAACTTCCCGCAGTCGCGCATTACCGACCACCGGATCGGCTTCACCACGCACCGCCTGGCGGGCGTGCTGGAGGGGAACCTCGACGAGCTCATCGAGCCGTTGACCTCCCACTTCCAGGCCGAGCGCCTCAAGGAAGAGCTGGCCAAGGCCTGAGCGGTCGATGACCGCGAAAGAGATCCTGGAAGCCGCCGAGTGCCTCGCGCGGGAGAACGGCGCCGAGGCGACTCCCTGGGACGCGCGGCTGCTCCTCGCACACGCGTTGGGCGGCAGGAACCCCCTGTCGCTCGACGCGCGACTGGAGCTCGAGGCGCGCGACGAGGCGAAATTCCGGGCGCTGTGGGCCCGGCGCGTCGCGGGCGAGCCGGTGCAGCACCTGCTCGGCGAGTGGGATTTCTACGGCAGGCCCTTCCGGGTGGATCGCCGCGCGCTCGTTCCGCGTCCGGAGACGGAAGTCCTCGCCGCGGCCGCGCTGGCGGAGGCCCCCGGCTCCCGTCGGGCCATCGACCTGGGCACGGGCAGCGGCGTCCTCGCGATCACGTACCTGCTGGAGAAGCCGGAAGCCCGGGCGGTGGCCGTGGACGCGTCGCTCGAGGCGCTGGCGCTCTCCCGGACCAACGCCGCCCGTCACGGCGCGCTTCCCCGGCTTTCCCTCGCGGCCGCCGACTGGGTCTCCTCCATCGGCCGGGCGCGCTTCGACCTGGCGGTGTCCAACCCGCCGTACCTCGCCCGCTCCGAGCGCGCCGCCCTCCCGAAGACCGTCCGCGACCACGACCCCGAACGAGCCCTCTTCGCGGGCGAGGACGCGCTCGCGGCGATCCGCCACCTCTTGAACGAGCTGCCGCGCCTGCTCGAGAGCGACGCCCCGTTCCTCTTCGAGATCGGCTACGGGCAGTCCGAGCCCGTGTCCCGCGAGATCGCCGGACGTCCCCAGTGGCGATTCGTCCGGATCGACCCGGACCTCAACGGGATTCCTCGCGTCGCCGTCGCCCGCCGAAATTGAGCAGAGGAGCAGAGGAGCGCAGGCGCAGAGGAGAAAGTTAGGGATCTCCTCCGCTCCCCCGTCCTCCGCGCCTCCCCTCCTGCCTTCTCGGGACATGGACGATTAGAATCGCCGCACCGTGGACAGGTTCCAGGTGGACGGGCCGGCCCGGCTCGCCGGGGATGTCGTCGTGTCCGGAGCGAAGAACGCCGCGCTCCCCTGCCTCGCGGCCACGCTCCTGACTCGCGAGCCCGTCACCCTCGCGAACCTGCCCGACGTCGCCGACATCCGTGCGATGGTGAAGCTGCTGCGCCACATCGGGGCCGATGTCTCCACGGGCGCCGAGTCCGTAATCGAGGCGCGCGAGATCGGCTCCGCCGACGCGCCCTACGACCTCGTCCGGAAGATGCGCGCCTCGGTGCTCGTCCTCGGGCCTCTCCTCGCCAGGAGCGGCCGGGTCCGGGTCTCGCTGCCCGGGGGATGCGCCATCGGGGTCCGCCCGATCGACAGGCACCTTGCGGCGTTCCGGCTCATGGGCGCCGAAGTCGAAGTCGAGCACGGCTACGTCGAGGCGAAAGCCGGCCGGCTCGAAGGCGCCCGGATCCCGTTCGAGGGAGTCACCGTCACGGGCACTGAGAACGTCCTCCTTGCCGCCTCGCTCGCGAGGGGACGCACGGTCGTCGAGAACGCGGCGCGGGAGCCGGAGGTCGTGGACCTCGCGCTCCTTCTGCGCGCCATGGGCGCCCGCATCGCGGGAGAGGGAACCTCCACGATCACCGTCGAAGGCGTCGAGCGCCTCCACGGCGCGTCCCACCGGGTCCTGCCCGACCGCATCGAGGCCGGCACCTATGCGATCGCCGCCACCGTGACCCGCGGAGACGTCGCGGTCCGAAGCTGCCGCCCCGAGGACCTGGAGTCGCTGATCTCCAACCTCGAGGCGGCCGGGGCGAGCGTCGAGAAGGGAGAGGATTCCCTCCGAGTCCTGGCCGCCGGCCGGCTCCGCGCCCTGGACGTCGAGACTGCCCCCCACCCCGGCTTCCCGACGGACCTCCAGGCCCAGTGGATGGCGATGGCGACCACGATGGACGGCGTCTCGACGATCACCGAGACGATCTTCGAGAACCGCTTCCAGCACGTCGCGGAGCTGGCGCGGATGGGCGCGAACATCCGCCTGCGCGGGCGCTCGGCCATGGTGACCGGGCCCACGCGGCTCTCCGGCGCGAACCTCATGGCAAGCGACCTGCGGGCCTCGGCCG
>DATFQY010000221.1:0-7752 GCA_035263845.1 Thermoanaerobaculia bacterium | reverse complement strand
CGGCGGCGCTCCGCTGGGGATTGCATTCGACGGGTCAAGGATCTGGACCGCTAACAACGATCCCGGTTCCGTCTCCATAGTCACTCCCGGCGCGACGATCCCCTGGACCGTGACGACCGTCGCCACCGGATTCCCTTTTCTCTACGGAGCCCTCTACGACGGGACGAACGTCTGGGTCACGAATAGCGCCGGCACCCTGCTGAGGCTCGACAGCTCGGGCGCCATCCTGCAGACGGTCACGATCGGCGGCTCGGGCTTTCCGGTCTTCGACGGCACGAACATCTGGGTGCCGGGCGGCGAGGCCAACAGGGTCACGGTTGTACGGGCATCGACCGGCGCGGTGCTGGCGACGCTGACCGGCAACGGAATGGACAGGCCTAACGCGGCCGCCTTCGATGGTCAACGCGTCCTGATGCCCAACGGGTCCGCCGACACCGTTTCCCTCTGGAAAGCGGCGGACCTGACACCCCTGGGATCGTTCGGGACAGGCGCGAACACCGCTCCCATCCGCGCCTGCAGCGACGGCATCCACTTCTGGATCACGCTGACGACCGCGAACAAGCTCGCCCTGTTCTGAAGGAGGCGTTGAGTGCGAATCTTCTCATTCCCCCGACGCGGCCTTGCGGCTGTCTCCATCGCGTCAACCGCTCTGCTGGTCGGCGGGGCAGGCGCGCTTCCGGGCGACTGCGGCCCCTTCACCGATGTCACGACCTTCTGCCAGGAAGTCCTGGAGATTTTCACCCTGGGGATCACCACCGGGGCGACGCCGACGACCTACGACCCGGCTTCCAACGTCTCGCGGCTCCAGATGGCGATTTTCCTGTCGCGTTCGGTGGACCGTCTTCTTCAGCGGGGCAGCATCAGGACCGCCTTGAGGCAGTTCTGGACGCCGCAGAACGACGCCGCCCTGAAGCTGACGACGATCGGCGGGCTGCCCCAGCATGTCGAATCGGACGGGGCGGATCTCTGGGCGACCAATTACACCGGCAACTCGGTCTCGCGCGTGCGCGGAAGCGACGGCATGCTGCTGGAGACGTGGACGGGGGCGAGCAGCGCCGAGGGTGTGCTCGTGGCCGCGGGATACGTCTACGTGACCGGCAACACAAGCCCGGGACAGCTCTACCAGATCGACCCCAGCCAGTCGGCGGGAGCGGTCAATACGGTCGCCACCAACCTTGGGAACTTTCCCGCCGGGATCGCGTTCGACGGCTCGCGGATCTGGACGGCAAACAACGACATTCCGGGAGGCATCTCGATCGTGACTCCCGGCGCGGTACCCTGGACCGTGACGACGGTCACGGCGGGTTTCTTCCTCCCGATCGGCGCTCTCTACGACGGGGCGAACGTCTGGATCACGATTTTCAGCCCCCCCAGACTCCTGAAGCTCGACAGCGCCGGCGCGATCCTGCAGAGCGTCACGGTCGGCAACAACCCGCAATATCCGGTCTTCGATGGCACGAACATCTGGGTGCCCAATGGCGGCTCCGGCTCGGTCTCGGTCGTCCGGGCCTCGAGCGGCGAGGTGCTGGCGACGCTGACCGGCAACGGTCTGATCTCTCCCGTGACAGCCGCCTTCGATGGGCAGCGCGTCCTGGTGACGAACAATTCCAGCAGCAACGTCTCACTCTGGAAGGCGGCGGATCTGACGACTCTGGGCTCCTTCGGGACAGGGACGAGCACCCATCCCTACGGCGCCTGTAGCGACGGAGCACGCTTCTGGATCGCGCTGGCCAGCGCGAACAAGCTCGCAAGGTTCTGAAGGTCTGACACTACACGACCTTGAGATGACGGAAGAATTGGCGTAGTCTTCCGCACTCAAGGAGGTCCCCGTGAAATCCTTCCAGACTTTTCAGCGCGGCCTCGCTGTGTGCATCGTCGCAGCCGCTTTGTTCTGCGGAGCGACAAGTTCGCTCCTGAGTCTCTGCGGACCGTTCACCGACGTGGCGGCGGACCAATTCTGTCCCTTCGTGCTCGAGATCTTCTATCTCGGGATCACGACCGGGACGTCGGCGACGACCTACGACCCCACGGGCCTCGTGACACGGCTCCAGATGGCGGCGTTTCTCTCGCGCACGGTGGACGGCGTTCTCAAGCGTGGAGGCCGCCGCGCCTCCATGAACCAGTTCTCGACGCCGCAGGGAGACACGGTGCTGGGACTGACCACCGTCGGCGGCAGCCCTCAGCTCGTCAAGTCCGACGGGGCGGACCTCTGGGTCGCCAGTTTTGGTGACAACAATGTCTCGCGCGTGCGCGCCAGCGACGGCAAGCTCCTGGAGACCTGGACGGGAGCGACCGCCGCCGGCGGCGTGCTCGTCGCGATGGGGAACGTCTTCATCTCGGCAACGAGCATTCCCGGTCATGTCTACCGGATTGTCCCGAACCAGCCGGCCGGGGCAGTGACGACGGTCGCGACCGTGGGAGGGGGCGGTTCCGGGATCACGTTCGACGGATCGAGGATCTGGACCTCGGACATCAGCAACGGCTCCGTCTCCATCGTGACGCCCGGCGCGTCCCCTCCCTGGACGGTGACGATGGTCTCCTCGTGGTCCGCTCCGAGCGGCGTCGTTTTCGACGGATCGAACGTGTGGGTCACGGACTTCAATCAGGGGATCCTTCAGAAGCTCGACGGCGCGGGCGCCATCCTGGCGACTGCCACGGTGGGCACCAGTCCGTACTTCCCGCTCTACGACGGCTCGAACATCTGGGTGCCCAACAGCGGCTCCAACTCGGTCTCCGTCGTTCGGCCCTTGACCGCCAACGTGCTGGCGACGCTGACCGGCAACGGTTTGAACTCTCCCCTTGCGCTCGCTTTCGACGGACAGCGTGTCCTCGTGACGAACAACGGCGGCAACAGCGTCTCGCTCTGGAAGGCAGCCGATCTGACGGCCCTGGGTACCTTCGCGACCGGAGGGGGCAGCAATCCCTACGGCGCCTCCAGCGATGGCGTGAACTTCTGGATCACGCTGCAAGGCACGAACAA
The DNA here is from genome assembly GCA_035263845.1 of Thermoanaerobaculia bacterium. Taxonomy (GTDB): domain Bacteria; phylum Acidobacteriota; class Thermoanaerobaculia; order UBA5066; family Gp7-AA6; genus JAWOLE01. Next base: position 4,772 of record DATFQY010000221.1, on the reverse strand, counting down.
GCTCGCGCGGTTTTAGCCGTTCGAGGCGAGCTTGGGGGTCGGGGGGCGGTAAACGGGAAGGCGGCCGCGGAGATCCGAGCGTTCGCCGTCGCCGGGGATGACGGGGGCGGTGGCGGCGTCGGTCGGCGGGACCGTCCCATCGCCGGGGTAATAGGGGCGGTAGCCGTAGCCGTCCTTGACCGGGATGCCGGGCTTCTCGATCAGCTTGTCGATGCCGAAGATCGCCTGCTGGCGGTTGAAGAACGCCATCTCGTAGTCCCGCGTCATCCAGATCGCGTCCTTCGGGCACGCGTCCACGCAGAAGCCGCAGAAGACGCAGCGCAGCATGTCGATGTCGAAGACGACCGGGTACTTCTCGTAGGCGATCTTCGGGTGCTCGCCCGCCACGATCGTGATGCACTCGGCCGGGCACGCCTGCTGGCACATGTAACAGGCCACGCACTTCAGCGTCCCGTCCTCGCGGGTTTTCAGGATGTGCTTGCCGCGGAACCGGCCGGAGTAGTCTCGTTTCTGCTCGGGGTAGAGGATCGTCGGGAGCTTGCGAATCGCGAGGAGGTTTCGTAGGAAGTGGCGGATCGTGACCTTCATCCCCGCCAGCACCTGCGGCAGGTAGAGCCGCTGCGAGAAGGTCAGCTTCTTCGGCACGCGGACGCCGACGTCCACGACGCCGCTCACCGGTCGAGCTCTCCGGCGATCACGTTCAGGGTCCCGAGAGTTGCGATGGCGTCGGAGATCGTCCCGCCGACGATGATCTTCTCGAACGCCGCCATGTTCGGAAAGCACGGCGGCCGCACCTTCAACCTGTAGGGCCCGCCGCCGCCGGTGGAGATCGCGTAGAACCCGAGCTCGCCGTTGGCCCCCTCGATCCACTCGTAGCGCTCGCCGGCCGGAACCTTGATTCCTTCCATGATGAGCTTGAAGTGGTAGATGAGGGATTCCATGTCGTGGTAGACGGCATCCTTCGGCGGCAGCACGACGTGCCAGTCGCTGGAGTTGACCGGTCCCTTCTCCGGGAAGATGTCCACGGCCTGCCGGATGATCTTCAGCGACTGCCGCATCTCCTCCATCCGAACGAGGTACCGGGCGAAGTTGTCGCCGTCGGAAGCGACCGGGATGTCCCAGTCGAACTTGTCGTAGAAGTCGTACGGGCGCGTCCGGCGTACGTCGTACGGGACGCCGCAGGCGCGCAGCATCGGCCCGGTCAGCCCCCAGGCGATCGCGTCCTCCTTCGTCACGGCTCCCGTCCCCTGAAGCCGGTTGCGCACGATCCGGTTGTTCGTGACGAGCCGGTCCACGTCGTCCAGGAACTTCGGGATCGATTCCAGCAATGCCCGGCATCGCGGCACGAAGTCGTCGGGGACGTCGAAGGCCAGGCCGCCGACGCGCACGTAGGAGACCGTCAAGCGCGCTCCGCAGCAGGCCTCGATCAGGTCGTAGATGTTCTCGCGAGGCTGGTAGAGGTACCAGAAGTTCGTCAGGGCGCCGATGTCCACGAGATTCGCGCCGATGTCCACGCAGTGGTCCATGATCCGGGAGAACTCCGAGAGGATCGTGCGGATGAGGACTCCCCTCTCCGGGACCTCGACGCCCAGCATCTTCTCGACGGCGCGGACGTAGCCGACGCCATTGATCATCGCCGAGACGTAGTTCAGGCGGTCGGTGAAGGGGATGACCTGGTTCCAGGTGTGCGTCTCCGACATCTTCTCGAAGCAGCGGTGGAGGTATCCGATCTGGGTCTCCGCTCGCGAGATCCGCTCGCCGTCGAGGCGCGCGATCAGGTGCACGATGCCGTGGGTGGCGGGGTGCGAGGGGCCGATCGAGAGCGTCTGCGTCTCGAAATGGCCGGCCTTCACGTCGGTATCGAGCGCCCAAGCCGGCATCTTCATGTCCGCGTCGGTCGCGAACCAGCGCTGGCCCGGCGCGTAGTCCTTGCGCAGCGGGTTGCCCACGAACGCGTCGTGGCAGAGGAGCCGCCGAAGGTTGGGATGTCCCGGGAAGTCGTAGCCGAAGAGGTCGAACGCTTCGCGCTCGAACCAGTTCGCCGCAGGCCAGACGCCGGTCACGGTCGGGATCGTGAGGTTCGTCCCGTCCGGCAGAAGGACCTTGACCCGAAGGTGCTCGTTTCTCGGGAGCGAGTGGAGATGGACGACCGCTTCGAAACGCGTCTTCTGCCCCCGGCGCTTCAGGTTGTCCACCCCGGCGAGGTCGAGGAAGAGGTCGTACCGGCACTCCGGGTCGTCCCGCAGCCACTTCGCCAGCGCCGGCCACTCCGGCGGCGAAACCTCGAGCGTCGGCAGGTCGAGGTCGCGAACCTCGACTTTCTCCGCCAGCGGCGTCGAGGCGAGGCGCCCGCGGATTCTCTCGGCCGGCGCCGACAGGGACGGTGTGTCGACGGCGCTCAAGCGGGCCTTTCCGCCGCGAGCCTCGCCGACCGGCTGTCCCGCGACTTCTCCCCCGAGCGGATCTTCCGCTGCAGCTCGAAGATGCCGTACATCAGCTCCTCGGGAGTGGGCGGGCAGCCGGGGACGTACACGTCCACCGGGATGATCTCGTCGATCCCCTGGGTCACGTGGTAAGCGCGGTAGAAGCCTCCGGAGGAGGCGCACACGCCCATCGAGATGACCCACTTGGGCTCGGGCATCTGGTCGTAGATCTTCCGAAGGACCGGGGCCTGCTTGTCCGTCACGGTGCCGGCCACGATGAGGAGGTCCGCCTGCCGCGGAGAGAACCGCACGACCTCGGCGCCGAACCGCGAAAGGTCATAGTGCGACGAGACGACCGACATGAACTCGATGCCGCAGCAGGCGGTGGCGAACGGCAGCGGCCACAGGGAATTGGACCGCGCCCACGAGACCATCGTCTCCAGCCGCGTCGTCAGGAAATCCGTGCTTCCCCCGGCGCCCGTCTTCGGATCGTAGGCGGGCAGGGTCTGGCTTTTCGCGACCATTTCGACTCCTCCGGGATTCTAACAACGGCCGCGGCGGCGTCCAATGATGCGACCGCACCGCTCCGGAGGTCTCAGGAGCGGCCGGGACCGCCCCGGCGCACCGTGAAAGAAAACACGGCTCCCTCCCGGCCGGATTCCAGGAGCTCGTGTCCCCGCTCGCGGCAGAAGATCTCGACGTCCTCGACCGCGGCGGGATCCGTGGCGAGGAGACGCGCCGTGAATCCTTCCGGCCGGCCCCGAAACGCCCTGGCGAGGCGCAGAACCGGGATCGGACAGTAGAGCCCGCGCGCGTCCACCTCGACGCCGGCGGCGGAGTCCGGTTTCATCCTCGCATTCTCTCCCTCCGATAAGATGGGCCGCCATGCCGGAGCCGATCCCCTTTCCCTCCACCGTGACGCCGGTGCGCCGGGCGCTGATCTCGGTCCACGACAAGAAGGGCGTCGCCGGGCTCGCCCGCGAGCTCGCCTCCCGCGGCGTGCGGATCGTCTCCACCGGAGGCACCGCGAAGCACCTGCAGGAGGAGGGGGTCGAGGTCGAGTCCGTCGAGGCGACGACCGGGTTCCCGGAGATCCTGGGCGGGCGGGTCAAGACGCTTCACCCCAAGATCTTCGGCGGGGTCCTCGCCGACGACACCCGCGACGACCACGCCAGCGACCTGGCGAAGGCGGCGATCGAGGCCTTCGACCTGGTCGTCGTCAACCTCTATCCGTTCGAGGAGACCGTCGCCCGCGGCGCCCGGCCCTCCGAGGCGATCGAGATGATCGACATCGGCGGGCCCGCGCTGATCCGCGCGGCCGCGAAGAACCACGCGCGCGTCGCCGTGGCCGTCGAGCCGGAGGACTACGAGGACCTGTTCTCGGAGATCCGCTCGACCGGCGGGACGACGCTCGCGACCCGGGCGAGGCTCGCCGGGCGGGCCTTCGCCCGGACCGCGGCGTACGACGCGGCGATCGCGCGGGCCCTCTCGGAGCTGCCGCGCGGGGGCGAGTTCCCCGAGAACCTCGTGCTCGCCTTCGAGCGGGTCGGGGCGCTCCGCTACGGCGAGAACCCGCACCAGCGGGCGGCCCTCTACCGCGAGCCCGAGGCGCCGGCGGACGCCGTCGTGAACTTCGAGATGCTCCAGGGCAAGGAGCTTTCCTTCAACAACCTCCTCGACCTCGATTCGGCCGTCGCCCTCGCGCGCGACTTCGACGGCCCGGCCGCCGTCATCGTCAAGCACAACAACCCGTGCGGCGCCGCCATCGGCGAGACGATCGTCGAGGCCTTCGGCCGCGCGTTCGCGTGCGACCCGCTGGCGGCCTTCGGCGGCATCATCGCGATCCGCGGGCGCGTGGACGGCGCGGTCGCGTCCCTCGTTCTCCAGCACTTCGTCGAGGTCGTCGCCGCGGACGACTACACGCAGGAGGCGATCGACTTCTTCGGCAAGAAGCCGAACATCCGGCTGCTGAAGGTCCCGGTCTCGCGGCGGCCCTCGGGAACGATCGACTGGAAACGGATCGAGGGCGGCCTCCTCGTCCAGGACAGCGACTCGGAGCCGGACCAGACCTCCGCGTGGCGCGTGATGTCGCAGAGGAAGCCCACCGCCGTCGAGCGAGCGGCTTGCGAGCTGGCGTGGAAGGTCGTCCGGCGCGTGAAGTCCAACGCCATCGTGCTGGCCAACGCGAGGCAGACGATCGGGATCGGCGCCGGGCAGATGAGCCGGGTGGACGCGTGCCGGCTGGCGGTTGCCAAGCCGGTCCTCCCCATCGTCAACTGCGGCGCGGCCTCGGACGCCTTCTTCCCGTTCCGCGACGGACTGGAAATCATCGCGGAGGCCGGCGTGACC
>DATFQY010000220.1:0-10991 GCA_035263845.1 Thermoanaerobaculia bacterium | reverse complement strand
CGACCGCCCGAGCGGCCGAGGCGGCCACGGACGCGTCGGCGTCGGAGAGCAGCGGCAGCAGATCCGGCGTCGAGATCGGGTCGCCGAGGAGCTGGTACGCGAAGGCCGCCGAGGAGCGGACCTCCGGCGACTTGTCGGCGAGGAGCGGCTTGACCATCGCCGTTCCGGCGTCGGCGCCGATGCGGCCGATCGCGAGGGCAGCGCGCGCCCGGACGGCCGGATCCCCGGAGGAGGCCGCCGCCGAGAGGATCCCGGCGTCGAAGGCTCGACGGTCCTCGAGCTCCAGCAGCGCCGCCTCCGCTTCCGCGGCGGAAGCGAAGCGCGCGACGGGCGCCGCTCCCTTCGGGGCGGCCGGCGGAGCTCCGGACGGGGCCGGCCCTCCACCGCCCGCGCACCTGGACAGCGCGAGGGCGAGCGGAAGCGACGCCACGGCCAGCACAGACCTCGATCTGCGAAGAAACATGTCACCCCCTCAGGCGAACAGCGGCGCGATTATATGGAAACCTCAGGCTCCGACCACGAGGCGGTCGCCGAGCATCCAGGGCAGGCCCGCCTCGTAGATCTTCCGCCGGGCCCCCTCGACGTCGTAGGGGACACGCTCGAAGGACACGACCCGCGTGCGCGAGTCGTAGACCGCGAACGCGGCGTCGGGGTTGCGGTCGCGGGGCTGCCCGACCGAGCCGGGGTTGATCAGGTACCGGTGGCCGTCCTCGAGCCGGCGGGTCTCGCGCTCGGGCCCGGCGATCTCCACGCGGATGCCGTGCGGCTCCAGCGTGAAGATCGACGGGATGTGGCTGTGGCCGAAGAAGCAGACGCGCGAGCGAAGCCCCTGGAAGTTCACGAAGGCGTCGCGGTCCGAGAAGATGTAGGCATCCTCGTCGCGCGGCGAGCCGTGACAGATCTCGAAGCCGCCCTCGACCTCCAGCGGCCCTTGCGGCAGGGCCGTCAGGAACTCCATGTTTCTCGGCGACAGGGTTTCCGCCGTCCACCGCGCCGCCATGAAGGCGACCGGGTTGAAGAGGCGGCCGTCGTCTAAGCCGCAGACGAACTTGTCGTGGTTGCCCCGGATGACGGTCATCGGTTTTCGCAGGCGCCTCAGGCGGTCCAGCACCGCGTTGGGGTCCGCGCCGTAGCCCACGAAATCGCCGAGGACGACGACGTGGTCGAAACGGCGGCGCCGCGCGGCCGCGAGCACCGCGGCCAGCGCCTCGTCGTTGGAGTGGATGTCGGAGAGGAGCAAGTAGCGCATCCGGGTCCTTCGTGTTCCGTGTTCAGAGAACCGGCCGTCGCCGGCCCGGATCCGCGAGCGCGTCGAGGACCCGGTCCGCGGCGTGCTCGACGGAATCCCCTTCGAGCCGGACGCAGACCGTCTGCATTCTATAGAAGGGCTCGCGCTCGGCGTACAGGCGCGCGGCCTGCTCGGCGTCCCGGAAGAGAGGCCGGTCGGTCTTCCCGGCCAGCCGCGGAAGCAGCGCCGGCAGCGGGACGTCGAGGAAGACCGCCGTCCCCAGCTTCGAGATGGCGCGGCGGTTGCCTTCGCGGACATAACAGCCGCCGCCCGTCGCGACAACCGCGCCGGGAAGAGCCTCGGTTCCCTCGAGAAACGCCGCCTCGCGCTCCCGGAAGGCCGCCTCGCCATCGGACTCGAAGAGGGCGCGGATGGTCACGCCGGAAGTCCGCTCGATCTCGGCGTCGAGGTCCACGAACGGCCGGTCGAGCCTCTCGGCGATCCTGCGGCCGATCGCGGTCTTGCCGCTCCCCATGAATCCGACGAGGTAGATCCGACCGGGGATCTCCCGGCGACGAGCCACGTCGAGCGCCCGGCGGGCCTTCCCTTCGATCCGAACCGCCCCTCCGGCCGAGAGTCCCGCGATCATCGCCGCCGAGTCCGCGCCGGCATCGAAGACGGAGTCGAGCGTCTCCGCCGTGATTCCTCCGATCGCAACCAGCGGCTTGCTCCGGCCCTCCGCCGCCCGGGCGAGCTCCTCCAGCCCGCGCGCGCCCCGAACCGTCTTGGTGGCGCTCGAAAAGACCGGACCGTAGGCGACGTAGTCACAGGCCGGATCGCGCAGGGCGCGCCGCGCCGCCTCGACGTCGTGAGTCGAGACCCCGACGACGGCGCCCGCCGGCAGGATCTTCCTCGCCTCGGCGGCGGGGAGATCCTCTTCTCCGAGGTGAACTCCCGTTCCCGCCACGAGCGCGACGTCCACCCGGTCATTGACGATCACGAGCGACCCGTTGCTCCGTGCCAGCGCCGCCGTCTCGTCGACCTGCGCGACCAGGTCCCGATCGGCCATCTCTTTCTCCCGAATCTGCAAGAGCCGGATCCCCACGGAGAAGAGCCTCCGAGCGATCTCAGCGTGGCTGTCGATCCCCGAGACGGTCCTATCGGTGATCGCGTAGATCCGCGGGAGGATCAGACCAGGTCCAAAGTCCAAGGTCCAAAGTCCAAAGTCAGTCCAAAGTCCAAAGTCGCAAGTCCGAACAGTCTACCCATTGCCCATCCTTGGACCTTCGACATTCGACCGACCTTGGACTTTGGACCTTGGACTGGAGCTTCGTCCTGTCTACGACGCCTGTGCGTACCTCTCCATGAACCGCGTCGACAGTCTGCCATTGACAAAGTCGGGATCATCCAGGATCCGTCTGTGCATCGGGATCGTCGTCTTGATCCCCTCGATGACGAACATATCCAGGGCCCGGCGCCCGCGCTCGATCGCCTCGGGCCGGTCGCGCCCGCGGACGATCAGCTTGGCGATCAGCGAGTCGTAGTACGGAGGGATGACATACCCCGAGTAAGCCGCCGTATCCAGCCGCACGCCGTGGCCGCCCGGAGGGTGGAACGCGGTGATCCGGCCGGGCGAGGGATGGAACGTAAAGGGGTCCTCCGCGTTGATCCGGAACTCGATCGCGTGCCCCCGCGGACGCAGCTGCTTGGGGCCGAAGGAAAGCGGCTCCCCGGCCGCCACCGCGATCTGCTCCTTGACGATGTCCACGCCGGAGACCTGCTCGGTGACGGGGTGCTCGACCTGGAGGCGGGTGTTCATCTCCATGAAGTAGAAGCGCCCCTGGGAGTCGAGCAGGAATTCGACGGTACCGGCGTTGGTGTAATTCACCGAGCGCGCGGCCGCGATGGCCGCCTCCCCCATCTTCGCCCGCGTGGCCTCGTCCAGGGCCGCCGAGGGAGATTCCTCGATGAGCTTCTGGTGGCGTCGCTGGATCGAGCACTCGCGCTCACCCAACTGGCGCAGGTTGCCGTGGGTGTCGCCGAACACCTGGAACTCGATGTGGCGGGGCTCCTCGAGGTACTTCTCGAGGTAGACCTCGGAGTTCCCGAACGCCGTCTCGGCTTCCGCGCGCGCCGTCTCGTAGGCGCCGGAGAGTTCCTTCTCGTCGCGGGCGACGCGCATCCCGCGCCCTCCCCCGCCGGCCGAGGCCTTCAGGATCACGGGATAGCCGGCCTTCTTCGCGAAGGCGAGCGCCTCGTCGAGCGTCTCCACGGGCCCGGGCGAGCCGGGGACCGTCGGGACGCCGACGGCCGCCACGGTGCGTCGCGCGAGAGACTTGTCCCCCATCTTGCGCACGGCCTCCGGCGAGGGACCGATGAAGGTGATGTGGCAGTCGTGGAGGATCTCGGCGAAGTACGCGTTCTCCGAGAGGAAGCCGTACCCCGGATGGATGGCGTCCGCTTCGGTGATCTCGGCGGCGGAGACGATCGCGGAGATGTTCAGGTAGGACGCCGCGGAGGGGTACGGCCCGATGCAGACGTCCTCGTCGGCGAACCGCACGTGGAGGGCGTCGCGGTCCGCCTCGCTGTAGACGGCGACCGTTCGGATGCCGAGCTCCCGGCACGCCGAGATGATCCGCAGGGCAATCTCCCCGCGGTTGGCGATCAGGATCTTCTTGAACAACTACGCGGCGAGACGGATGGCGAAGAGCTTCTCGCCGTACTCGACGGGCTGGCCGCTCCTCGGGTAGACCTCGACGATCTCTCCCTCGACGTCGGACTCGATCTCGTTCATCAGCTTCATGGACTCGATGATGCAGAGGACCTTCCCCTTGGAGACCCTCTGCCCGACCTCGGCGAACGGGTCGGCCTCGGGCGACGGCGCGCGGTAGAAGGTGCCGACGATCGGCGAGGTGATGACATGGAGGTTTTGGTCCTGGGCGGTGCCGGCGATCTCGATCGCGGCCGGACTCGTCCTCGCCTCCGGCAGGGCCTGGCCGTGGCCGTTGCCCGCCTTGACCGTCGGGGCCGCCTCCGCGGCGGCCGCGGGCCGGGAGCCTTCAATCCGGATGCGGAAGCCGGTCTGCTCGACCTCCAGCGCCGAGAGACCGCGCTCGGAGACCAGGTCGATCAAGTCCTTGATTTCTTTGAACGACAGCATCCTCAGACGAGCTCCTTCTCCAGAGCGAGGGCCGCCTTCGCCAGCTCGTACCGGCCCCGGCCGAGCCCGCCGCCACCCCCCAGAAGCAGCAGCAGATAATACTCCGGGGAAACCCGCGAAAGCAGAACCCGGGACCGGTCCGTGACGAAGGCGAGTTCGCGAACCGGCTCGGCCATGCTCTCACCCCGCGGGTTCTGGGCGGCCTTCACCAGGCCCAGCATCTCGGCCGCAACCGTCTCGATCGAAAAGGTTTGCCCGATCGAGAAGGTCTCCACCGGAATTCCATCGGACCCCACGAACGCGGCCGCCTGGGCGCCCTCGACGCGCTCGACGATGCGGCGGAGGGTCTCGCGAAAGACGTTCATGGGCCCGGGGATCCAGCGCCGGCTGCCCTTCGGATCGCCGCCAGCCAGCCCTTCAAAGCCGCGACGGCGGAAGCCCGCCGGCGAGCGGCAGGGTCCGCGGCGACGGTGGCCGCGCCGGCGCCTCGCGGGGAAAGGTGCGCAGCCGCTTCGCGCCGGAGCGTTTCGATCTCGGGATCGCCCGGTTCCGTTCGCGAGAGCTCGTCGAGGACCGCGATTGCCTCGGCGGGATGACCTTGCTCGAGGTAGAGGCGTGCGAGAACCCGGCCCCGCGGCTCGCCCGGCGCCGGTGATTCGATCTCCGTCTCGATCCGCGCGATCGTCTCGTCGACCCCACGGTCGGCCGAGAGCGCGCGGTAGAGCTTGAGCCTCTTCAACGCCTCCTGCCGGTCGCCGCGGGAGAGCGCGATGTCGGCCAGCGCCCGGGCCGAGACGAGGTTGCCCGGGTCCATGCCGAGCACCCTCTCGAAGAGGGCCGCCGCGTCCCCGGTGTGGCCGGCCTCCAGGTACGCGCGGGCCAGGGCCACCTTCGCCGAGATGTAGTTCGGATGCGTGTGGACGCCGTGCTCCAGCGTCCGGATCGCGTCGGTCAGGCGGCCGGTCGTCCGGTACTCCTCGGCCAGCCCGATGAAGAGCGGAGAGGTCGGGTCCTGCGCGATGCGGCGTTTCAACTCCCGGATCCGGATCTCCGAGGTCTCCGTCATGTTTGTTCCGCGCCTCGTTGCCGGTGAAAACGAAACCGCCCCCCTCGAGGGGGGGCGGTGAATACGAGACTTTCGCGAATCACGGATTGACTGTCGTGGTTGCCGTCGCCGTATTGTTGCTCAGGTTCGGATCTCCAGTCGCGGCGGTGACGCTGGCCGTGTTGCTGATCGTGCTGCCGCCGGCGGCGTCCACGCGGACCTGGAACGTCACGCTGGTGCTGCCCCCGCTTGCGAGCGACGCGATGTTCCAACGGATCGTGCCGTTGGTCGGACCGGTGCAGCCGCCCGAGCAGTTGAGGAAGGTCGTCCCCGCCGGAATGGGATCGCTGATCTGGATCGAGGTCGCGGTGTCCGGTCCGTTGTTGTTCAGAGTGATGCCGTACGTCAGGGTGGTTCCCGTCGGGACGGGGTTGGGGGAGGCCGCCTTTGCGAGCGACAGATCGGCTGACGGCGGAGCCGAAGTCACCGTCGTCGTCGCCGTCGAGCTGTTGTTGGCCGAGTTGGGATCGGTCGTCGAAGAGGAAACGACCGCAGTGTTGTTGATCGTCGTTCCGGGGGCAGCCGCCACGTTGACCTGGAAGGACAGGGTTACCGGCACCACGCTGACCGGCAGCGTTCCCAGGTTGAAGGTCACCGTTCCGTTGGTGAAGGTGCACGCCGGCACGCAAGAGCCCGCCACGAACGTGGTTCCGCTCGGAACCGGGTCGGTGACGAAGACCCCGGCGGCAATCGCCGGCCCGCCATTGGTCACACCCAGGGTGTAGGTCATGTTCGACCCGCTGCCCACCGTCGGCGGAGCGCTCTTGGCGATACTCAGGTCAGCACCCGCCGGCGGCGGCGAGACCGTCGACGTCGTCGAAGCGGTGTTGTTCGAGACGTCCGTATCCGGGTTCGAAGAAGTCACCACTCCGGTGTTGATCAGTGAAGATCCACCGGGCGCCGTCACGTTGACGACGATCGTAACCAGGGCGAATCCCGGATTCGGGAGCGAGCCGAGGTTGGCGACGACCGTCCCGTTGGAGCCGATCGACGGGCCGACGCAATTGCCCTGGCTCGTCGTGCAGGACTGGAAGGTCGTCCCGACCGGCAGCGGGTCGGTGACCACGACACCCGTGGCGGTCCCGGATCCCGGCTTGTTGTTGGTCACGCCGAGCGTGTACGTCAGAGTGCTGCCGGACGTGACCGGGCTCGGCGAAGCGTTCTTGGAGAGGACGAGGTCCACCGTGACACCCGGCGTGACGGTCGGGGTGCCGGCGCCGACGGTCGGCGTCGGAGTCGCTCCGCCGGACACGACGGTCGTCGCGCTGGCCTGGTTGTTGGCCGTGTTCGTGTCCGGAGTATCAGAGGAGACGACCGCCGTGTTGGTGATCGTCGTCCCGGAGGGCGCCGTGACGGTGGTCTGGATAGTCAGGATCGCGAAGCCCGGCGAGTTGACCGTTCCGAGGGCGGCGGTGACGTTGCCGCCGGATGCGCTGCAGGTGCCCTGCGTCGCCGTGCAGGAGACGAACGTCACTCCGCCCGGCAGCGCGTCGAGCACGACGACGTTGGTCGCCGCGTTGGGTCCGCCGTTGTTGACCTGGACCGTGTACGTCAGGGTCGCGCCGGACACGACCGGGTTCGGGGAGCCCGTCTTGGTCAGGGCCAGGTCCGCGCCCGGCTTGCAGGGCAGCTGGTACTGGAACGTGCCGGCGGCGGACGCCGAGCAGGTCGTCAGCGAGGAGCTGACGGAGACTTCCACCGGGTTGCCGACGTTGATCAGCGTCCCGGCGGTGGTCCCGGCCGGGCAGGCCGGGGCCGTGGCGCCGTTGTCGGGGATCGTGACCACGACGGACGTCGCCGTCGGCGTGGAGACGATGGGCGCCGGCTTGCCGCCGACCGTCACGCTGGTGATGTTGCTGAGGTTGGTCCCGGTGATCGTCACGGACGATCCCGGGGGCCCGGAAGCCGGGCTGACGGAGACGATCGTCGGCTTGGTAATGGCCACCTGGTAGGTGAACGTCGGCCCGGACTTGGTGTCGCCCGAGTCGATGTTGGTCACGACGACCGGGCCGGAGAGATCCGAGCAAGCCGTCAGGAAGGGCGTTCCCGGAAGGACGAGCAGCTCCGTGGCCGACACGGAGATGACCTTGGCGGGAATGCCGGCGAGCGTCACGGCGACGGGCGCGAGGAACCCCTGCCCGTGGATCGTCACGGGCGTGAAGGGCGCGTCCACGCGCTGGAAGCCGTTGTCCATCGCCGTGATCTGGAGCGCGGTCACGAACCGGAACGCGCTGGAGAGGGTCGCGTCGAGCCCCGAGTTGACCTCGTGGACCCGCACGCTGACCGTCGCGTTCAAGTTCGGCAGGCCGGCGCCGGACGCCGGCGGCGTCGAGACCACGATCTGGTTGAACGAGACGCTGACCACCCTCGCCTCGACAGAGCCGAAGAAGACCTGGAGCGGCGCCGTGAAGCCCGACCCGAAGATCGAGACGAGGGTGTTGCCCTCGTTGGAGCCGCTGGAGGGCACGACCGCCGTGATGGTGGGCGTGGCCGAGGACGCCGTGCCGTAGGCGAAGCAGTTGGGAAGGGTCAGCGTCACCGGGTTCGTGGACTTCGTTCCGAACGTCACGTTGATCGTGACCGGAACTGAGCTCGAGCTGGCCTCGGGGAAGGCCGGTGTGACGAGGGTGACCGTGGTGTCGGTGACCGCGGTCACGAGGGCCTCGCGGGTCACTCCCAGGGCCGTGAAGGTCGCCCGGGTCGTGCTCGCGTCGCCGAAAAAGCGGCCGCCATTGATGATCAGAGTCGTCCCGCCCGTGGCCGGCCCGAAGCTGGGGGTGCAGAAGGTGAAGAACGGCGCGACCTGCGGAGACGTCTGGAAGGCGATCTGGATCGTCGCGGAGTTGGTGATCCCGTTGACCGTCGCCGTGGCCCGGACGGTCGCGAGGCCCGTCGAGGTCGAGCAGAGCGCGGTCGTGGCGACCCCGCCCTGGGTCACGACCGAGATGAGCGGAAGAAGGTTCTGCTGGAAGACGGAGCCGGCCAGGTCTGTGGTGAAGGTGACGCTGGTGCCGTCCGGGACGTTGGCGCCGTTCAGGGTCACGAGCGCCTGGATGGCCGTGCAGCTGCCCGCGATCGGGTTCGCGTTGCTCGTGAAGAGCCGGATCTGCAGCGGGCTCGAGCCGGAAGGCCCGGGGGTGTTGACCTTGGGCGGCGTCGGGCTGGGCGCGTCGGACGAGCAGTACCAGCTCGCCGACGCGAGGAGGGCGACACCGACGAGGACGAATACGATCCGGCGCATGGCGAGCCTCCCCTTATCGATTCGCATTCCGGCCGACGGCGGCAGACGGGGTGAAGTTGAAGAGCAGGATTCCCGTGGCCGTCTCGCTCTGGACCCGCTGGCCCGAAGCCGTGTGCCCGAAGAAGGTGATGTCGAAGGCGGTGTCGATCTCGGACTTGCCGGTCTCCCGGTCGAAGCCGCCGTTGAAGGGCAGGAGCTGGTCGAACGGAGACTGCTGGATCGCCGAGGCCGGCAGCACCGGGAAGTTGGTCAGGCTGGCGGTCCCGCCCGAGGGGATCAGGATGCCGCACCCGAAGGACTGGTCCGGCGGGACCTTCGTTCCGCCGTCGGTCCTCCGGAAGTGGACCGTGTAGGTCTCGCACATCACGTTGGCGAACCCCTGGGGATCCGTCGCGGTCGGGTTCTTCAGGTGGCTCTGCAGGTTGATGGTCGGGAGTTGGACCGGCGCGGCCACCCTGACGTTGACGAAACCGGGTTGGAGCTGCAGGTCGACCGTGATGAAGACGGCCGCCTCGGTCTCCCCTTGCTTGTTGGTGCAGGCCGTCGCCACGACCACGGCGGCCGCCAGCAGGATTGCGATCCGGAAGTTTCTCTTCATGGATTCACCCTTCTTCACTGCTTGAGGATCCGGGGCGTGATGAAGATCAGCAGCTCGTCGTGCTTCTCGGTCCGGGTCTTGTTGCGGAAGAGGTTGCCGAGGATCGGGATCTTCCAGAGGCCCGGGATCATGTTGTTCTGGTCCTGGTCGTTGATCTGGAAGATGCCGCCGATGACGCTGGTCCCGCCGTCGCGGACGAGGATCTCGCCGGTGTACTGGCGTACGGTCAGCGGGACGTTCTGGCCGATCGAGAGGTTCAGGGCGACTGCGGGCTCGCGCTTCTGGACGTTGACGTTCATCAGGATCGTCCCCTCGTTGGTGATCTGGGGAGTCACCGTGAGCTTCAGCGTCGCGTCCACGTAGATGACCGTGGTGGTGTTGTTGACGTTGGTCTGGACCGGGATCTGGACGCCCGATTGGATGCTCGCGGCCGTGTTCGTCAGGGCGGCAACCTTGGGCGAGGAGATGATCTTGAGGAGGCCCTGGTTCTCGGCGGCCGTCAGCGCGACGTCGAGGTTGAAGGTGTCCAGGATGTTACCGAGCCGCGCTGTCAGGATCGTCTGCGGCGTGCCGAGGGGGACCGTGAAGGAGCCCGACGCGCTGTTGGGGAAGATCAGGCCGGTCGTGTTGCCGTGCTGCACGTCGGAGACGGCGTTGGCGCCCCAGGCGATGCCGAGGCTCCTGCCCAGCGACTTGGTCGTCTCGACGATCCGCGCCTCGATCATGACCTGCGGCGTGGCGGTGTCGAGGTTCTCGATCAGCTGGAGGACCGCGGGCAGGTACGTCGGGATCTCGCGAATGATCAGGGTATTGGTCCGGCCGTCCACGACGATGTCGCCTCGCCGGGACATGACGCTCTTGATCGTCGGCGTCAGCTCCGAAGCCCGGGCGTAGGAGAGCTTCTTGATGACCGTGCGCGTGGGCTCGGCCGCCTGCCGGGCCTCGGACAGCCGCGCGCGGTCGGCCTGCTCGGCCTGGAGCTTCGCGGAGGTCGCGATGCGCATGATGTTGTTCTCGAGGACGTAGCCAAGGCTGTTCTGCTTGAGGATCAGGTCGAGCGCCTGGTCCCACGGCACGTCCTCGAGCTGGACCGTGACGGTGCCGCGGACCTCCGGGTCCACGACAATGTTCAACTGAGTCAACTGGGAGATCGTCCGGAAGACGTCCTTGATGTCGGCGTCCTTCAGGTCGAGCGAGATCGGCTCGCCGGTGAACTGCGAGGTGGTCTCCACCATCGCGCGCGGCTGGTAGGTCGCGGTGGGGGTCGTCGCGGCCGGCTGATCGGGCCGGGCGCCCTCCTCTTGGGCAAGCATCGCCGCGGCCGCCTCGAAGAGCGCCTCATCGCGGGGCGACGGCTTCTCGCGCGGGCGCTGCGCGGACGCGGGAGAGGTCGAGCCTTTCTGCGCCTTCTGGACGCCCGGGGGCAGCCGTGCCGGATCGCTCGCCGCCGGCTCGGCTTTCGGCGCGGGCGCCGGGGCCGGGGCGGGAGGGTTGGCCGCGACCGTCGTCGTCGAGGGTTTCTCCACCGCCGGAGCGGGGACCTTCTCGGCGACCGGCGCGGGCGCCGGCGGCTCCTCGACGACGGGCGCGGAAACGGTCTGAACCACCGGCGCCGCGGGGTGCTCGACGGGCGCCGGCGCGGGCTTCTCGGCGGAAGCG